>NZ_RFFJ01000054.1 GCF_003696235.1 Streptomyces triticirhizae
TCGCACGGCCGTTCGCCGCCGCCGGCCGGGCCGGGCGCGCCGGCCGGTGCTCGGCGCGGGGCGTCGTCGGGGGCGTGGCGCACCTGACGGGGCACCGCCGGCTCCGCGAGCCCGGCGGGGGCCGACCGCGTCGACTCCTGCTGTGGGCCTCGCTCGGGACGGGGGCGTGCGTTCATCCGGGTGCGGCGCGGCGTCCCCGGCGTCAACCGGGCGGGCGCGCCTTCCTCCTTCGTGCGGACTCTCGGGCTCCGTCGGGGAGTTGACTGGCGCGGCGGCGTACCGCCATCCGTAGTAACGACCGAGTGCCCCGGGGATCACGGGCGGGCAACGGTTTTCTTGGCCGGAAGCCCTCGGAGCGCCGTCGGGAACCGGGGACCCGGCTGATGCCGTCCAGATGGTCACCGGCATAGTTGGGGGGCGCCTGCCCGTCAGGTGGACTGCCTAGCCAAGCGAAGAACCACTGCTTCAGGGGGATTGACCCATGTCACCGATACGCCGACGGAGTTCGCGTCGTCGCATCGCGCTGGCGGCGACGGGGATGGCCGCGTGCCTGGCCCTGACCGCCACCGCGTGCAACGGCGACGACGACTCGGGCGACAGCGCGTTGCCCAGCGAGGAGGCGACGCCCGACGAGAACCGCGAACTCCAGGACCTGATAGACAACCTGCCGTTCGAGTTCGACCTGGACGCCTGGTTGGAGGGCGGCTGGGAGGACTGGGACCAGGACACCTGGCTGCGCGAGATCGGCGACTTCGTCAACCCCATCATCGAGGGTCTGTGGGACGCCGACCGGATGGGCGACGCCCAGGACCCGGACCAGTCGATCGACGACGGCCAGATCGACGAGGACGCCAACGCGCCCGACGCCGACGACCCGATGGACGACCGTGGCATCACGGACATGGAGCCGATGCCCGTCGAGGCCGAGCAGGTCCCGACCCCGTACACGGAGAACGGCGCCCCGATCGGCAAGGTGTTCTTCGACAGCCCGGAGGGCCCGATGGTCTGCTCCGGCACCGTCGTCAAGGACCCGAGGCGGCCCGGCCAGTCCAACCTGGTGGCCACGGCCGGTCACTGCGTCCACGCGGGCGTGGGCGGCGGCTGGTACCGGAACCTGAGCTTCGTCCCCGCCTACAACAACGAGGGCCTGCCGGCGGAGGAGGCGGAGAACGACGCCAACGCCGACTCGGTCTACCCGTACGGCATCTACTGGGCCAACTACGTGTCGACGACCCAGTACTGGATCGACAACGGCACCACCACCGGCGGCGAGGGCGCGCACGGCGACTTCGCGGTGATGCAGGTGGAGCCGGAGGACGGCAGCGGGCGTTCCCTTGAGGAGACCGTCGGCTCGGCCGTGGACATCAACTTCGAGGCCCCGGCGGTCTCCGGGCTGGGGAACGTGACGCTCTACGGCTTCCCGGCCGCCGACCCGTACGACGGCGTGCTGATGTACCGCTGCACCGACACCCCGGGCCGGCTGTCGATCGACCCGACCATGCCCGTCCTGTACTGGGCCGGCTGCACCATGACCGGCGGCTCGTCCGGCGGCCCGTGGCTGCGGCAGGGCGAGGGCGGCGAGGCCGAGCTGGTCTCGGTCAACTCGATCGGCCCGCTCCAGAGCACGTGGCTGGCCGGCCCCCGACTCGACACCGAGGCGCGGGACGTGTTCGAGCATGTGAGTTCCCAGGGCGGCTAGGCACCCGGAGTTCGGGTCAGTCCCTGACGAGGGGCCGGCGGCGCCACGGTGGCGTCGCCGGCCCCTCGGTGGTTGTCGTGGGTGGTTGTCGTTCGGGAACGTGTCGCCCGTCGTCGGTCGGGAGCGCGGGTGCCGGGGCTCAGGCGCGGGCGGTGCTCAGCGGGCCGCGCCGGGTGTCGCTGCCGGGGACCGGCTCGGAGGGGTCGGAGCCGAGGGCGACCACGCGGTTGCGCTCGTCGACGTGGACGACGGTGGGCCGCAGCGAGCGGGCCTCGGCGTCGTCGACCTGGGCGTAGCTGATCAGGATGACCAGGTCGCCGGGCTTGACCAGGTGCGCGGCCGCGCCGTTGATCCCTATCACGCCCGAGCCGCGCCGGCCCTCGATGACATAGGTCTCCAGGCGGCTGCCGTTGTCGATGTCGACGATGTGCACCAGCTCGCCGGGGAGCAGGTCGGCGGCCTCCATGAGGTCCGCGTCGACGGTCACCGAGCCGACGTAGTGCAGGTCGGCCTCTGTCACCGTGGCTCGGTGAATCTTCGACTTGAACATGGTTCGCAACATCGGTGCACTCCTGACAGTAGGCTCCCTGCCTGCGTTCGTGCAGGTCAAGGGCTCTTCCCATACCCTACAACCCGTCGCGTGCCCGAGAGCTTCCGCTGCCCGGGCACCCCGTCGTAAGAGCCGGAATCAGGGTACGCAATGCCCTCCCGGGGGCCCGCGTGACGAGTGCCACAGCAACGGCGCCCCCGGGCTGTGCGCTCCGGGTGGATCAGGTGGTCACCACCGTCCGGGCCCAGGCCGCGACCTGGGCCCTGGACCGGAGTTCCAACGTGTCCCGCAGGCGGCAGAGGTCGGCGACCACCGTCCGGGAGGAGACGCCGAGGCGGCTGGCGATCTGGCGGTTGGTGAGCCCCTCGGCGACGAGCAGGGCGATGGTGCGCTGCCGGGGCGGGAGTTGGGATTCGACGGGGTCCCTGGTGGGCTGCTCGGGCCAGGGCTCACCCAGGGCGAACGCGTGGGCACGGTGCGGGGTCATCTCCTCCGCCGTGGTGCGTGCGGCGGCCAGGTCCACCAGCTCCGCTCCCGAGATCGCGTCGTCGCAGACCCGCTCCACCCAGTCGTCGAGCCACGCCCGCTCCACGACGGGGGAGCGCCGCCGCAGGCTTCGGGCGGACTCCCGCAGGCGCATCGCCTGGGGGAGCGCGCCCTGGAGGGCCCTGATCGCGGCGAGGCGGCTCAACGGGCGGTGGAGCAGGGCGGCTTCGGGCGGTATCAGGGAGAGCGCCGCGAGGGTGCACGCCTCGGCGTCCACGACGCGGTCGCCGGTCAGCGCGATGTCCGCCGCCGTGTTGAGGGCGTGCGCCGTGGCCAGCGCGTGGGGGGTGTCGGACGCGGCCAGGCTGTGCAGGGCGCCGGAGATCAGGAGGCCGGCGCCCTCCGGGTCGCCGGCGGCCATGCTGGTGGTGGCCAGGTGTTCCAGGCAGGCGGCGGCGTTGAGGGTGTCGTCGGTGCCGACCAGGCCGAGCGCGGTGCGGGCGTGGGTGGTCGCGGCGGTGAAGTCGCGGTTGTGGCGTTCGCAGGTGGCCAGTTCGATCAGGGCGCGGCCGTGGATGGTGCCGTCGTCGAGGCCGTCGGCCCGGCCCACGGCCCGGGCGGCCAGGCCCTGGGCCTCCATGACCCGGCCCTGGAGACGTGTGCAGGTCGCCATCTCGATGAGGAGCACGGTCTGGTCGGACGCGGGTGCGGACTGGCGCAGGGCGCGGGTCGCGAGGTGGCGGAAGGTGGCCTCGTCTCCCCTGGTGCACAGGGTGCGGGCCGCCGCCGCGACCAGCAGCGCGTTGCGGGTGTCGTTCCGGCGGTCGGCCCACTCGATCGTCGCCCAGAGGTAGCCGTGCAGCTGGTCGAGTTCGGGGTCTTCGACCTGGGCGTGCGCGAGCGGCCCGATGCGCCGGGTCGCCGGGTGGAATCTGGCCAGCAGCCAGTCGGCCAGCCGTCCCCAGGTCTCGTCCGTCTCGCCCGCGTCGGCGAGGCGTTCGGCCGCGTAGCGGCGCAGGGATCGGAACTGGTGGAACTCCACCCCGTGGGGCGAGTCCAGTTCGGTGGTGAGCAGCGACTTGGCCTGGAGGCCCGACAGCAGGTCGGTGAGGCCGCTGTCGGAGTCGGCCGCCAGGCCGGCGACCGCGCCGGCGGGGGCGAGGCCGAAGGGCCCGTCGAGCACGGAGAGTCGGCGGAAGAGGGCCTGTTCGGCCGGGTCGAGCGCCGCGTAGCTGGCGTCGAAGACGGCTCGTTGGCTGCTGTGGCGGTCGCTCGCCGTGCGGCTGGCCACCGTGAGGAAGGCGGTCGACTCGCGGACGCGGGTGAGGAGTTCGACGACGCTGAGCATCCCGACCCAGCGGGCGGCGAACTCGATGGAGAGGGGCAGACCGTCGAGTTCCGCGCAGAGTTCGGCGATGGCGGTGGCGTTGGCCTGGCTGAGGACGAAGTTCGGGTTGCTGGACGAGGCCCGTTCGACGAAGAGCTGGGCCGCGTCGTAGCGCAGCAGCTCCCGGTGGCCGGCGTTCCGGTCGGCGGGCTCGGGAACGGCTAACGGGCCGACGCCGACGACGACCTCGCCGGGGATGCGCAGCGCCTCGCGGCTGGTGACCCGGACGCACAGGTCGGGCCGGTTCATGAGGAGGTTCTCGACCAGGAACGCCGCCTCGTCCACGCGCTGTTCGCAGTTGTCGAGGACCAGGAGGATCTTCTGGTCGCCGGGGAGCGTCCCCGGCGGGCGTGGCCCGCCGGGTGTCGCGTCGAGGACCTCGCCGACCAGGGGTTCGAGCCCGGTGCCCGACTCCAGGCGGTCCACGTCGATCCACAGGACGCGGTCGGGGTTGCCGGTGTGTTCGGACTCGATGTGCCGGGCCGCGAGTCTGCTCTTGCCGGCGCCCGGCGCGCCCGTGAGGGTCACCAGGGGGTGGTCGCGCAGGGTCCGCAGCTGTTCCAACTCCTTCGTCCGGCCGATGAAGCGGTCCAGGTGCAACGGCACGCTGAGGGGCTTGGGGGCCCATCGGCGGTGGGCGCCCATCGGCTGGCCCGCCGGTGTGCGGCGGGTGGCGAGCCGCTGTCGGTAGGCTCGCTGGCGGCAGGCGTTGGAGCAGTATCGCTGACGGCGTTGTGCCTGTGGCGTTGCGGCCACCGCGATACGCGACTCGCAAATGGTGCAGTACACGGCGGTTTGCAGCATCGTTCCCTGCTCTCCCCGGGAATGGACAGGAAGTCGTCACGGAAGTCGGCTCGTCGGGCGGCTGAGGCCCTGGTGGGGGGTGCTCCTCGGTGGGGGACCCGGTGCCGCGACCCTGTGTGGCGCGGTCGTTGGTGGACGCGAGGTGTCCGGACGCGAAGTGTCAGGACGCCTTGGTGTGGGCGGCGATCCAGGCCGCGAGCTGGGTCCGGGATCTGATGCCGAGCTTCGCGTAGATCCGTTTGATGTGGGAGGACACCGTGCTCTCCGCGATGTGCAGGTAGGCGGAGATCTGGCGGTTGGACAGTCCCTTGGCGACCTGGACCGCCACCTCGTGTTCGCGGTAGGTGAGGGCCGTCGGCTCGGGCACGAGGGAGCGGTCGCCGCGTTCGACCGCGTAGTCGATGAGCTGTTGGGGGGTCAGGCCCCGGGCTCGTTCCTCGGTGTCCCAGGCGTCGGCCTCGTCGAGTTGGGCGAGGGACGCGGCCCTCGCCTCGTCCAGGTTGCGCGACCACCACTCGGGGACCCGGGTCGAGGCCCGTCCGGTGTCGCGCAGTTGGGCGGTGGCGGCGAGGAGCGCCACGCAGCGGCGGGCCTGGCCACGGGCGGCGGCCACCAGGGCGAGCCCCTCGATGGGGTAGCAGATGCTCGGGTCGTTGGCGACGAAGATGCCGAGGGAGGACACCATGAAGGACTCCGCGGCGTCGATCCGACCGCTGGCGAGTTCGATGGCGCCCAGGACGTAGCGGTAGCTCGCCCGTTGGAAGGGGTTGGCCTCGGCCTCGAACCGTTCGGTGGTGACCGACACGGCGTCGGCGGCCTCCTGGAACTTGCCGAGGCCGACGAGGAACATCGCGTACATGTGGGAGCACACGGCGAGGCTGAACTCGTCGTCGAGCCGTCGCGCGAGGTCCATGGACTCCACGAAGTAGCGCTGGGCGGCTTCGTAGTCGTGGACGGCCGCGTAGGCGTTGGCGAGCGAGTTCAGCGCGCGCACCATGGAGGAGTCCTGTCTGGCCTCGCGGGCGGACTGGACGGCCTCGTACATGGTCTGGAGGATGCGCTGGGGGTTGTCGTCGACCTCGGAGAACCACAGGCCGTGGACGAGGAGGTCGCTGCGGTAGGGCGATCGCGCGTCGCGGGTGAGGGCCCGCTGGATGAGCTGTCTGCCTTCGTGCTGGCGATCGGTGTGCAGCCACAGGCTGGCCAGCAGGGCGGCCAGGATGTCGTGGCGGTGGTCGTCCCGGGTGTGGTTCCAGGTGAACTCCACGGCGATGGCGAGGTAGTTGACCCGCACGGCGAACCACTCGTTCTCCGCCCTCGACAACATGCAGACGTGGGTGAGCCGTTCGGCGCGCGACCACAGCCAGGCGACGAGTGCCCGGTGGGCCGGGAAGTAGTCCTGGTTCTCCCTGAGGCGCTCGATGCCGTAGGCGACGGCGGCTTCGGACTGCCGGAAGTAGATCTTCTCGGAGTCGCTCTGCCGGCGGCGGATGAGTGCTCTGTGCTCCAGCATGTTCAGCGCGTCCAGCACGGATTCGTCGCTCAGATTCCGGTCGACGCAGACCGCGACCACCGCTTCGGGGTCGAACTCCGTGCCCAGCACGGCTATTCGGCTCATCACGGTTCTTTCGCGGTGGCTGAGCTTGCTGTAGCACCAGTCGAGAGCGAGGTTCATCGGGTCGGTGCGGGACTTCCCGCCCCGGTCGCCTCGGCTCCGCCGTCCCACGGCGTTGGCGAGGGCCAGGAGTTCCTCGTGCGTTTCTCTCAGTCGTGACGGCATGATCTGTGTCGCGACGAGTTCTATCGCCGGGAGGTGGTTCCCGAGGATTTCGCACAGCCGGGCGCCGTGGCGCACTTCCTCGTAGCTGGGCCAGAATTCCGGCCCGCGGCCGAAGAGGGCGGCCACGAGGAGCGACACAGCTCTTCTGTTGCTGCTGTCGGAACGGTCTGCTTCCTGAAGCCAGCCGCCGCCCCGTCGTCCGGGAGCTGTATCGTCCCTTGTGGCACCATCGCCAGCCCAACCCATACCAACCCCCGTATTCGCCAACCTGTTTCATGTGCGTGGTCATTCACCAGGCGGTCTTGGCGCGCACCGTCTCGTGAGGTTCGGCCCCTGTGTGCGGTCGTGGGGCGATTCTGTCAGCAACTCCGCCGAGGGCGTTGCCGGTCACATTGCCAGAAACCCTGTCGGAACTCCGTCAGCGGCTCAGGAGGGCGACGACTCCGCGCGGGTGCGCAAACCTTCGAGCAGGAGTTCGAGCAGCTGGTCGGCATGCCGCTCCCCGTCCGGGGCCCGCTGGGCGGCGGACGCGATGGTGTGCGCGAAGGTGAGGAGGTCGTCGGCCCTGAGGTCGGGACGGATGCCACCGTCGGCCTGGGCCCGGGCGAGCAGAGGCGTGGACGCACCCTCCAGGGCCAGGTGGCACTGGTTCAGAAAGACTTCGGAGACGGTGGAACGCTGGCCGGCGGCGAGCGCGGCGGCGAGGCCCCTGCGCATGGTCAGCCTGATCAGCTTGCGCAGCCAGGCGGTGAACGCCTGCGTCGACTCCGGTTCCGCCAGCAGGCTCTCCGCCTCCTGGCACAGCACCTCGATGCGCTCCCAGAAGACCGCGGCCATGAGGGCGTCGCGGTTGGGGAAGTGGCGGTAGAGCGTCCCCGAGCCCAGCCCGGCGCGACGGACCACGTCGTCGAGGGGGACGTCGGTCCCCTGCTCGTCGAAGAGTTCGTCGGCGGCGGCGACCAGGCGGTCGTAGTTGCGTCGCGCGTCCGCCCGGGAGGGGCGGGTCGGGGTGAACGGCGGAGCGACGGGCCGGGCAGGTCCGGTGGCCGGCATCGGCGCCTCCTGTTCTGAAAATCGGAGATCCGTCCCCGTATCATACTCTCCTAAGCGGGGAGATGCCCCCGATTTCTTCACCGGGGGCGCCCGGCGTGGTCGGTCGGGGTGGGAGCCGCACCCCTGGACGTGGCACGCGCAGAGCCTCCGGACCGGCGCGGCCTGTGGGCCGCGCCCGCCGGAGGCACTTCACTCTGCGCTGTGTCTCGTCTTCTGCCTCGGCGCGTTCTAGGCCGGGAAGTCCCAGCGCGTCGCCGTGTCGAACTGGGGGGCTATCCAGCCGAGGACCTTGGTCGGGGTGATCTTGAAGCCGGGGCCGCCGTAGCCCTCCAGCGTGTAGACGCCCTCGTCCGTGGCGTTCGTGCTGTGGTTGTAGCGCTCCTTGTAGCCGTCGGAGATGCGCTGGAGGTTCTCCTTGCCGAAGAGGCGGTCGCAGCGCCCCTCGACGATCACGACCTCCTCACCGCTCTCCGTGTGGAGCACGACCTCCCGGTCGGCCTCGATGTAGGGGACCGAACGGTTGGTGGTCGAGAACCAGAAGCCGCCGTCCTGCCAGAAGCCCCAGACCGGCCGAACGTGCGGTCGGCCCTCCAGCGCGTTGGTCGCGATCCAGAACGTCGTGGCCTCCCGCAGCCTCTTGTGAGCCCATTCCCATTCGAGGAGCGGCCCCGAGGCATAGTGACTGAAAATCCATCCCGGTTTCGCCTCGGGAACGATGTCCTTGTGCACAAGCTCTGGCGTCGCCATCTATTACGCTCCTCCATGCTCTGCGGACGGATGCCGCTCGGTCCGGGTTCAACCCTAGCCAGGCGCCGCCTCCTGCCGACAACCCCTAAGAATCCACAGCAGGACGGGGCGGCGGGCGGGCCTTTACATATCCACGAAATCCCGATAGGACTTTCCCGGGGTCAAGGGAGCGGATCGAATTCCCGGGACCATGTGTGCGGCACCCCCCTTGTGCCCGCCTGATGTCCCCGCACCCCCATCCCCCGGCCGGCCCGGCGTTCCCCCACGCCGGGCCGGCCTTCTGGCGCGGCCGCCCGTCGGGCGGTGGCGTCCCGCGCGGCGCCACACACCAACTCCAACTCCCCCTTACCGCAGGGCCGTTGCGCGGTTTCCTAGGGGTTGCCGATCCCCCGCGTCGGCATAACCTGACAGACAGAACGTCAACAGGGCCTAAACCCGCTCCACTTTCCCCCCGTCGAGGACGTATTCCGCACAGCGCGATGCGCGCCTGGAGGAATCTTTCATGGTCGCTGAACCCATCAAGTACCCGCTCGAGGAAGACGGCCCGCCCCGGCTGAACCCCGTATACGCCGAGCTGCGCGAGAAATGTCCCGTCTCCAGGGCGCAGATGCCGTATGGCGAAGAGGCGTGGTTCACCACGAAGTACAGCGATTTCAAGGCCGCCATGACGGACCCCCGGCTCAGCCGCGCCCTCGCGCACGAGAGCGACGAGCCCCGGGTGTTCCCGATCATGCCGGACATCAACATCATGCGGATGGACCCGCCGGAGCACGGCCGGCTGCGCAAGGTCGTCGCGCGCGGCTTCACCGAGCGCCGGACCATGCAACTGCGCCCGCAGATCCAGCAGATCGTGGACGAGTTGCTGGACGCGATGGAGGACGCGGGGCCGCCGGCCAACCTGGTGACCGCGTTCGGCACCCCGCTGCCGGCCATCGTGATCGCGCTGATCCTGGGCGTCCCCGTCGAGGACAGGCCGCTGTTCACCGAGTGGTCCAAGGCCATGATCGCCACGACGTCGATGCCGCCGGAGCAGATCCAGGACTACCTCCAGAAGCAGCACGACTATGTGAGTCAGATGGTCGAGGACCGGATCAAGCATCCGCGCGAGGACCTGATCAGCGACCTCACCGCCGCCTACCAGGCCGACGACAGCATCACCAAGGAGGAGCTGGTCGGCCTCGGCATGTTCCTGCTCGCGACCGGGCACGGCAGCACCGCCAACCAGATCTCGTACGGAACGTATGTCCTCATGACGTTCCCCGAGGAGATGGCCAGGCTGGCCGCTGACCCGAGCCTCGCCAAGACGGCGGTGGACGAGCTGCTGCGCTACGCCGTCAACGACGAGGCGGCCATCTTCTCCCGCTACGCGAAGGAGGACGTCGAGGTCGGCGGTCAGGTCGTGCGCGCCGGCGAGGCGATCCTGCCGTGCCGCGTCGCGGCCAACTACGACCCCGAGGTCTTCGAGGAGCCCGAGCGGCTGAACATCGCCCGGCACCCCAACCCCCATGTGACGTTCGGCGCCGGGCCGCACTACTGCCCCGGGGCGGGGCTGTCCCGGGCGCAGATGCAGATCGCGTTCGAGTCGCTCTTCCGCCGCTTCCCCAACCTCCAGCCCGCGATGCCGCTGGAGGACCTCCAGTGGAAGGGCGGGCAGCTCAACCGCATGTTCGACGAGCTGCTGGTGACCTGGTGAGAAGCCGCTGACAGAGCGTCCCCCAGGAGAGCGCCCCGGCCGAAGCGGCCGGGGCGCTCTCCTCGTCTGTTCGCCCTGCCTGGTTACGCCTTCCGGAACACGTCCTTGACCAGGATCTTCCCGTCGCGCAGGGTGAAGAGATCGATGCCCCGCTCGATGACGTCGCCGCCGATCTTGCGCAACGACCACTCGACGATGGCCTGTTCGCCGTTGGTCAGGAAGACGGGCTTCTCGAAGACGCCCTCCAGGCCCTGGGCGGTGATCTGGTGGGACAGCTCGTTCATCTTCTCGATGTGCTCGCGTATCTCCTGCTTGTTGAGGGTGGTGCCGGGGCCGTCGCCCTCCGGCAGAATCCACACGCCGTCGTCGGCGAAGCACTCCCACGCCCCGTCGAGGTCTTCCTTGGCGCCGAGTTCGAAGAAGCGGCTCACCACGTTGTCGGCCATCTGCCGTCGCTCCCTTGTCAGGTTGGTGTTGCGGGTTGGGGTCGGAGAGGGGTCGGGCGGTACGGGGGTACCGGGTCGCTGCGGGGGTCAGCTCAGTCGGACGGGGAGGCGCTCCAGCGTGCGGAACTGGAGGCTGTCGCGCCAGCGCAGCGACTCCTCGTCGACCGCCAACGACCAGGTCGGGAACCGGGCCAGCAGCCGGCTGAGCGCTATCTCGCCCTCCATCCGGGCCAGCGGCGCGCCCAGGCAGTGGTGGATGCCGTGCCCGAAGGCGAGGTGGCTGTTGGCGGTGCGGGTGGTGTCGAGCGCGTCGGGCTCACGGAAACGGGCGCCGTCGCGGTTGGCGGCCGCCAGGGAGATGAAGACAATGTCGTCCCGGGGGATGGTCAGTCCTTCGACCTCGACCGGTTCCAGGGTGTAACGGACCGTGGCAAGGTTGAGCGGGCTCTCGTAGCGGAGGAACTCCTCGACGGCGGCCGGGATGGCGCGAGGCTGGGCCCGCAGCCGCGCCTGCTGCTCGGGGTCCTGGAGCAGCGCGTAGACCGAGTTGCTGAGCATACTCGCCGTGGTCTCGTAGCCCGCGTTCATCACCAGGAAGATGGTGGACAACAACTCGCCATCGTCGAGCCGCTGTTGGCCGTCGTCGGCCTGGAGCAGCGCGCTGACCAGATCGTCACCTGGCGTCTCGCGCTTGTACGCGATGAAGTCCCGCAGGTAGGCGCTGGCCGCGACATGGGCCGCCATCTTGTCCTGCATGGTCGCGGTGACGCTGGTGAGGGTGGCGTTCCAGGAACGGAAGTCGTCGCGCTGCTCGCCGGGGATGCCGAGCAGTTCGCCGATGACGGTGATCGGCAGCGGCAGCGACAGCGCGTCCACCAGGTCGACGTCCTTGCCCGGCGGGATGGCGTCGAGCAGCCGGTCGGTGGCCCGTTCGATCCGGGGCCGCAACTGCTGGACGCGGCGCATGGTGAACGCCTTGCCCATGATGCGCCGCAGCCGGGTGTGGTCCGGCGGGTCGCTGAAGAGCATACTTTTGAAGTTGGCGAGCTGTACGGGTTCGGCGCTGACCTTGTTGCGCTCGACGATGCGCGGCAGCTCCCCCGCGTCCTTGGACAGCCGGGGGTCGGCCAGCAGCGAACGGGCCGCCTCGTAACGGGTCACCACCCAGGCGTGCAACTCGGTGGTGAGCGTCTTCACCACGACCCGGTGGGCCGGCGCCTCGGTCCGCATCGCCTGATAGACCGCATAGGGCTCCTGGGCGAACTCCGGGCTCAGCAAGTCCACCACGCTTGACATTCCGCTCACGCGGTTCCCTCCTCTTTCATCCTGTGGCTCCCTTGGTCGGCCAGCCAGCGCAGGACCGGACGGGCGGTCGACGCGGCGGACTCCTGGATCATGGACAGATGGTCGGCGGCCGCCACCTCGACGGCGGAGTGCGGAACGGGCCAGGCCGGCCGCAGGTGCGCGGCCACGGGCTGCCCCGCGCGGGGGCCGGCGGGCACCTGGCGTTCCGCCGTGAGCTGCAACGTCGGCGCCTGCGCCGCGACCGGGCGCCAGTCAGCGAAGAGCCTCAGATAGCGGGCCATCGCGGTGAGTTGTGCCTCGGTGATGCGTCCGAACCGTTCCGGGTCGATCGTGTGGTCGCCGCCCAGCAGGGTCTGTTGGACGTCGGCGAGCCCCTCGCTGCCCGGCAGATGGGAGTCCAGCAGCACCACACCGCGCACGCTCTCCCCGGCGCCGGCCAGCCGCTCGGCGACGGCCTGGGCGACCCAGCCGCCGGAGGAGTAGCCGACCAGGACCGCGTCCCGGCCGTCGGCGCAGCGGCGCGCCGCCTCGGCCCGTTCGGCGATGAGCGCGTCGAGCGAGGCCGGCAGCGGCTCCCCCTCCTCGAACCCCGGGTGCGGCAGCACCGAGAGGGGGTAGGCGTCGCGGAACGGGGCCGCGAAGCGGGCGAACTGGAAGGCGTTCGAGGGCGCGACCACCGAGGGGAAGCAGATGAGGGCGGGGGCCGCCGGATCGTCGGTGCGGCTGAACGGAACGGGGGCGGCGACCGGACGGCCCGTGGCGCCCTCCGCCCTCATGTCCCTGAGCCTGGCCGCCGACTCCAGGACGTCGAGTCCCGCCTCCATCCGCCCCTCGGCGCAGGCCGCCCGGAAGAGCTGGCGCAGCCCGTGTTCGGCGCCGTCGCGATCGTGCGCGCCGCTGTGCTGGGGCGGCAGCGCGGCGGGCTCGTCGAGGTCGAGGAGGTGGAGGAGGTGCTTGGCGAGGAGCCTGGGCGCCGGGTGGCCGAAGAGGTCGTCGGGCGCCAGGGGCAGGCCGGTCGCCGCCTTGAGGCGTTGGCACAGCTCCACCACGGTCAGGGAGTCGAATCCCAGCTCCGCGAAGAGCCCGTCCGGGTGCACCTCCTCGTCCGGCGCGTAGTCCAGGACGGCCGCGACCTCGGCGCACACTCCCGACAGCAGCGCGGCCTCCCACTCCTCGCGCGGCACGCCCCCGAGACGCTGCCGCAGCGGGAAGACGCCCTCCGGCGGGGAGTCGCCGTCGTCCGACGTGGCGGCGCGGCTCGCCTCGGGCGCGAGGGAGGGCCGAACGCCGTCGATCCAGTAGCGCCTGCGTTGGAAGGCGTAGGTGGGCAGGTCGACGGTCCGGGCGCCGGAACCCTCGTAGAGCGCCGGCCAGTTGACGCCCGCGCCCGTCGTCCACAGGCGCGCGAGCGCGGTGACGGCGGTCTTCGGCTCCTCGCGGTTGCGGCGCAACATCGGGACGCAGCCCGGGACCAGGGAGGACAGGGCCGCGTCGGGGCCAACCTCGACGAAACGCGAAACGCCCAGTTCGGTGGCGGCCTGGACGCCGTCGTGGAAACGCACCGCATCCCGGACATGCCGCACCCAGTACTCGGGGTTGGTCACATCCGAGACCATCGGCACCGCCGGCTCGTTGAACGTGACGCTCGCGAGAACCTGGCGGAAGCCGTCCAGCATCGGGTCCATGAGAGAGGAATGGAAGGCATGGCTGACCTTCAGCCGCTTCACCTTCCGCCCCTCGGCCTCGAACCGGGCGGCGACCTCCAACACCGCCGCCTCCTCACCCGAAACAACCACGGCCTCGGGGCCGTTGACCGCCGCGAGCGAGACCCGCTCGGAGAGCAGTTCGGACACGGCTGATTCCGACACGCCCAGCGCGACCATCGCCCCGCCGGCAGGGAGCTGTCCCATCAACCGGCCGCGTGCCGCCACCACCTTCGCGGCGTCCTCCAGCGACCACACCCCCGCCACATACGCCGCAGCCAACTCACCGATCGAGTGACCGATGAGGGCGTCCGGGGTCAGGCCCCAGGACTCCAACAGCCGGAACAGCGCCACCTCACACGCGAAGATCGCCGGCTGCGCCCACGCCGTGTCATCCAACCTCTCCGCCGGGCCTTCGAACATCACCTCCCGCAACGCACCATCAAACCCAGCACACACCTCATCCAAAGCCGAAGCGAACACCGGATACGCGGCATACAACTCCCGCCCCATCCCAACGCGTTGCGAACCCTGACCCGAGAAGACAAAGCCGGTACCGCCGGTTGACGCGACACCCCGCGCCACCTCACGGCCGTCCACCAACACCGCCCGGTGCTCAAACGCCGAGCGGGTGGCGGCCAACGACCAGCCGACATCCACCGCGTTCTCGGTGACACACCGCTCCAGGCCGGCCAGTTGGCCCTCCAGCGCCTCCGGCGAACGCCCGGAGACCACCCACGGCACCACCGGCAACGACCCCGGCGCCGGCAACGCCTCCTCCGCCGGCGCCTCCTCGACGATCACATGCGCGTTGGTGCCACTCGCCCCGAACGCCGACACGCCGGCCCGCCGAACCCGCCCCTCCCCCGGGGCCCACTCCCGCGACTCCCGCAGCAGTTCCACCGCGCCCGAGGCCCAGTCCACCTGCGGGGTCGGCTCATCCACATGCAGGGTGCGCGGCAGCACGCCGTTGCGCAGCGCCATCACCATCTTGATCACACCCGCCACGCCGGCAGCCGCCTGCGCATGGCCGATGTTGGACTTCAACGAACCGAGCCACAGCGGCCGTTCCGCCTCCCGCCCCTGCCCATAGGTCGCCAGCAACGCCTGGGCCTCGATCGGGTCGCCCAGCTTCGTTCCCGTGCCGTGCGCCTCCACCGCGTCGACATCCGAGGCGGTCAGCCCGGCGCTGGCGAGTGCCTGGCGGATGACGCGCTGCTGTGAGGGGCCGTTCGGCGCGGACAGCCCGTTGCTCGCGCCGTCCTGGTTGACCGCGCTCCCCCGCAGCACCGCCAACACCCGATGCCCCAACCGCCGGGCATCCGAAAGCCGTTCCACCACCAACACGCCCACGCCGTCGGAGAATCCGGTGCCGTCGGCGTCGGCCGAGAAGGCGCGGCAGCGGCCGTCGGGAGACAGGCCGCGCTGTCGGCTGAAGACCTGCAACATGCCGGGGGTCGCCATGACGGTGGCGCCGCCGGCCAGGGCCAGCGAGCACTCGCCGGCGCGCAGCGCCTGCACCGCCAGATGCAGCGCCACCAACGACGAGGAACACGCCGTGTCCACCGTCACCGCAGGACCCTCAAGACCGAACGTGTAGGAGATCCGACCGCTCACGACGCTGCCGACGTTCGCGGTCAGAAAGTAGCCCTCCATGCCCTCCGGGCTGCTTTTCAGCAGCTCGCCGTAGTCCTGCATACTGTTGCCGAGGAACACGCCGGTGCGGCTGCCGCGCAGCCGTTGCGGGTCGAGGCCCGCGCGTTCCAGCGCCTCCCACGAGGTCTCCAGGAGGAGCCGCTGTTGCGGGTCCATCGCCTGGGCCTCGCGCGGGGAGATCCCGAAGAAGCGGGGGTCGAACTCGGCCGCGCCGCGCAGGAATCCGCCTTCCCTGGCGTAGACGGTGCCCCATCTGTCGGGGTCCGGGTCGTAGAGCCCGTCCAGGTCCCAGCCCCGGTCGGTGGGGAACTCCGAGATGGCGTCGGTGCCCTCGGCCACCAACCGCCACAGCGCCTCGGGCGAGTCGGCCGCACCCGGGTAGCGGCAGGCCATGCCGACGATCGCGACGGGCTCGGCGGTGCGGGACTCCAGCTCACGGATGCGCTTGCGCGCCTGGACCAGGTCGGCGGCGACCCACTTCAGGTAGTCGCGGAGCTTGGCCTCGGTGTCCATGGGCGCGGGTTCGGCCGTCACTGGTCCCTCCCGAGTTCCTGGTTGATGAAGTCGAAGATCTCGTCGTCGGTGGCGGCTTCGAGCCGCTCGGTGGCGTCGTCGTCCTCGTCCGGTGCGGCCGGCACCGCGCCGCGTGCGGCGGCGAGGGCGGCGATCCGGTCGAGGAACTCACGCAGCCGGTCGGTGGCCTGTGGCCGGTCCCAGTAGTCCGCCGCCGTGGCGAAGAGGGAGTTCTCCAGCCGCTCCAACTCGGCCAGCGGGTCGTCGGAGACCGCGTCGGCCGCGCCGCCGAGGGCGCCGCGCAGATGGTCGGCGAGGGCGGCGGCGGTCGGGTGGTCGAAGACGACGGTGGCGGCGAGGGCGAGTCCGGTCGCGGCCTTGAGCCGGTTGCGCAGTTCGACTGCGGTCAGCGAGTCGAAGCCGAGATCGCGGAAGGCGCGCTCGGCGTCGACGGAGCTGCCGGAGGCGTGGCCGAGCGCTGCGGCTGCCTCGGTTCGCACCAGGTCGAGCAGCAGGGCGCGTTGCTCGGCCGGGGGGCGCCCGGCGAGGCGGGCCGCCCACGAACCGCTGTCCGCCGCCGGCGCGTTGGTGACCTCGCGGGCGGCGAGCGCGGCGACATCGGGCAGGTCGGAGAGGAGTGGGCTGGGGCGGTGGAGTGTGAACGCGGGCAGGAAGCGGTCCCAGGCCACGTCGGCGACGACGAGGTTCGTCTCGTCGTCGGTGACGGCGTGTTCCAGCGCGGTGATGGCCGGTTCGGGGTCCATCACGATGACGCCTCCGCGCGCCAGTTGGGCGGCGCGCTCCTCGTCGAGCATTCCGCCCCCTCCACCCCAGGCGCCCCAGGCCACGGAGGTGGCGCGACCGCCCGCCGCGCGGCGGGCCTGGGCGAGGGCGTCGAGGTAGGCGTTGCCCGCCGAGTAGGCGGCCTGCCCGCCGCTGCCCCACACCGCCGAGATCGAGGAGAACAGCACGAACGCGTCCACCGCGTCGGGTTCGAGGAGCGCGTCGAGATGGCGGGCGCCGGCGACCTTCGCGGCGAGCGCCTCGGCGATGCCCTCGGCGGTGAGGTGCGGGAACGGCGTGTGCTCGGCGGCTCCGGCGGCATGGAAGACGGACCGCACGGGGTCGCCCGCCGCCGTCAGGCCCTTGAGGAGTTCCTCGACCGCCGACCGGTCGGTGATGTCGCACGCGATCAGGCTCACCCGGGCGCCCAGGGCGTCGAGTTCGTCCGCGAGCGCGCCGGCGCCGGGCGCGGCGGGGCCGGCGCGTCCGACCAGGACGACGTGTTCGGCGCCGCCGCGCGCCGCCCAGCGGGCGACCTGTGCGCCGATCGCGCCGGTGCCGCCGGTGATGAGCACCGTCCCCTGCGGCTTCCAGGGGGTGGCGGGCTGTTCGGGGCGCGGGCCGCGGCTCAGCCTCCGCACGAGTATCCCGGACTCGCGGATCGCGAGTTCGTCCTCGCCGTGCTCCGCCGCCTCCCCGACGACGCCGAGCAACCGGTCCACGGCCCGGGCCGACGGGGCGGCCGGCAGATCCACCAGGCCGCCCCAGCGGTCGGGGAGTTCGAGGACCGCCGTCCGGCCCAGGCCCCACACCAGGGACTGCGCGGTGGTGGTGAGCGGGTCGCCGGCTCCGACGGAGACGGCGCCGGAGGTCAGGCACCACAGCGGGGCGCTGTGGCCGAGGTCGCCGAGCGCCTGGGCCAGCAGGACCGTGTCCACGGCGCCGACCGTGAGCACGGGGTGGTCGGGGTGTTCGCGGTCGTCGAGCGGGGTGAGGGCCAGCACGCCGTGCGGCTTCTCCTCGCCGAGTGCCTCGCCGATCAGCCGGGCCAGGGCGGCGCGGTCGCCGTTGGCGCGGGCCGTGGCGACGACGCGCACGTCGGCGCCGCCGGCGGCCAGTTCGGTGGTGACGGCGGCCGCCCAGGCGGCGGCCGCCGGGTGTTCCGGCGCGGCGAGGAGCCAGCGTCCGGCCGGCCGCACCGCCGCGCGGTCCGGGATCGCGCGCCAGGTGACGCGGTAGCGGCGGCTGTTCAGCTCCGCGTGCTCCCGGTGCCGCCTGCGCCAGGCGGCGAGCGCGGGAACGACGGACCCCAGTTCGTCGTCGTCGCCGAGGTCGAGGGTGCCGGCCACGGTGGCGAGATCGCCGTCGTCGACGGCGCGCCAGAAGTCGGCCGTGCCGTCGGCGGTCGGGGCGTCGGCCGGCGCGGGGGCGGCCGGGACGGGCCAGTACCGCTCGTGCTCGAAGGCGTAGGTGGGGAGGTCGACGGGGTGTGCGGGGGTGGCGGCGAAGACGGCCTGCCAGTCGACGGGCACGCCGTTGACGTGGAGTTCGGCCGCCGACAGCAGCAGCCGGTCCAACCCACCCTCCTCACGCCGCAACGAGCCGGTCACCACCAGCTCCCGACCCACCGCCTCGGCCGTCTCCTCCAGCCCCACGCTGAGCACCGGATGCGGGCTGGACTCCACAAACACCCGGAACCCATCGGCCAGAAGCGCCCGAACGGTCTCCTCGAAGCGAACCGTCCCACGCAGATTGGTGTACCAGTACCCGGCATCGAGTGCGCTGGTGTCGATCGGGCCACCCGTCACCGTCGAGTAGAACGGGACCTTCGACGACCTCGGCTCGATCGGCGCCAACAGCCTGGCCAACTCCCCCTCGATCGCCTCCACATGAGCCGAGTGCGAGGCATAGTCCACCGGAACCCGACGGACCCGCACACCCTCCTCCCGCAAGGTGGCGAACAGAGCATCCAACGCGGCCCCGTCACCGGAGACCACCGTCGAGGACGGCCCGTTGACCGCCGCCACCGACAACCCCTCACCCCACTCACCAAACCGCCCCTCCACCACCTCGGCCGGCAACGCCACCGACACCATCCCCCCACCCCGACCCGCCAGCGCCAGAATCGCCTGACTCCGCAACGCCACCACCCGCGCAGCGTCCGGCAACGACAACGCACCCGCCACACACGCCGCGGCGATCTCACCCTGCGAATGACCCACCACCGCAGCCGGCACCACACCCCACGACTCCCACACCGCAGCCAACGACACCATCACCGCGAACAACACCGGCTGCACCACATCCACCCGATCCAGATCCGGGCAACCCTCCACCCCCCGCACCACGCCCACCAACGACCAACCCGTCAACGGGTCCAACACCCCAGCACACTCACCAAACCGCTCGGCGAACACCGGCGAGGAATCCAACAACTCCACCGCCATCCCCACCCACTGACCACCCTGACCAGGAAAAACAAACACCGGACGGGAGGCGGTGCCGGCCGCTCCGACGGCGGTGCGGGCGGCGGTCTCGCCCCGGGCGAGGGCCGCGAGGCCGGTCAGCAGTTCCTCGCGGTCGGCGCCGAGGACCACGGCGCGGTGCTCGTGGGTGGCGCGGGTGACGGCGAGGGCCAGGCCGACGTCGTGGTGGGGCCGTTCCCGGACGGCGGGCGAGGCGAGGAGCCGTCGGGCCTGGGCGCGCAACGCGGTCGCCGAGCGGGCCGAGAGCAGCCAGGGCACGACCGGCGCGGTCGGCTCCGCGTCGGGGGCCTGCGGCTCGGGCTCCGGGTACTGCTCGACGACCACATGCGCGTTGGTGCCGCTGACCCCGAACGCGGAGACCGCCGCCCGCCGGGGACGCCCGTTCTCCGGCTCGGGCCAGGGCCGTTCCTCGGTCGCCACGTCCACCCGGCCGCTGTCCCAGTCGACCTCCTGCGTCAGCCGGTCGACGTGGAGGGTCCTGGGCACGATGCCGTGCCGGAGCGCCATCACCGTCTTGATGAGCCCGGCGACGCCGGCGGCGGCCTGGGTGTGGCCGATGTTCGACTTCAACGAGCCGATCCACAGGGGGTGTTCGCCGTCCCGGTCGCGGCCGTAGGTGGCGAGCAGCGCCTGGGCCTCGATCGGGTCGCCGAGCCTCGTTCCCGTTCCGTGCGCCTCGACGACGTCGACCTCGGCGGGGCTGACACCGGCGTTGGCGAGGGCCTGCCGGATGACGCGCTGCTGGGAGGGGCCGTTCGGCGCGGACAGCCCGTTGCTCGCGCCGTCCTGGTTCACCGCGCTGCCCCGCACCACGGCGAGCACGCGGTGCCCGTTGCGCCGCGCGTCGGAGAGCCGTTCGACGACGACCATGCCGACGCCCTCGGCCCAGGCCGTTCCGTCGGCGGTGTCGGCGAACGCCTTGCAGCGCCCGTCGGGCGACAGCCCGCGCTGGCGGCTGAACTCGACGAAGAGATCCGGAGTTGACAGCACGGCGACGCCGCCGACGAGGGCCAGTTCGCACTCGCCGCCGCGCAGCGCCTGCCCGGCGAGGTGCAGCGCGACCAGCGAAGAGGAGCACGCCGTGTCGACGGTGACGGCGGGCCCCTCAAGGCCGAAGGTGTAGGCGAGGCGGCCGGACAGCACGCTGCCGGTGCTGCCGGTGAGGAGATAGCCCTCGTAGTTGTCGTGGGCGCGGGCGAGGAGCGAGGAGTACGTCTGGCCGCTGGCGCCGACGAACACGCCGGTGCGGGAGCCGCGCAGCGCGGCCGGGTCGAGGCCGGCGCGCTCCAGCGCCTCCCAGGACGTCTCCAGCAACAGCCGCTGCTGAGGGTCCATGGCGACGGCCTCGCGCGGGGAGATCCCGAAGAACGCCGCGTCGAACCCGGCGACGTCGTGCAGGAAGCCGCCGTGGCGGGCGTAGGTGGTGCCCTGCCGGTCCGGGTCGGGGTCGTAGAGGCCGGCCGGGTCCCAGCCCCGGTCGGCGGGGAAGCCCGACATGCAGTCGGTGCCGGAGCGGACCAACTCCCACAGGTCTTCGGGCGAGTTGACGCCGCCGGGGAAGTGGCAGGCGATGCCGACGACGGCGAGGGGCTCCTGGCTGTCGCCGGTCACGGCGGGCGCGGGGGCGGCCGCGCCGGGGAGTTCCCCGGCGAGGTCGGCGAGGATGCGGGCCGCGAGCGCGTGGGGCGTCGGGTGGTCGAAGACGAGGGTGGCGGGCAGCCGGGTGCCGGCCTCGGCGTTGAGCCGGTTGCGGAGTTCGACGGCGGTCAGCGAGTCGAAGCCCATCTCCTGGAAGGCGCGGCCCTCCTCGACGGCGTCCGGCGAGCCGTGTCCGAGGACAGCGGACGCCTGGGCGCACACCAGGTCGAGGACGATCCGCCGCTGTTCGTCCTCGCCGAGGCCGTGCAGGCGGCGGCGCAGCCCGTCGGCCTGGGTGTCCGTTCCCTCCCGGGCGCGTGGCGCGGCCGTCCGCACCAGGCCACGCAGGACGGGCGGCACGGCCGCGCCGCGTCGACGCATCGCGGCCAGGTCGAGGCGGGCCGGCACGAGGGTGGGGGCGCCGTGCGACAGCGCCGCGTCGAACAGGGCCAGGCCGTCCGCTTCGGTCAGCGGCACCAGGCCGCCGCCCTCCATGCGCCGCCGGTCGACGTCCCCGAGGGACGCGGTCATGCCGCCGGGCTGCCCCCACAGCCCCCACGCCATGGACACGGCGGGCAGCCCGAGGGCCCTGCGGTGTTCGGCGAGAGCGTCGAGGAACGTGTTGGCGGCGCAGTACCCGGCCTGTCCTGCCGCGCCGAAAGTGGCGGCGGCGGACGCGAACACGACGAAGAACGACAGGTCGAGCCCGAGGGTCAACTCGTGGAGGTGCCAGGCCGCGTCGACCTTGGGGCGGAGCACGGTGTCGACCCGCTCGGGGGTGAGGGAGGTGACGATCCCGTCGTCGAGCACCCCGGCCGCGTGGACCACGCCCCGGAGCGCGGAGGTCAGGGGAAGGGTGTCGAGCAGCGAGGCGAGCGCCGCGCGGTCCGACACGTCGCAGGCGACCACGTCGGCCTGCGCCCCCAACGCGGTGAGTTCCTCCCGGAGTCGCGCGATGCCGGGGGTGCGGCCGCCCCGGCGTCCGGCGAGGATCAGGTGACGCACGCCGTGTCGGGTGACGAGGTGTCGGGCGATCAGGCCGCCGAGGGCGCCGCCGGCGCCGGTGACGAGAACGGCTCCGCCGGCGGCGGTCTCCGGGCCCACCGCCTCGGGCACGGTGAGGACGACCTTGCCGACGTGCCGGGCCTGGCTGAGGAAGCGGAACGCCTCGCCGGCCGACCGCGCGTCCCACGCCGTCACCGGCAGCCGACGCAGCGCCCCGCTCTCGAAGAGGTCGACCAGTGCCGCCAGCATCTCGGCGATGCGGTCCGGGCCGGCCTCCAGCATGTCGAACGCCCGGTAGGAGACGCCCGGGTGGGCCGCCGCGATCTCCTCGGGCCGTCGGATGTCGGTCTTGCCCATCTCCAGGAACCGCCCGCCACCCGACAACAGCGCGGCGGAGGCGTCGACGTACTCGCCGGCGAGGGAGTTCAGCACGACGTCCACGCCGCGACCAGCGGTGACCTCGGCGAAGCGCTGACCGAAGTCGAGGGTGCGGGAGTTGGCGAGGCGCTCGTCGGCGACGCCGAGGAAGCGCACCGTGTCCCACTTGCCGGGGCTCGCCGTCGCGTAGACCTCGGCGCCCAGGTGCCGGGCCAGTTGCACGGCGGCCATGCCCACGCCGCCGGCCGCCGCGTGGACGAGGACCGACTCGCCGGCGCGGAGGCCCGCGAGGTCCACCAGGCCGTAGTACGCCGTCAGGAAGACGACGGGCACGGCCGCCGCCTCGGTGAACGACCAGCCCTCGGGGACGCGGGCGAGCAGCCTGCGGTCGGTGACGGCGACGGGGCCGAGAACGCCGTAGAACAGGCCCATGACGCGGTCGCCGGGGGCGAGCCCGGAGACGCCGGGGCCCACCTCCAGGACCACGCCCGCGCCCTCGGCGCCGACGCGGGCCTCGCCCGGGTACATGCCGAGGGCGATGAGGACGTCCCTGAAGTTCAGGCCGCCCGCGCGCATTCCGACCCTGACCTCACCCTCGGCCAGCGGCCGTTGGGCGTCGGGGAAGGGCGCCAGGGCCAGGTTCCCTTCGAGGGTGCCCCGGCCGAGGGTCTCCAGGCGCCAGGGCTGGCCCTCCGGAAGGTCGAGTCCCGCCGAGGCGCGCGCGAGCCTCGGCACCAGGGCGTCGCCGCCGCGCAGCGCCCACTCGGTCTCGTCGCCGCCGGCGAGGAGCGGCAACCGGGCCCAGGCGTCGGCCGGTTCGTCGACGTCGACCAGGACGAACCGGCCCGGGTTCTCCGCCTCAGCCGAGCGCACCAGCCCCCGGACCGCCGCGTGCGCCGGGTCGGTGACCTGCTCGCCGGGGCGGGCGGCGACGGCCCGCCGGGTCAGCAGCACGAGGCGCGCCGTGGCGAAGCGCTCGTCGGCGATCCAGGTCTGCGCGAGGCGCAGGGCGCGGTGGGTGGCGTCGTGGGCCAGTTCGGGCAGGCGGTCGCCGGTGGCGGCGGGGCCCAGGCTCGGGACGACGAGGAGGTCCGGCAGCGGGGCCCCGGCGTCCACGGCGGCGGCGAGGTCGTCGAGGTCGGCGTAGCGGGCGACGGCACCGGCGGCCTCCGGGGCGTCGTCCGCCGCCAACAGGGCCCAGGTCGGCGGGTGTTCGACGGGCGGCAGCGAGCGTTCCACCCACTCGACGCGGAAGAGCGCGTCCGGGGCGCGCCGGCCGTCGGCGCGCAGCCGTTCGGCGGTCACGGGCCGGAGCACGAGCGCCTCGGCGCCGGCGACGAGCTGCCCGGAGGCGTCGGCCACGGTCAGGGCCAGGCTGTCGTCCCCGGTGCGGACGAGGTGAACGCGGAGCGACGAGGCGCCCCAGGCGCGGATCTCGACGCCGCTCCACGCGAAGGGCAGCCGCCCCGAGGCGTCCTCCGCCTCCGCGTCGAGCAGCCCGCCCGCCCCGACGGCGTGCAGGGCCGCGTCGAGGAGCGCGGGGTGCAGCGCGAAGGCCGCCGCGTCACCGCTCGCCTCGGCGGGCAACTCGACCTCGGCGAACACCTCGTCGCCGCGCCGCCACACGTCCCTCAGACCCCGGAACGTCGACCCGTAGGCGAAGCCCGCCTCGGCGAAACGGTCATAGGTGTCGGCCGCGTCGACGGGCACGGCGCCGGCGGGCGGCCAGGCGCCCGTGACCTCGCCGGAGTCGGGCGCGGTCCCGGCGGCGGTGAGAACGCCCGTCGAGTGCTGCTGCCAGTCGGTCCCGGCCTCCGCCTCGGACGGCTCCGGGCGCGAGTGGATCGAAACGGCGCGCCGTCCGGACTCGTCCTGGTGCCCCACGACGACCTGAAGCTGAAGGGCGCCCTGCTCGGGCAGGACGAGCGGGTGATGCAGGGTGAGTTCCTCGACGGTGGAGGCCCCGACCTGGTCCCCCGCCCACACGGCCAGTTCCAGGAACGCCGTCCCCGGCAACAACACCGAGTCCAGAACGGTGTGATCGACCAGCCAGGGGTGCGAACGCCGCGACAACCTGCCGGTCAACACCAACCCGTCGCCCTCGGCCAGATGCACCACCGCACCGAGCAGCGGATGCGCGGCACTGCCCAGCCCGGCGGCCAGGGCATCACCCGTGGCGGCGGACTGCTCAAGCCAGTAGCGGTCACGCTGGAAGGCGTAGGTGGGCAGGTCCACGGTCCGGGCGCCGGAACCCTCGTAGAGCGCCGGCCAGTTGACGCCCGCGCCCGTCGTCCACAGGGTGGCCAGTGCCTTCACCGCCGTCGCGGGCTCCTCGCGGTTGCGCCGCAACATCGGGACGCAGCCCGGGACCAGGGAGGACAGGGCCGCGTCGGGGCCAACCTCGACGAAACGCGAAACGCCCAGCTCGGTGGCGGCCTGGACGCCGTCGTGGAAGCGGACCGCTTCGCGGACGTGCCGCACCCAGTACTCGGGGTTGGTCACGTCCGAGACCATCGGGACGGCCGGCTCGTTGAAGGTGACGCTCGCGAGGACCTGGCGGAAGTCGTCCAGCATCGGGTCCATGAGGGAGGAGTGGAAGGCGTGGCTGACCTTCAGCCGCTTGACCTTCTTCCCCTCGGCCTCGAAGCGGGCGGCGATCTCCAGCACGGCCGTCTCTTCGCCCGAAATGACCACGGCCTCGGGGCCGTTGACGGCCGCGACGGAGACCTCCTCGGACAGCAGCCCGACCACCTCGGCCTCGGGCACGCCCAGGGCGACCATCGCGCCGCCGGGCGGCAGCTGGCCCATCAGCCGGCCCCGCGCTGCCACGATCCTGGCGGCGTCCTCCAGCGACCACACCCCCGCCACATGCGCGGCGGCCAACTCGCCGATGGAGTGACCGATCAGCGCATCGGGGGTCAGGCCCCAGGACTCCAACAGCCGGAACAGCGCCACCTCACACGCGAAGATCGCCGGCTGCGCCCACGCCGTGTCGTTCAGGGTCTCCGCCGGGCCCTCGAACATCACCTGCCGCAACGGCCCCTCGAAAGCTGCACACACCTCATCCAGGGCAGCGGCGAAGGCCGGGTAGGCGGCGGCCAACTCCCGCCCCATCCCCACCCGTTGCGAGCCCTGACCCGAGAAGACAAAGCCCGTGCCACCCGCGACCACAGCGCCCCGGGCGACCTCGCGGCCCTCCACCAGCACCGCCCGATGCTCGAACGCCGAACGCGTCGCGGCCAACGACCACCCCACATCCACCGGGTCCAGCCCGTCGGTGGCCTCCGCCAACCGCTCCAACTGCCCGTCCAGCGCCTCCGGCGACCGCCCGGAGACCACCCACGGCACCACCGGCAACGCCGACGGCGCCGGCAACTCCTCCTCCGCCGGCGCCTCCTCCACAATCACATGCGCGTTGGTGCCACTCGCCCCGAACGCCGACACCCCGGCCCGCCGAACCCACCCCTCCCCCGGGGCCCAATCCCGCGACTCCCGCAACAGCTCCACCGCACCCGAACCCCAGTCCACCTGCGGCGACGGCTCATCCACATGCAACGTTCGAGGAAGAACCCCCTCCCGCAGCGCCATCACCATCTTGATCACGCCACCGACGCCGGCGGCGGCCTGGGTGTGCCCGATGTTGGACTTCAACGACCCCAACCACAGCGGCCGTTCCGCCTCCCGCCCCTGCCCATAGGTCGCCAGCAACGCCTGGGCCTCGATCGGGTCGCCCAGCTTCGTCCCCGTCCCATGCGCCTCCACCGCGTCCACATCCGAGGCCGACAACCCCGCACTCTCCAACGCCGCCCGAATCACCCGCTGCTGCGAGGGCCCGTTCGGCGCCGTCAACCCGTTGCTCGCACCGTCCTGATTGACCGCGCTCCCCCGCACCACCGCCAACACCCGATGCCCCAACCGCCGGGCATCCGACAGCCGTTCCACCACCAACACGCCCACACCCTCGGCCCACCCCGTCCCGTCGGCGTCCGCCGAGAACGCCCGGCACCGACCGTCGGGAGAGAGACCACGCTGCCGACTGAACTCCAGGAACTCCCCGGGGGCCGACATCACGGACACGGCCCCGACCAGCGCCTTGTCGCACTCCCCGGCGCGCAGCGCCTGCGCCGCGAGGTGCAGCGCGACCAGCGACGACGAGCAGGCGGTGTCGAGGGTCACCGCAGGGCCCTCAAGACCGAACGTGTAGGAGATCCGGCCGGAGAGGAAGCTCGCGATGTTGCCGGTGAGGAGGTAGCCCTCGTATCCCTGGGGCGCCTCGTGGAGGGCCAGGTAGTCCTGGTTGGTGAAGCCGGCGAAGACGCCGGTGCGTGTCTCGCGCAGGGCGTGCGGGTCGATGCCGGCCCGTTCCACCGCCTCCCAGCAGGTCTCCAGGAGGAGCCGCTGCTGGGGGTCCATCGCGAGCGCCTCGCGCGGGGAGATCCCGAAGAACGCCGCGTCGAACTCGGCCGCGTCGTACAGGAATCCGCCCTCCCGGGCATAACTCCTGCCCGGCCTGTCCGGGTCCGGGTCATAGAGCCCGTCCAGGTCCCAGCCCCGGTCCGTGGGGAACTCCGAGATGGCGTCGGTGCCCTCGGCCACCAACCGCCACAGGTCCTCCGGCGAGCGGACGCCCCCCGGATAGCGGCAGGCCATGCCGACGATCGCGATGGGCTCACTGCCCTCCAACGCCTTGACGCGGCGCCGGAGTTGTTCGTTCTCCTTCACCGAATTGCGCAGTGCGGCGACGATGTCTTCGGTCGATGCAGCCACTTGTTCGGCCCCTTCGCAGTGCCGTGGAGGTTCTAGTCCTGGCGGGACGCGATCCTGACGAGTTCTTCGATGTCCATGGCGTCGACCTCTGCCTCAAGGTCCTCGCCGTCGTGCGGGTCGGTCGCGCGGGTGTCGCCCGGGGCGGCCGACTCCTCTGGCGTCTGTGCGGCGGCCAGCGCGCGGAGTTGGTCGAGCAGGCCCACCTCGCGGAGCCGGCCCAGCGGAATGACGCTGATCAGCTCCCTGACGGAGGTCTCGTCCTCGCTGGCGTCCGCCGGGTGCGGGTGGCCGTTGCCGGCCGTCGCCGCCCCGGGCAGGAGCTGGGCGCGCAGATGGTCCGCGAGCTTGGCGGGCGTCGGGAAGTCGAAGACCAGCGTGGCGGGCAGGGCGAGCCCGGTGGCCGTCTTCAGGCGGTTGCGCAGTTCGACGGCGGTCAGCGAGTCGAACCCGATCTCCCTGAGGGCGCGTTCGGCCCTGATGCCCGCGCCCGAGGCGTGCCCGAGGACCGCCGCCACCTCCGAGGTGACCAGGTCCAGAACCCGCTTGCGCTGCTGCGCGGGCGGGAGTTCGGCGAGCGTGGCGGCCAGTTGGGGCCGCTGCTCCGGTGTGTCCGGTGCGGTGGTGTCCTCGCGCAGGTCGCGCGCCTCGGGAAGGTCGCCCAGGAAGGCGCTGGCGCGGCGCAGGGTGAACGCGGGCAGGAAGAGTTTCCAGTCCATGGCCGCGACGGTCAGCGTGGCGCGGCGCTCGGCGACGGCCTGTGCCACGGCCGTGACCGCGAGGTCGGGGTCCATGGTGAGGACGCCGCTGCGGTCGAGTTGGCGGCGCTTGTCGTCGGCGAGCATCCCTCCGCTGCCCCATGAGCCCCAGGCGACGGAGGTGGCGGGCCGGCCCCGGTCGCGCCGCCGGTGGGCGAGCGCGTCGAGGTAGGCGTTGCCGGCGGCGTACGATCCCTGCTCGCCACTGCCCCAGACGCCGGCGACGGAGGAGAACAGCACGAACGCCTCCAGGTGGGCGTCGTCGACCAGTTCGTCGAGGTGCCGGGCGCCGATCACCTTGGTGGCGAGGGCGGCGGCGAAGTCGCCGGGGGTGGTGGCGGTGAGCGGGACATAGTCGACGGCGCCCGCCGTGTGCATGACGCCACGCACCGGCCCATGGGTCTCGGCCTCGCGGATCAGCGCGGCCACCTGGTCCCGGTCGGTCACGTCGCAGGCGGCGACCGTCACGCCGGCGCCCAGAGCCTCCAGTTCGGCGGCGAGTTCGGGGGCGCCCGGCGCGTCAGGCCCGCTGCGGCTGGCCAGCACCAGGTGGTCGGCGCCCGCACCCGCCGCCCACCTGGCCATCCGGGCGCCGAGCGAGCCGGTGCCGCCGGTGATGAGCACGGTCCCGCTGGGCCGCCAGGTCGGCGTGGCGGTGTCGTACCGTTCCGCGCGGGCGAGGCGGCGGGCGAGGAGGCCGGACGGGCGGACGGCGATCTGGTCCTCGCCCGTCGCTCCGGAGAGGGCGAGCAGCAGCCGGTCGACGGCCGCCGGGGTCGGCTCGGCCGGCAGGTCCACCAGGCCGCCCCAGCGCTGGGGTTGCTCCAGCGCCGCGACATAGCCGAGACCCCAGACCAGTGCGCCGTCCGGGTCGATGGTGCCTCCGTCGCCGGCCGCTACGGCGAGCCGGGTGGCGCTCCAGAGGGGCGCCTCGACGTCGAGGTCGGCGAGGGCCTGGACGAGGCTCAGGGTCGCGGTGACTCCCGTGGTCGCTCCGGGGTGTTCGGGGTCGGGGGCGGTGTCGAGGGAGAGCAGGGAGACGATGCCGGCGACGGGTGTGGTGGTCGCCTGGCGCAGCGCCTCGGCCAGGCCCGCCCGGTCGCCGGGCGGCGAGGTCAGGACGAGGTGGTGGACGTCGGCCCCGCATTCGGTGAGGCCGTCCAGGACGGCCGTCACCCAGGCGTCGTCCTGGTCGGCGGCGCCGCACACCAGCCAACGGCCCGTGGGGCGGGCCTGGTTGGGGGAGGTGACGGGCTGCCAGCCGGTGCGGTAGCGCCAGCCGTCGAGTCGGCCCTGGTCCTGCCGGCGGCGGCGCCACGCGGCGAGGGCGGGCAGCACCGCGCCGAGCGGCTCCACCAGCGCCTCGTCCGCGACGGACGCGGCCAGCGCCTCGGGGGCGCCGTTCTCCACGGCGCGCCAGAAGTCGTCGTCGACCGGATCGCCGGCGGCGACCTGGTTCCCCTCCGGCTCGGGTCGGGTGGTCAGCCAGTAGCGCTCGTGCTGGAAGGCGTAGGTGGGGAGGGTGACGCGGGGCTCGGGGGCGTCGCCGAGGACGGCGCGCCAGTCGACGGCGACGCCCCGGACATACAGTTCCGCCGCCGAGTTGAGCACGCGCCGAAGCCCGCCGTCGTTCCTGCGGAGCGTTCCGATGCCGGCCACCTCGACGCCGGCGTCCTCGGCGGTCTCCTGGAGTCCCACGCTGAGCACCGGATGCGGGCTGGACTCCACAAACACCCGGAACCCGTCGGCCAGAAGCGCCCGAACGGTCTCCTCGAAGCGAACCGTCCCACGCAGATTGGTGTACCAGTACCCGGCATCGAGTGCGCTGGTGTCGATCGGGCCACCCGTCACCGTCGAGTAGAACGGGACCTTCGACGACCTCGGCTCGATCGGCGCGAGCAGCCTGGCCAACTCCCCCTCGATCGCCTCCACATGAGCCGAGTGCGAGGCATAGTCCACCGGAACCCGACGGACCCGCACACCCTCACCCGAGAGGTTGAAGAGCATGGCCTCCAGGTCGTCCTCGTCGCCGGAGACCACCGTCGAGGACGGCCCGTTGACCGCCGCCACCGACAACCCCTCACCCCACTCACCAAACCGCCCCTCCACCACCTCGGC
Source organism: Streptomyces triticirhizae (assembly GCF_003696235.1). GTDB lineage: Bacteria > Actinomycetota > Actinomycetes > Streptomycetales > Streptomycetaceae > Streptomyces > Streptomyces triticirhizae. The sequence goes on from NZ_RFFJ01000054.1 coordinate 29,753, forward strand.
CGGCAACGCCACCGACGCCATCCCCCCACGACCCGCCAGCGCCAGAATCGCCTGACTGCGCAACGCCACCACCCGCGCAGCGTCCGGCAACGACAACGCACCCGCCACACACGCCGCGGCGATCTCACCCTGCGAATGACCCACCACCGCGGCCGGCACCACACCCCACGACTCCCACACCGCGGCCAACGACACCATCACCGCGAACAACACCGGCTGCACCACATCCACCCGATCCAGATCCGGGCAACCCTCCACCCCCCGCACCACATCCACCAACGACCAACCCGTCAACGGGTCCAACACCCCAGCACACTCACCAAACCGCTCGGCGAACACCGGCGAGGAATCCAACAACTCCACCGCCATCCCCACCCACTGACCACCCTGACCAGGGAACACGAAGACGGGTCGACGGGACTCCGCCACGTCGGCGGTGCCGAGGACGACGTCCGGGTGGGGCTCGCCGTGCGCGATGGCCGCCGTGCCGCCGAGCAGTCCGGCGCGGTCGGCGCCGAGGACCACGGCGCGGTACTCGAAGGCGGTGCGGGTCTCCAGCAGCGCCCGGGCGACGGCCCGGATCGGTGCCTCGCCCACCGTGGCGCCCAGCCGTTGCGCCTGGGCGCGCAGGCCGGACTCGGTCCGCGCGGAGATCAGCCAGGGCACGATGCCGCCGGCGCTCCCCGCCCCGTCGGCGTCGGCCGCCGGCACGTCGGGAACGTCCGCGACATCGGGAACGTCGGGCTGGTCGGTCGGCGCCTCGACGATGACGTGCGCGTTGGTGCCGCTGATCCCGAAGGAGGAGACCGCCGCCCGCCGGGGACGCCCGTTCTCCGGCTCCGGCCAGGGCCGTGCCTCGGTCAGCAGCCGGACCGTCCCGGAGGACCAGTCCACCTGCGGGGTCGGCTCGTCGGCGTGCAGGGTCCTGGGCAGCGCCTCGTTCCGCAGCGCCATCACCGTCTTGATGACCCCGCCCACGCCGGCGGCGGCCTGCGTGTGGCCGATGTTCGACTTCAACGACCCCAACCACAGCGGCCGTTCCGCGTCCCGCTCCCGGCCGTAGGTCGCCATCAACGCCTGCGCCTCGATCGGGTCGCCGAGCCTCGTTCCCGTTCCGTGCGCCTCCACCAGGTCCACGTCAGCGGGGGTGAGCCCGCCGACGGACAGGGCGCGGCGGATGACGCGCTGCTGCGACGGGCCGTTCGGCGCGGTCAGCCCGTTGCTCGCGCCGTCCTGGTTGACCGCGCTGCCCCGCACCACGGCGAGCACCGGGTGCCCGTTGCGCCGCGCGTCGGAGAGCCGCTCCACGAGCAGGACGCCCACGCCCTCGCCCCAGCCGGTGCCGTCCGCGTCGGCGGAGAACGCCTTGCAGCGCCCGTCGGGCGACAGCCCGCGCTGGCGGCTGAACTCGACGAAGGTGCCCGGCGTTGACATCACGGTGGCGCCCCCGGCCAGCGCCATGTCGCACTCGCCCGACCGCAGCGCCTGCGCCGCCAGGTGCAGCGCGACCAGCGACGACGAACACGCCGTGTCCACCGTCACCGCAGGACCCTCAAGTCCGAGGGTGTAGGCGATGCGCCCGGAGAAGACGCTGCCGGTGTTGCCCGTCAACAGCACGCCCTCAAGCTGCTCCGGCATCCGCTCCAGGGGCGGCGCGTAGTCGTGGTACATGTTCCCGGCGAAGACGCCGACGTTCGCGCCGCGCAGCGTCCCCGGATCGATGCCGGCGGTCTCGACGGCCTCCCAGGACGTCTCCAGCAACAGCCGCTGCTGGGGGTCCATCGCCAGCGCCTCGCGCGGGGAGATCCCGAAGAACGCCGCGTCGAACTCGGCCGCCTCGTACAGGAATCCGCCCTCCCGGGTGTAGGAGGTGCCCTGCCGGTCGGGGTCCGGGTCGTAGAGGCCCTCAAGGTCCCAGCCCCGGTCCGTGGGGAACTCCGAGATGGCGTCCGCACCGTCGGCGACCAGCCGCCAGAGGTCCTCGGGCGAGCGGACGCCGCCCGGGTAGCGGCAGGCCATGCCGACGATGGCGATGGGCTCCTCGCCGTCCACGGGTCCCGCCGCCCGCGTCGACACGGCCTCGGAGGCGCCCAGCGCCTCGGCCTCCAGGAAGGCGGCGAGCGCGGCGGGCGTGGGGTAGTCGAAGAGGAGCGTCGCCGGCAGCCGCAGCCCGGTCGCCGCGTTCAACCCGTTGCGCAGCTCCACGGCGGCCAGCGAGTCGAAGCCGATCGCCTTGAACGGCCGGCTCGGGTCGATCGCCTGCGAGGGGGCGTGCCCGAGCACCAACGCGGCCTGCTCACCGATGAGTCGCATCACCACCCGCTCGCGCTCCTCGGCGCCGAGGCCGGCGATGCGGTCGTGCAGCGCGCCGCCCCGCTCCGCCGCCGAAGCGGCG
>NZ_RFFJ01000055.1 GCF_003696235.1 Streptomyces triticirhizae
TCTGTGCGGCCGGGCGCTGGCCTTCGGCCAGCCCTCGGCGCTGCGGCTGCTGGCCGGCCGCGGCCTGGCGGACGAGGCGCGGCGGCTCGGCCGGCCGGTGGGCGCGCTGACGGTGGCGGTCGCGGCGGTGCTGGCCGCCGAACGGCTGGGCGCGCTGGGCGAGTTCGGCTTCTTCGGCGGCCTCGGCACCGCCTTGGTGCTGCTGGCCGCCGCCGGCACCGTGGCCACCGTCGCCGAGCAGCTGCGGGCCGAGCGCCGGGAGGCGGTCGCCTCGCTGGTGAAGGTGGGCACCCCGCGCCGGGCACTGCGCGCCGCAGCCGCGCTGCGGGGCGTGGCGCTGGCGGCGGTCTTCGGGCCGCTGGCCTGGTGCACCGCCGAGCTGCTACTGCTCGCCGCCCGCGCCTGAGCGCGACGGCGCGACGGCCCCCCGAGCACGGGCGCTCGGGGGGCCGTCGCACGCCGGGGGCGCGGTCCGGGGAGGAGGACGTCGGCCCCCGGGCGAGCCGGAGGCGCCGGGCTAACCCGGCAGGGACAGGAACGGCGGGAACTCCACCTCGGCGACGTCGCCCCGGCCGACGAGGGCCGGCAGCACCGGCACCCCGACCGTTCCCCCGGGCGGGGTGACCCGCACCAGGTAGGCGCCGGGCGGCACATGGGCGAAGCCGAACCAGCCGGAGCCGTCGGCCACCGCCGAGCGGCGCTCGCCGCCGCGCAGCGGCGTCAGCGTCACCTCGGCGCCGTCCAGCGGGGTCCCGTCGCGCAACGCCAGCTCGCCGGTGAGGTGGCCCTCGCGGGGCGCGGTCTTCCACGCCATCTCCGGCACCTCGGCCTCCTCGGCGAACGGGGCGTCGGGCCCAGTGGTCAACGCCTCGGCCAGCGCGGCCCGTTCCTCGGCGGCCGGCGTCTCGGGCACGTTCATCGAGGGGCTGGCGTAGGAGTAGCCGGACCAGCCGGCGACGGTGTTGCCGGCCGCCGTCGGGGCGAGCGCGATCCGGGCCTGTTCGACGGTGTCGGCCAGGGAGTTGAGGTAGAGCGCGGGCCCGTTGACGGCCTGCCGGTCGCCCTGGACGTCGGCGAGGAACTCGGACCACTCGGCGAACATCTGCCGCTGGTCGGGCTGCCAGTTCCGCTTGTAGTTCATGGCCACGACCGTGTCCATGATCCCCTCGTCCAGCCAGCCGGCCCAGTCCTGGAGCACCTCGCGGTAGGTGCGGGTCTCCTCGAAGCCGCCGACGGCGCTGGGCCCGTTGCCGTAGGTGATGGCGTCCATGGAGAGCCTGGCCCGCGGGTTCTCCTCCCAGATACCGAGGTAGATCCGGCGCACCAGGTTGGTGACCTGGTCCCTGCGCCAGTCGCTCCACTGGGCGTCGTCGGGGGCCGGCACGTCCGCGCGGCCGGTGGTGGCCTGGAACCTGGCCACCGACACGTCGTTGTAGCCCCAGTCGCTGTGGGTGGTCGTGGAGCTGCCGTCGGGGTAGCGGACGTAGTCCAGGTTGATCCCGTCCACGTCGTACTCGCGGACGATGCTGCGGATCGCGGACTCGATGTAGTCGACGGCCGCCGGGTGGCCCGGGTCGATGTAGGCGTTGGCGCCGACGAACTCGGTGCCGTCCGCCCGCTTGTTGAGCCAGCGTTCGGCGCCCTCGGCGGTCGGCCCGTGCTGGTTGAAGACGTGCTCGGGCGAGGTGGGCGGAGTGTCCGCGTTCCAGAGGGTGTTGACGTTCACCCAGGCGTGGACCTCCAGGTCGGCGGCGTGCGCCTGGCGGATCACCTCGTCCAGCGGGTCGTAGGGCGCGGGGTCGATGGCCGCGTCGGTGCGCGGGTAGAGCGCGCGGTTGCAGAAGCAGTCGTAGCGGCGGGCGGTCTGCACGATCAGCGCGTTGGCGTTGATCGCCTGGGCGTCCTCGATCAGGGTGCTGACCTGCTGCGGGGTGTAGATGCCCTCGTTGAACGCGTCGACCCAGTAGCCGCGCCACTGTTCGGGCGCTGACTCCTCGGCGCGCGGCGCCTGCCGGGGCTCGGCCTGCGCGGTGGTGGCGGCGGCGAGGCCGCCCAGCGGCAGGCTGAGACAGGCGAGCAGGGTGAGCAGGGTCCGTCTCATACGGGTGTCTCCAGGGGGAGTTGACGACTGCGCCGACAATTTACTTCGCCAGGAGCAGCCCGCATAGACGGAAACTTTCACCTTTTCACGAAAGTTGATCGCGGTGCTGATCGCCCGTCGGCTCCCCGTCGAGCACCACCACCTCGCCCGGGTCGAGGGACACGCCCACCGTCGCGCCCACCCCGGGGGCCTCGCGCAGCGCGCAGGACGCCTCCAACTCCGGTCCGCCGCCCGCCGGTTGGACCAGCACCAGCACATGGTCGCCCCGGAAGGTCCTGGCGGCCACGGTCCCGGTCAACGGCGCCCCCTCGTCCGCCGGCGACAGCCGCACGCCCGAGGGCCGCACCAGCAGCGTCCGTTCGCCCGGCCCGACGTCGGCGGTGGGCCCGGTCGACACCCGCACCGCCCCCCACGGCGTGCGCGCCTCGCCGCCACCCACGGTCGCGGTGACCACGTTGCGGAAGCCGAGGAAGCGGGCCACGAACGCGTTCGCCGGCCGCTGCCACACCTCCACCGGCGTGCCGACCTGCACCACCCGCCCGGCGCGCATCACCACCACCCGGTCGGCCAGCGCGAACGCCTCACCCTGGTCGTGGGTGACGGCCAGCACGGTGCTGCCCAACCGGCCGAAGAGCTGACGCAGTTCGACGACCAACCGTTCCCTCAGGTCCCGGTCGAGCTGGCCCAGCGGCTCGTCCAGCATCAGCAGCCGGGGATCGGGCGCCAGCGCCCTGGCCAACGCCACCCGCTGCCGCTCCCCGCCCGAGAGCGTGGCCACCGCGCGCCGCTCGGCGCCCGGCAGCCCGACCAGCTCCAGCAGCTCGGCGACCCGGCCCGCCACCCGCTCCCCCGGCTCGCGCCGCATCCGCAGGCCGAACGCGATGTTGCCGGCCACGTCGCGCTGCGGAAAGAGCTGGTGGTCCTGGAACATCAGCCCGAGGCCGCGCCGGTGCGCCGGCACCCCGCGCAGGTCGCGGCCGGCCAGCCGCACCGCGCCCCCGGCCACCGGCGTCAGCCCGGCGACGGCGCGCAGCAGCGTGGACTTGCCGCTGCCGCTGGGGCCCAGCACGCAGACGATCTCGCGCTCGGCGACCGCCAGCCGCACGCCGTCCAGCGCCCGGCGGTCGCCGTAGCGCACGCTCACCCCGTCGAGTTCCAACAGGCTCATGGTCGTCTCTCTCCGTCGCGCGCGGGGTTCTTCAGAAGGTTCCGGCGGAGCGGCTGGGCGTCAGCCGTTCCAACAGCAGCAGGGTCACCGCGCACACCAGCATCAGGATCACGCTCAGCGCCATCGCCTGCCCGTAGTTGAGGGCGCCGGCGCGGCCCAGCAGCCGGGCCACGGCCACCGGCAGCGTCGGCTCGTCCGGCCGCGCGATGAAGACCGTCGCGCCGAACTCGCCCAGCGAGACGGCGAACGCGAAGCCGGCCGCCACCAGCAGCGAGCGCCACACCAGCGGCAGGTCCACCTCCCGCCAGGCCCGCCACGGCGAGGCGCCCAGCACCGCCGCCGCCTGCCGCAGCCGGTCGTCCACCGCGCCCAGCACCGGCACCAGCACCCGCACCACGAACGGCACCCCGACCAGCGCCTGGGCCAGCGGCACCAGCACCCACGAGGACCGCAGGTCCAACGGCGGCTCGTCCAGCGCGATCAGGAAGCCGAAGCCCACCGTCACCGCCGAGGTGCCCAGCGGCAGCATCAGCAGCGCGTCGAAGCCCCGGGTCAGGCGGCCCGCCCGCCGGGTCAGCGCCACGGCCGCGCAGCCGCCGACCACCAGCGCGATCAGCGTCGCCGCGGCGGCGAACCGCAGCGAGTTCCCGATCGCCTCGGCCGGCGCGACCAGGAACGTGCCGTCCGCGTGCGCCAGCGCCCGGTAGTGCTCCAGGCCGTAGCCGTCGGGGCCGGCGAGCGACCGTTCCACCAGCACGCCCAGCGGCAGCGCCAGCAGCAGCGCCACCGTCGCCAGCACCCCGCCCAGCGCCGTCCACTGCGCCCAGCCGCGCGGCCGGTGCGCGGTCCCGGCCGGGTCGACCAGCGGCAACGCGCCGACGTGGCGCCGGGTCACCAGCCGGTGCGCCGCCAACAGCGCGACCACGGCGGCCAGTTGGAGCAGCGTCAGCACGGCGGCCGTGGGCAGGTCCAGCAGCTGCGCGGTCTGCCGGTAGATCTCCACCTCCAGCGTGGCCCGGCCCGGCGAGCCGAGGATCTGGATCACCCCGAACGAGGTGAAGGTGAACAGGAAGACCATCAGCGCGGCCGCCGCAACCGAGGGCGTCAACGCCGGCAGCGTCACCCGCCGGAACGCCGCCAGCCGCCCGGCGCCCAGCACCCGCGCCGCCTCCTCCTGCCGGGGGTCGAGCTGCGCCCACAGCCCGCCGACCGTGCGCACCACCACGGCGTAGTTGAAGAACGCGTGCGCCAGCAGGATCGCCCACACCCCGTCGTCCAGCCGCAGCCCGAACGCGTCGTCGAGCACCCCGCCCCGCCCCACCAGCGCCAGGAACGCGGCCCCCGTGACCACCGTCGGCAAGACGAACGGCACGGTCACCGCCGCGTGCAGCACCCGCCGGCCGGGAAACCGCAGCCGCGCGAAGACATACGCGCCGGGCAGCGCGAGCGCCAGCGTCAACGCGGTGGACGCGGCGGCCTGCCAGCAGGTGAACCACAGCACCCGCAGCGTGCCGGGATCCCCCAGCACCTCGGGCAGCCGTCCCAGCTGCCACACCCCGTCGGCGCGCAGCCCGCGCCCGACGATCGCGGCCACCGGGTAGCCGAAGAAGACCGCGAAGAACAGCAGGGGGACCGCCAGCAGCGCGCCCCCGGCCAGGGCCCGCCGCGTCACCTGACGACCAGGTCGGTCCACTCGTCGATCCAGCGGTCGCGGTGCTCGGCGATCTCCTCGGGCGCCAGCTCGTGGACCTCCTCGACGGGCTCCGCGTAGCGGGTGAACTCCTCGGGCAGCTCGGCGTCCTGGTGCGCCGGGTACACGAACATGCTCAGCGGCATGTCCTCCTGGAACTCGCGCCCCAGCAGGAAGTCCAGCAGCGCCCGGCCGCCCTCCGGGTTGGCCGCGCCGTCCAGCAGCCCGGCGAACTCGATCTGCCGGAAGCAGGTCCCGGTGGCCACGCCCGTCGGCGCCTCGTCCGGGCGCTCGTCGCCGCCGTAGACCACGCCGGCCGGCGGGCTGGTGGCGTAGGAGACGACCAGCGGCTTGTCCCCGCCCTGGCCGGCGCCGGAGAACCGCTCGTTGTACGCCTGCTCCCAGCCGTCGACCACCTCGACGCCGTTCTCCCGCAGCGACTCCCAGTACCCGGCCCAGCCGTCCTCGCCGAAGGCGGAGACGGTCGCCAGCAGGAAGCCGAGGCCGGGCGAGGAGGTCGCCGCGTTCTGCACCACCAGCAGGTCGGCGTAGGCCGGGTCGGCCAGGTCCTCCAGGGTTCGCGGCGGCGCCAGGTCGTGCTCGTCGAAGTAGGCGCGGTCGTAGTTGACGCAGATGTCGCCGGTGTCGATGGGCGTGACCCGGTGCTCGGCGTCGTCAAGACGCAGCTCCGCCGGCACCTGGTCGAGGCCGGCCGCCTCGTGCGGGGCGAAGATCCCGGCGTCCAACGCGCGGGAGAGCAGCGTGTTGTCCACGCCGAAGAGCACGTCGCCCTGCGGGTTGCCGGCCGACAGCACCGCCTGGTTGACGACCACGCCGGCGTCCCCGGCGCGCAGCACGCTGACCCGGTAGCCGGTCTCCTCGGTGAACGCCTCCAGCACGTCCTCGGAGACCAGGAACGACTCGTGGGTGACCAGCACCACCTCGTCCCCGCCGTCCCCGCCGCCGGAGCCGTTCTCCCCGTCGTCCGAGCCGCACGCGGTGAGCGCCGCGAGACCGAGAACGAGCAGGCCGGCCGTGGCCCGTTGGATGCTGCTGCGCTGCATGACGTCGCCTTCTACGCGAGGGCAGGCGCGGGCAGCACGAGAGAAGGTCCGAACTTCCTACCCAGCATGACCTGGGCGAGGTTCGAGGGTCTGCGGCCGGTGCCGCACTCTCAGCGCTGCGAGCGCTCCCCTGTCGGATGACACGCACCTGGGTGCGCGGTCGGCACGCACGTTCGAATGCCGACGACTGCCTACCATAACAGCCGCCCGGCAAGGGCCGTTCTCAGCGCTCGGCGGCCGCCAACTGCCCGCAGGCGCCCTCGATCTCCTGGCCCCTGGTGTCCCGCACGGTCACCGGAACGCCCCTGGCCTCCAGCGCCGCGACGAACGCCCGCTCGTCCTCGGGCCGGGAGGCCGTCCACTTCGACCCTGGCGTCGGGTTGAGCGGGATCAGGTTGACGTGGGCCCCGCGCCCCCTGAGCAGCCGGCCCAGCAGGTCGGCCCGCCACTCCTGGTCGTTGATGTCCCTGATCAGCGCGTACTCGATGGAGATCCGCCGGCCCGAGCGCTCCGCGTAGGTGGAGGCCGCGTCCAGCACCTCGCGCACCTTCCAGCGGGTGTTCACCGGCACCAGGGTGTCCCGCAGCTCGTCGTCCGGCGCGTGCAGCGAGACCGCGAGCCGGCAGCTGAACCCCTCGTCGGCGAACCGCAGCATCGCCGGCACCAGGCCGACGGTGGAGACGGTGATCCCGCGCTGCGAGAGGCCGACGCCGTCGGGCGCCTCGTCGGTGAGCCGGCGGATCGCGCCGACCACCCGGCGGTAGTTGGCCAACGGCTCGCCCATGCCCATGAAGACGATGTTGGACAGCCGGGCCTCGCCACCGGGGACCTCCCCGTCGCGCAGCGCGCGGGCGCCGTCCACGATCTGGTGGACGATCTCGGCGGTGGACAGGTTCCGGTCGAGTCCGGCCTGGCCGGTGGCGCAGAACGGGCAGTTCATCCCGCAGCCCGCCTGTGAGGAGACGCACATCGTGACCCGGTCGGGATAGCGCATCAGCACCGACTCGACCAGCGTGCCGTCGTGCAGCCGCCACAGGGTCTTGCGGGTCGCGCCCTCGTCGCAGCTGATGTGCCGGACCACCCGCATCAGCGGCGGCAGCAGCGCGCCGGCCAGCTTCTCCCTGGCGGCGGCGGGGATGTCGGTCCAGCCGGCCGGGTCGTCGGTCAGCCGGGCGAAGTAGTGCCGCGACAACTGCTGGGCGCGGAACGGCTTCTCGCCGAGGGCCGCGACGGCCTCCCGGCGCTCGGCCGGGGTGAGGTCGGCCAGGTGCCGGGGCGGCTTGGACGCCCCGCGCGGCGCGACGAAGGTGAGTTCTCCTGGTGCAGGCATGGTGTCCCCAGTCTCGCAGACGCGCCGGGCGGCCGAATCCGGCCGCCCTCGGCCTGCGGAAATCGCCCCCGCACCTTGACATACCGATCGACCGGTTTTATTACAGAGGTATGCAACAACGATCAGAGCGCACGCTGCGACGGCTCGTCGACTCGGCCGCGTCCGAGTTCGACCGGGGCGGCTACGCGCGAACGACCCTGGACGACATCACCAGAGCCGCCGGCGTCACGAAGGGAGCGCTGTACCACCACTTCTCCTCCAGGGACGCCCTCGCCGACGCGGTGCAGATCAGTTGCCGTGACCTCCTGGAGGACCTGCTGGACGCCGCGCGGGCCCGCGAGCCCTCCCCGCTCCAGCTCGTCGTGGACGTGACGCACTGCCTCAACCGCCTGCTGCACCACGAGTCCGTGGTCCGCGCCAGCGTCCGCATCGCCAGGGAGCGGGCGCAGGTGCCGCCCCCGCCGTTCGACTTCTACCGGCTCTGGCTCGGCCACGCCCGCACGCTGCTCGAAGAGGCCCAGAAGAGCCAGGAGTTGGCCGAGGGGCTGTCGGACACCGCCTCCCAGGCGCTGGTCACCTCGGTGACCGCCGGCGTCGAGGTGCTGTGGTGGGACGGCACCCCCTACCCCGAGTCGGCGGACCGGCTGACCGCCGTGTGGGACCTGCTGCTCCCGCTGATCGCCCGCGAGGAGACCGGGCAACGGCTGCGGACCGCGCCGCCGGAGGAGGTCGGCGTCTGAGCCTCTGAGCCGGCGGGCGTTCCCGCACCGGGTTCGTGGGTGGCCGGTCCCCCTGCGGGCCGGTGGCCGGTGCGGGTGAGCCCGTCGCGGGGGTGGGGGTTGTGGCGCGGACCACGACGCCCGGCCTACATGGCGCACGCCCGCACCACCCAACTCCTAGGTGTACTGACCCTCGTGAACAACCCCCCGGGTCAATACGCCTAGGCCGGGGCGTCGCCGTTCACCGGCTGGCCGTTGGCCTCCGTCGCCGCGCCGCTGCCCTCGGGCCGGAACCTGCCGAGCCGGCGCGGCGGGACCAGTCCCGGCAGCAGCAGCTGCCACATGGTGGTGGTGCTCCGGTGCAGGTCGGCCCGGCCGGTGAACACCTGGGAGCTGAGCTGGAGCCCGGTCCAGCAGCCGACGATGAAGCTGGCCGCCTCCTCCGGGTCCACGTCGGGGAGCACGTCACCCCGGCTCTGCGCCTGGGTCAGACAGCGGCTGATGGCGTCCATCCAGCGCTGGTAGGGGGCCGGGTCGGGGTCCTCGAACGTCCCCTGCTCGATCACCATCCGGATGCCGGCGCGGACCCGGACGTCCTTCTGAAGGCTCTCGGCCATGGTGTGCAGGAGGTCGATCACCGTCTGGACGCCGGGTTCCTCGTCGTCCCGGAACGGGTCCCAGACCGTGAACTGCTCGGTGATGATGGCCTGCGCCAGCGCCTCCTTGGAGGCGAAGTGGAAGTAGAGCGCGCCCTTGGTCACCCCGGCCTCGCGCACGATGTCGCTCAGGCTCGTCCCCTGGAAACCGGTGGCGTCGAACGCCCGCGCGGCACCGTCGAGGATGATGTTGCGGGTGCGCTCCGCGCGTTCCTGCCTGGCCACGCCACATGCCTCCTGTGTGATCGGGGTGAACCCACGTGAACGCTGTTCAACGCCACGTGGCCTGAGGTCACAGTCTCCCCCAGGCCGCAGAAAAAACCAACCAGCAGGTATGGCCAAGAAAACCAACCAGCAAGTATGGTTCTGGCGAGGCGTGGCCGCACCGCTTCGCGCCTTCCCCGCCCCCTCCGCTCAGCGCGCTCTCCGCTTGTACCGCGAACTGTTCCGCGACTCGTACCGCGACTCGTTCAGGAGGCAAACGATGTGTGCACTCGCCCTGGCCGACCACGCCACTACGGCACCCTCCCTGTCGGCCGAACCCGAGCTGTTCCTCCAGACCGTTCCCCGCACCCTGGTCCACCGGGCCGCCGTCTCCGAGGTGCTGCTCACCGGCATCCGTGAGGGCGGGACCGACACCTTCCTGGTGGGCGCCCAGTGGCCGCGCGGCCACAGCTACTACGGGTCGGTGGGGAACCGCTGGCACGACCCGATGCTGTTGGCCGAGACCATCCGTCAGGCCGTGCTGCTGATCTCGCACCAGAAGATGGGCATCCCGCTGGACTACCACTTCCTCTCGCACGCCACCTCCTACGAGGTGGATCCGTCCGAGGTGCTGATGGCGGACCGCCCGGCCGACGTCCTGCTGGTCGCGACGCTCACCGGCATCAGGCGGCGCGGCACGACGGTCGCCGGCTTCGAGGTGAACGTGGAGTGCCACCGCGACGGCAGATTACTCGGCCAGGGGCACATGTCGATGACATGCGTCCCGGAGACGACGTACCGCAGGCTGCGCGGCGCGCGCGCCGACGCCCGCGCCGCCCGGCCGGCCGCCCCCGTGGTGCCGCCGGAGAGCGTGGGGCGGAACGACGAGTCCGACGTCGTCCTCACCCTGAACCCGAGGGACGGGGCCTGGGCTCTGGTCGCCGACCCGGACCACCCGGTGCTCTTCGACCACCCGGTGGACCATGTGCCCGGCATGGTGGTGCTTGAGGGCGCCCGGCAGGCGGCGCTGGCCACCCTCAACAACACGTGGGGCGTGGCCACCGGCTGCTCCGTCACCTTCGAGCGGTTCGTCGAGTTCGACGCGCCGTGCCTGGTCACGGTCGGCGAGGTGGCGGCGGGCCCCGACGGCGAACAGGTGGTCCCGGTGGACTTCGCCCAGGGCGGCTCGACGGCCGCCTCGGCGTCGGTCGCCGTGCGGACCGGGCCGTGACCGGGATGCCGGGCGGCCCGGTCCTGGTCAGCGGCGGCACCGGCTTCGTCGGCAGCGCCGTGGTGCGCCGGTTGCTGCGCCGGAGGGGAACGGGCGGCCCGGGCGTCAGGGTCCTGTCACGGCGCCCGCCGCCCCGGTGGATGACCGAGGCCGGGGTGGCCTGGACGGCCGGGGACCTGAGCGAGCCGGCCACCCTGCGCGGGGTGGGCGAGAAGGCCGCCGTGCTGCTGCACCTCTCCAGCTATGTGGGCCGGGACCCGGAGCGCTGTTGGTCGGTCAACGGCTCCGGCACCGCCGCCCTGATGCGGGAGGCGCGCCGCGCCGGCATCGGCCGGATCTGCTACGTCAGCACGGCCTCGGTCTACGGCACCGGTCCGCACCGCGGCCCCGTCGAGGGCGCCCTGACGCCGGCGCCGGCCTCGACGGCGAGCGCCTCGCGGCTGCGCGCCGAGGAGGAGGTGCGCGCCCACGGCGGGGTGGTGCTGCGCCCCAACCTCGTCTTCGGGGCCGGCGACCGCTGGTTCGTGCCGACCCTGGCGAGGCTGCTGGCGGCGGTGCCGGCCTGGCCGGACGGCGGCCGGGCCCGGCTGTCGGTGATCGCGGTGAGCGACCTGGCCCGGATCGTGGCGGCGCTGGCCCTCAACGCCCGCCCGCCGGCGGCCGGTTCGGTGTGGCACGCCAGCCACCCCGAGCCGGTGCGGCTGCGCGTGCTGGCCCGGCGGGTGTGCGAGGTGCTGGACCTGCCGCCGCCGAGCGGCGACCTGCCGTGCGCCGAGCACCGGACGTTGACCGCGCGGGCGCTGCCCGGGATGACGGACCACCAGCACGCGTTGCTCTCCCGCGACCACTTCTACGACAGCACCGGCGTCTGGCGGGCGCTGAGCCTCACCGCCGGCCCCGGCTACGCCTCCCGGATGGCGGAGGCGCTCCGCTGCTACGGGGAACGGTCGACCGGTGGTCGATCCTGACCGGAGCGACGCCGGAGGCATTGACAAACCGACCGCACGGTTTGTTTACTGTAAGCAGTTCTTGACGGTTCATCCGACTATCCGGACCGTGCCGGTCGGGCCAGGGGGAATCACCTCATGGATACGCCTCATCTCAACGCCTTCCTCGCGGTGGTGGACATGGGCAGCTTCACCCAGGCCGCGGCCCGGTTGGGTCTCTCCCAGCCCACGGTGACCACGCGCATCAAGAGCCTGGAACAGGGGCTCGACACCCTCCTCCTGGAACGGCGCCCCGGCCGCATCAGACCGACCGCCGCCGGCGTCGAACTGCTCCCCTACGCACGGGAGATCGTCGCGCTCACCGAGCGGGCCCGACAGTCCATCAGCTCCGGCGGGCAGCCGCACGGCACCGTCGACGTCGGCACCGAGGAGAGCCTGACGACTTACCGGCTGCTGCCGGTGATCGAGTACCTCTACCGGCGCTATCCCAAGGTGCAGATCTCGATGCACGCGACCGCCACCGAGGACCCGGTGGCGCAGGTGCGGGACGGCCGGCTGGACTGCGCGTTCTTCGTCGGCTCGATCGGCTCCCACAGCCCGGAGGACGGCCTGGAGAGCCAGGTGCTGTGCCCCGAGCCGCTGGTGCTGGTGGGCGGGGCCGGGCACCTGCTGGTCGGCCAGGAGCGGCCGTCGATCGAGGAGTTACGCAGCTCCACGCTGATCCGGGCCGACCGGGCCGAGTACCACCGGCACTTCGAGCGGGCCATCGGCCTCCGGGCGGCGGCGCCCCGGCCGAGGATTCTGGAGCTGGACTCGGTGGACGCGGCCAAGCGCAGCGTGGAGCTGGGCCTTGGCCTGGCGCTGCTCCCCCGGATCGCGGTGGCCCGCGACCTGGCCGCCGGCCGGCTGCTGCCGGTCGCCTGGACGCCCCCGTTCAGCGCGTTCACGCAGGTGGTCAGGAGGCGGGACAGCGCCTCCAACGCGGCGCTCAACGCGCTGCTGACCGCCGCCGTCGAGGTGATGCGGCAGGCGCACGAGAGCGAGGGCGAACCCGAGCCACGCCCGGAGCCCCGCCCGGAGCCCGTCGCGCGACCGGAGCCCCGCGAGCGGCGGATGGCGGCCACGGGGTGACCGGCGCGGCGCCGGTCGCCCCGTGGCCGCTGTCCGCCGCCCGCCCGCTCCCTCACGCCGGCGCGGCCTCGGTGAGCTGGGCCAGCGCCGCGCGGTCCACCTTCCCGTTGGCCGTCACCGGCAGCGCGGGCAGCGCCCGCAGCTCGCCCGGCACCATGTAGGCGGGCAGCGCGGCGGCGAGGAAGTCGGTCAGCTCCGCCTCCGTCTCCCGCTCCCCCGCGCCCGGCGCGACGACCACGAAGGCCGCCAACTCGGTCTCGCCGTCGGGCCCGCGCGGCGCCAGGGCGGTGGCGGCCGTGACGGCGGGATGCTCCAGCAGCCGCCGCTCCACCTCGCCCAACTCCACGCGGTTGCCCCGGATCTGGACCTGGGAGTCGGTGCGGCCCCTGAAGTACAGCTCGCCGCCCTCGCCCCGGTAGGCCAGGTCCCCGGTGCGCAGCACCCGCCGCCCCGAGCCCGGGTCCACCGGGTCGGGCACGAGGGTGGCGTCGGTGGTGGCCCGGTCCCGCCAGTAGCCGCTGAACAGCGCGGGGCTGCGCAGATGGATCTCGCCCAGCACGTCGGGCTCCTCGATCGGCCGGCCGTCCTCGCCGACGAGCAGCATCTCGGCGCCCGGGTGCGCGAAGCCGATGGACAGCCGGGTCAGCTCCGGCGGCAGCGGGTCGGGGACGTCGGTGAACGAGGCGGCCATCGACTCGGTGGCGCCGTAGCAGTTGACCAGCCGGGCCTCGGGCAGCGCCCGGCGCAGCGCGCGCAGCTCCGGCAGCGGGAAGTCCTCGCCGCAGAACAACACGCCCCGGATGGACCGCAGTTCGGCCAGCCGGTCCGGCTCGAAGCGCAGCACCTGCCGCCAGATCGACGGGACGCCGTTGACCTGGGAGGCCCCGGTGTCGCGCAGCACCCGCAGGAAGCGGCGCGGCCAGCGCAGCCGGGCACGGGGCACGGGCACCACGGCGGCGCCGCTGGCCAGCGCCAGGCCGATGTCCAGCAGCGAGAAGTCGAACTGGAGCGGCGAGGTGGTCGCCACCCGGTCGTGGGGCCCGACGATGCGCTGGGTGAGCATCCCCCGGTAGAAGGAGGTGACGGCCCGGTGGCTCATCATCACCCCCTTGGGGCGGCCCGTGGTGCCCGAGGTGAAGATCATGTAGGCGATGTCCGTCGCGGCCACCTCCCGGCGCGGCCCGCTGGACGGTCGCGCCGGGAGTCCCGCGTGGGCCGTCGGCCGGCGGAGGATCTCGCAGCCGTCGGGGCCGAACCTGGCGACGCCGAACCCGCCCTCGACGCCCGGGCGGGCGCCCTCGCCCGCGCTCAGGTACAGCGCCGGCTCGGTGGCCGCCACGATGGTCCGCACCCGCTGGTCCGGGGTCTCGGGGCTCACGGGTACGAACGTCAGCCCGAGCGTCGCGCAGGCCAGCAGCGCCGCGATGGCGCTGGCGGAGGTGTCGGAGTCCAGGACGACGCGCTCGCCGACCTCCAGGTCGAGTCCGCGCAGCGTCTCCGCGTACCGGCCGACCAGGTCGTCGAGTTCGCGGTAGCTGACGACCCGGGTGCGGTCGTCGCCCAGGAACTCGACCACGGCCGGCCGGTGCGGCGCGGTGCGCGCGGCGGCCAGCAGGAACTCGTGCAGCAGATGGCTCATGGCAGCACCTGTCCCGTCTCGTCCACCGCGTGCGAGCGGCCGTCGAGCAGCACCACCGGCGGCTCCTGCTGGCAGGCCCGGGTGAAGGCGACCGTGCCGAACAGCAGGGTGTGGTCCAGCACCGGCATGGTGTAGCCGAGCCGGCACACCACCGTCGCCGAGGTGTCCTCCAGGACCGGCACACCGTCCCAACGGGTGTGCGGGACGTGGTCGAAGCGGTGTCGGGGGTCGCCGGTCGCGAAGTGCTGCGCCAGCTCGCGCTGGTGCCAGGAGAGCACGTTCACCGCGAAGCGTCCGGCGGTCAGGACGTCGTCCAGGGTCTTTCCGGTGCTGCGCAGCGAGACGACGAGGGTCGGGGGGCGCAGCGACAGCGAGAGCACGGAGGTGGCGGTGCAGCCCACCGGGCCGGTGCGGCCGGCGGCGGTGATCACGGTGACGAAGGTGGGGAAGCGGGACATGGTCTGCCGGAACGTCCGCTCGTTGACGGGCTCTCCGGTGCCCTGCGGCGGCTCGGCCGGGTCGGCCACGGCGAGCCGCCGGTCCTGGCGGGTCGTCAGCTGGAGGTCGGGGGCGACGTCAATGATCTCAGGCATCGTGGTCAACTCCTTCTGGACGTCCTTCTCACACCGTCGCGCCGGTCAGCGAGGCGGTCAGTGCGGCGCGGTCGACCTTGCCGTTCGCGTTGAGCGGCAGCTCGTCGCGGACGGCGACGCCGCGCGGCACCATGTAGCGCGGCAGCCGTTCCCCCACCGCCGCCAGCAGCGGCCCGGTGTCCAGGGGAACGTCGGCGCAGACCACCGCCTCCAGGCCCAGCTCGCCGTCCGGGCCCCGGACGGCGAGCACCACGGCCTCGGTGACGCCGGGCCGCTGCCGCAGCACCGACTCGATCTCGCCCAACTCGACGCGGTAGCCACGGATCTTGAGCTGGTGGTCGATCCGGCCCAGGTGCACCAGCTCGCCGTCCAGCCGCGTCACCCGGTCCCCGGTGCGGTACCAGTGGCGGTCGGTCAGCGGCTCGGTGCCGTCGTAGGCGGTGGCCGGGGCGTCGCCCGCCGGGTCGTAGGCGTAGAAGCGGCCGGCGTTCTCGGCCGGGTCGAGATAGCCGGGGAAGCGCTGGGTGCCCCGGACGCACAGCTCGCCGTCCTCGGCGGGGCGGCCGTCCTCGCCGAGCACCAGGTGTTCCTGGTCCGGGTAGGGGCGGCCGATGGGGACGGTGCCGTTGGCGGGGCTCGGCCAGTCCGATGGGTAGCGCGGGAGCCTGAACTCGGTCCAGGTGACGGTCATCTCGGTCGGCCCGTAGATGTTCTCCAGCACGCTGTCCGGCGCCGCCGCCCGCCAGGCCCCGGCGTTGTCCAGGGTCAGCGCCTCGCCGCAGAACAGGCTCCAGCGGAGCGACGGCATCGAGTCGGCGGCCAGCCCGCGCAGCCGGCGGGCGATGGAGATCACCGAGGGCACCGAGTTCCAGTGCGTGATCCCGGTCCGGTTGACGAAGCGCACCGGAGACATCAGGTCGGCGGCGCTCGGCACCACCAGGGCGGCGCCCGAGCCCCAGGCCGCGAACATGTCGTAGACGGACGGGTCGAAGGTCAGGTCGAAGGTCTGCGACACCCGGGCGCCGGGGCCGAGTTGGTAGCGCGGGATGACATGCCCCAGATAGGCGGCGACGTTGCGGTGCGCGACCGGCACCCCCTTGGGGCGGCCGGTGGAGCCCGAGGTGAACAGGATGTACGCCAGGTCGTCCGGGCCTGCGGCCAGGCCGTGCGGCTCGGGCACGGGTCCGGACCGCAGCGGCCCCTCGGCCGAGGCGTCGGCCCGCAGCACGGGCACCGGCAGCGCGTCGGCCTCGGCCGGCGCCTTGGCGTCGGCGATCACCAGGTCCAGGCCGGCGCCCTCGGCGACGGCGGCGTTGCGGGCCAGCGGGAAGCTCGGGCCCAGGGGCACCACGGTGGCGCCCAGCCGCTGGACGGCCAGATAGCCGGCGTAGGCGGTGACGCTGCGCGCGGCGAGCAGCCCGACCCGGGCGGGCGGCGAGCCGTGGCTGGCCACCACCCGGGCGGCCAACCGGGCGGCGGTGGCGTTCAGTTCGGCGTAGGTCAGCCGCTCGCCCGCCACTTCGAGGGCGGGCTGGTCACCGTGGGCGGCGACGGAGGCGGCGAACCAGTCGTGGAGTGTTCTCTCGTCGGTGCTCGTGCCCTTCATGGCTCAGGACTCCTCGGTCTCCTCGGTGGGAACGCGGGACAGTGCGCGGAACTCTGCTGGGGACTCCGCGCGGGGCATGGCGCGGGACATGCTGTCGATCACGGCGTCGAAGGCCCTGGCGACCAGCGCCGGCCGGGGGCGGCCGCGCTCCGCCGAGGCGAGGGCGAAGCGCAGCGCGCGGGGCAGCTCGGCCCAGGCGTCGGCGGCCCGTTCGGCCGGCTCCCTGGGGAGGCGGCCGGCCCGGGTCAGCGCGGCGAGCCGGTGCCGGTGGTGCCGGGCCGCCGCCCACAGGTCGTCGGCGTGGCGGGCCAGCGCCGTCGGGTCGTCGGCGAACCGGCCGGCCACCCAGGCCAGCGCCGGCAGGGTGTCCTCCAGCCAGACGCCCTCCCGGGCCGGTTCGGGCGGGCCGGCCGGCTCCCAGGCCAGCCAGCGGTGGTCGGTCGCCGGCGGCTGGGGCACCGGCTCGCCCAGGGCGTACCGGTCGCGCCGGGCGATCTCGGGTGGGAGCGGGCCGGTCGGGGTGAGCGCGGTGCGCAGCTCCTCGTCGTCCAGCCAGCCGGCGAACGGGAGTTGCTCGCCGTCCGGCAGCAGCGCGGCGAAGTCGTCGCTGACCCGCCAGCGGTCGGCGCGGCGCTCCTCGACGACCAGCCAGTGAGAGGTGACGCCGCCGCCGAACGACGGCGACCAGCGCACCGTGCGGGTGTTGCCGACCGCGATCACCGGGCCGGCGGCGAGCGCCGCCGTCAGCCCGGCCACGGTGGCCGGCCAGTCGGGCGCGGAGCGGGGGCGCAGCCGGTGGCCGTCGGCGGCGACGTCGATCCGCGCGTGGTGGCGGAACGCGAGCTGGCCGTCGGGCAGGTCGGTGCGGACGGCCAGCCGCACGGCGTGGGCCAGCCGCAGCCCCGGGTCCGGCACCCGGCCGGCGAGGGCCGCCACCAGGCTGGTGGTGTAGCAGCTCAGCTCGGCCGGGCCGGTGAGGTCCGGGAGGGGCGGGGCCGGTGCGGTCCGGGTCGGGGCGGGCTGGGTCGGGGCGGTCATGGCAACTCCTTCCAGGCGCAGCTCAGGGGGATGCCGGACTCCTCGCGCAGCAGCCGCCAGCGGAAGCCGCGCCAGGTCCCGGCGCCGTGGCCGTAGGGGACGTCGATGGTCCAGGGGCTGCCCGACAGGCCGCTGCCCTCGGCCTTGACGCACGCCTCCTGGGCGGTCCAGATCCAGGCGAACTCCACCGCCCGTTCGGGTTCCGCCAGTTCGCGGACCTCGGCGAGGCCACGGCGGACACAACGGCGCAGCACCGCGTCCTCCAGCGGCTCCGGCGGGAGCTGGACGTCGACGCCGACGGCGTGGCCGGGGGCGACCCCGGCGGCGAAGGCGCCCCTGTCGTGGGCGATGCTGACCCCCACCTCGGGCCAACCACGCAGTGCCGGCTTGCCGTTGGCGCCGGGCACCACGGGCGCCCTGGCCGCCTCGGGCAGCACGTCGGCGAGCAGCCCGCGCAGCACGGCCCGTCCGGCGAGGAACTCCTCGGCGCGCCAGCGGGGCATCCCGGCGGCCAGCGCGGCGTCCTGGGGGTGCGGGTCGGCCGGCGCCGGATCGACGCGGCTCGCCACCCACACCCCGGGTACCACCTCATGGGTCGTCATGGCCTCTCGTTTCCGGCTTCTTCGTCGTTCCCGGCGATGCGGACTCCTGCGGGCCGAGTTCGGCCAGCAGGCGGTCGGCGGCTCCGGCCACCACGGACAGCACGACCTCCGTCGTCCCGCCCCCGACGCCGAAGAGCGCCGCCTCGGTGCGCAGGCGCTGCGCGCCGCCCGAGGCGAAGCCCTCGGCGCCCTGGAGCTGGGCGCACTCGGTCAGCACATGGGGCACCGTGGTCCCGGAGGCCGCCTTCAGCAGGGCGGCGGCCGTGGTGTCGTGGTGGCTCACCCGTTCGGCCAACTCGCGGGTGAGCGCCTGGAGTTGGTGAGCGCGCAGCAGACAGCCGGCGAAGCGTTGCCGCAGGCTGTCCAGCTCCCACAGCGTTCCTTCGGCGTGCCGTCGGGACGTCAGGAAGGCCCGGGTGTCCGCCAGCACCCGCCGGCACAGTGCCACGCCCCACAGCGCCCCGGCCAGCCGCTCGACCGCGATGTGCGCGGCGAAGGCGGCCAGGCCACGGCCCGGGCGGCCGACCAGGTGCGCGCGGGAGAGCCTGACCCCGTCGAAGGAGACATGGCCGGTGCCCGAGCCGTCGAACAGGTCGGTGTCGGCGGGCCGCACCGAGACGCCGGGCGCCGAGGCCGGCACCAGGGCCCAGGAGAAGCTGGTGAAGTGCCGCCCGTTCCGGTGCCGGCCCAGGACCAGGAAGTGGTCGGCCTGGGTGGCGTTGGTGATCCACCGCTTCTCGCCGGTCACCTCGATCGCGTCGTCGCCGATGTCGACCCTGGTGCCAAGGCCCAGCAGGTCGGACCCCGAGCCCTCGTCGGTCGCGGCCAGCGCGATCACGGCCCGCCCGGCGATGGCCTCGGCCAGCGCGGCCGCGACCGGTCCGGGCCCGGGCGAGAGCGTCAGCAGCGGGACGGCGGTGGCGATCTGCACGCAGACCGCCAGCGTCGAGCCGATCGTCTCCGTCCGGTCCAGCGCGGCCATCAGCTCCCCGAGCCGCTCCGGGTCCACGCCGGCGGCCGGGTCGCCGCGCCGGTAGACCCGGCCGATCCGGCCGGCCGCGCCCAACTCCGCCCACAGGCGGCGGCCGTCCGCCCCGAGCGGGGCCAACGGGCGGTCCAGAACGGCCTGTTCAGGCACAGCGCACCTCCGGGTCCAGCAGCGCGAGCCGCCCGTCGGCCAGGTGCAGCCGGTCGTTGCTGTAGTTGAGCGCGGCCGAACGCAGGTCCCGCAGGGTGCGTTCCAGGCGGGTCGGCGAGTCCCTGAGGTAGCCGTGGCGCATCCCGACCGCGTCGATCAGGTCCTCGACGACGAGGTGACACTGCTCGGCGGCGGTGATCTTCAGGGAGTTCAGCAGGAGTTGGTTGGGCGGCGTGGACAGGTCGGTCGCCCGGTCCACCATGCGTTCGGTGTGGCGCAGCAGCGCGTGCACGGTGTCGATGCGCTGACGGGCGCGGGAGAGCCGGGTCAGCAGCAGCTCGGAGCTGAGGTTGACGCGGGCGCGGCTGGCCGGCTCGCGCAGCATCCGCAGCACCCGGGAGAGCGCGCCGCTGGCGGCGCCCAGCCAGCAGGCCGACCAGCCGAGGTGCGCCAGCGGCCCGAAGACCTGGCCGGCGATCCGGGAGAAGCCGCCGTGCTCGCCCACCACCTGGTCCTCCGGCACCCGGCCGGCCAGCCGCAGCGCGACGCTGTGGCTGGCCCGCATCCCCAGGGGCTGCCAGTCGCCTGAGCGGCTGATCCGCAGCTGCTCCCGGTGCGCGTAGACCAGGGACACCTCGCTGGGCGAGGCGGCGTCGGGGCCGCGCATACTGATCAGGAAGCCGTCGGCGTGCGCGCCGCCGGTCACGATCGGCGCGAAGCGGTCGATCAGCAGGCCGCCCTCGTCGGCCGCCAACTCCGCGTCGGAGCTGAGCAGATGGCCGCCGGTGCCGGCCTCGGTGGTGACCGAGGCGAGGTAGAGCTGGCCGGCGGCGATCCGGGGCAGCAGCTCCTCGCGCAGCCGGGGACCGGCGTGGCCGGTGATCGCGGCCGACTGCTGGCAGTGCATCGCGAGGATCATGGCGGCCGACACGTCGGCCCTGCCGATGGTCAACGAGGCGTCCAGCAGGGCGCGCAGCCCGCCGCCCAGGCCGCCGTACCGGGTGGGAACGAGCAGGCCGAGCAGCCCCGTCTCGCGCATCGCGGCCAGCGTCTCGACCGGGAAGTTGGCCTCCCGGTCGGTGCGGGCGGCGTGCTCGGCGGCCGTGGCGGCCACCTGGGCGACCCGCTCGGCCATCTCGGGTGGGGCCGGCGCCGCCGGCTCCAGCGTGGTCACGGTCATGCCGCACTCACCGTTCCGCCCTCCGCCGCCAGCGCGGCGCTGACCGCGCCCCACAGGCTGCCGGCGGTGGCGAACGTGGCGTCGTTGAGGTCCTCGTCCGGCAGCGCGATGCCGAAGGTGTCCTCGATGGCGAAGAGCAGCTCGATGGACTGCATGGAGTCCAGGCCGAGCGCGGGCAGCGGGGAGGTCTCGGTGAGTTCCCGGCCGCGCAGGTGCTTGAGGAAGGGGATGAGGAGTTCGGTGAAGCGCGGGTCCATGATCAGCTGCTCCTTGTCGTGGCGGCGAGGCGGCACAGGTCGTCGAGGCGGTGCAGGTTCTCCGGGACCAGGTCCTCCGGGTCGAGGTCGGCGTCGAGGTGCTCCTCAAGGCGCTCGACGATCTCCACCACGCGGAAGGAGTCGAACCCGGTCAGCTCGGTGAGGTCGGGGGCGGCCAGCACGGCCTCCACGGTGGTGCGGGTGACCGAGGCGACGATCCCCGCGACGGCGGCCCGCAGCGCGGCGGCGTCCCCGGCGTCCCGGCCGCCGTCCCCGGCCGTCGCCCCGCCGGGGGCCTGGGCGCTCGCGACCGGCGCGGCGAACACCTCGCCGTCGGCGGCCAGCGTGGCGGCCAGCTCCTCCCGCAGCCGCTGGGGCTCGGGCCGGCCGCGCTGGACCCGGCGCAGCGCCAGGTACGCCTGCTCGGCGACCCGGCCCCAGCGGGCCAGATGCGCCGCCACCTCGGGCCCCTCGGGCAGGCCGAGGTGCGCGCGGAACGCGGCGTGCAGCCCCCGGGACCTCGCCAACAGCCAGGTCTCCACGGTCAGTCGCTCCAGCGCCACGAGGCGGTCGGGGTGCTGGGCGTAGGCGGCCAGATAGTCGTCCGGCGGCTCCCGTTCCAGCCCGGGCGCCACGGTGGGCGCCCCGGTGGGCAGCGGCTCCAGCAGCGCCACGAGCGAGGCGACCGGCAGTTCGGCCGCCGCGACCTCGGTCGTCAGCGGGCGGGTCACGCCCCAGGGGGTGTAGTTGTCGTAGGCGTCGGTGACCAGCAGCCGGTCGGGCTCGGCCGTCGGCTCGACGAGGAAGCTGTGCTCCATGTGGGCGTGGCCGTGGTAGGGCAGCCAGGGCATCGCGAAGGAGTCGGCCATCACATAGAGCGCGCCGTGCTCGCGGGCCAGCTCGCCCAGCGCGCCGCCCGGCACGCCGGTCCAGCTGTGGCGCTCCACCAGGCCCAGCCGGTCGATCGCCGCCAACTCCCGTTCCAGCGGCGGCTCCACGGTCGGCAGGCCGGCCGGGCCCGGCACCGGGCTGAAGCGCAGGGTGGCGCCGAGGGCCAGATGGGTCCCGGGCCCGTGGTGGCGGTCGGCGAGCACCGCCAGGTTGGACTGGACGCAGTCCAACAGCTCGGCCCGCACGGCGGGCAGCGTGCGCGCGGTGGCCGTGGCGGTCGCGGTCATCGTGACCTCCCGGCGGCGAGCCCCGCCGGCTCGCGGATCGGGGTGAGGCCGCTGACGGCGCCGAGGAGGGCCCGCTCGGCCGGGGCCTCGTCGTCCAGCGCGCCGTCGAGCAGCTGCTCGTAGGCGCCCAGGTCGAGGAAGCCGTGGCCGCTGACGCAGACCAACACCCCGCGTTCGGCGCGCAGTTGACGCTCGCCGTCGGCGGCGCCCGTGGTGGCCAGCCGTGCGGCTGCCGCGAGCGCGTGCCCGGACTCCGGCGCGGGCAGCACCGCCTCGTTCCTGGTCAGCAGCTGCCCTGCGGACAGCGCGTCGGGCTGGCTGACGGCGGTGGCCGCAACGTCGCCCTCGTGCCGCAGCGCGGAGATCAGCTTGGCCGCGCCGTGGAAGCGCAGCCCGGCCGAGTGCGCGTCCGGGATCGGGTAGTCGCTGCCGATGGTGTACATCGCCTCCAGCGGGCCGCTCCCGGTGGCGTCCGTCTTGTCGTACGCGTAGACGCCCCGGGTCAGCTTGGGCGCCGTGGTCGACTCGGCGGCGACCAGCGTCGGCGAGGCGGCCCCGCCCGAGCGTTCCTCGGCGAGGAAGGGCAGCGCGATCCCGCCGAAGTTGGAGCCGGCGCCCACGCAGCCCACGACCGCGTCCACCTCGGCCTCAAGCCCGGCCAGTTGCTCCCGGGCCTCCAGGCCGATGACCGACTGGTGCAGGATGCTGTAGGTCTCGCCGCTGCCGATGCAGAACGCCACCCCGTCGTGGCTGGCGGCGTACTCGACCGCCTCGCCGATCGCCAGCGACAGGCTGTTGCCGGTGCCGTCCCGGTGCCTCCCCGAGACCTCGGTCAGCCCGCTGGGGCTGGAGTGCACCTCGGCGCCGAGCATCCGCATCAGCGTGCCCCGGTACGGCTTGCGGCGCAGGCTGGACTCCACCATGAACACCCGGCAGCGCAGCCCGAACAGGGCGCAGGCCGCCGCCATCGCGGTGCCCCACTGGCCGGCGCCGGTGCCGGTGACCAGCTCCTTCACGCCGGCCCTGCGGTAGTAGTGGGCCTGCGCCAGCGCGGTGTTGAGCTTGTGGCTGCCGGAGATGTTGCCGCCCTCGTACTTGACGTAGACCGGCACCCGGGCGCCGATGGCCCGCTCGAAGCCGGTGGCCCGCCACAGCGGGGTGGGCCGGTAGCCCCGGTAGGCGGCGGCGACCTCGTCGGGGATGGGCCAGTACTCGCGCTCCAGCACGCTCTGCCGGACCAGCTCCATCGGCAGGTTGACGCCGACCTCGGTGCGCCCGGTGGCCTCCGGGGTGAGGTCGGGCGGCATGGGCTCGGACAGGTACGGCAGCACGCCGCGCCAGCGGGTGGGCAGTCGGGCGCTCATCGGTTGGCCTCCGCCCCGGCTATCACCACGTCGATCAGGTCACCCACGACGGTGAAGGCGCGCCCCACGAACAGGTCGTCCGGCAGCGTGACGTCCAGCGTGTCCTCGATCCGGACCAGCATCCCGACGAAGCCGAGCGAGTTGACCCGCAGCAGCTCGCCCACCAGGGGCTCGCTCTCGGAGATCACGGTCGGGTCGATGGACAGCCGGGACTCGGCGATCACGACCCGCTTGACGGCATCGGCGACCGTGGCACGGTCGAGGCTGTGCGTAACGGACATGGCGGTTCTCTCCTGACGTCGCATGAGTGGGTGCGCCGGGCCGGCCCGGCCGGTCCGGTCAGCGGGAACGGCGGTGCCGGCGTGGCTGGTGGGGGCGCCGGTCCTGGTGGGGGCGGTCGTCGGGTGGGTCGGTCGGGTGGGCGGCGGGTCAGCCGCGCAGTTCGCCATCGGCCTCGACCACCCAGCCGCTGGTGACCAGCGCCCCGAGCGTGACCGGCCCCCGGACGTGCAGCCGGCCGGTGGCGATGGAGATCTCGGCGCCGAGGCCGAGCTTGGGTCCGTCGTGCAGGCGCAGGCTGCCGTTGACGACGATGGCCGCCGCGTCCACCAGCCGGGAGAAGCGCTCGGTCACCTCCGGGTCGGTGGCCAGCACGCCCTCGGTGTGGGCGGAGCCGTGGCGGCGGATGTGGTCCACCGCCTCGTCGAGCCCGGAGACGGCCAGCACCCCGATCACCGGGTCGAGGAACTCCCGCCCGAGGTCGTGGGGTTCGAGCCGTTCGATCCGGCCGGGCCCGGCCGGCGGCCGGGGCACCGAGGGGTCGAGGCGGACGGTGAGCGCCGAGCCGGCCGCCTCCGCCTGGCGGAGCAGTTCGGCCGTGTACGCCTCGACAACGCTCCGGTCGGCCAGCACCAGCTCGACCGAGGTGCAGCCGGCCGGCTCCGGGATCTTGCTGTCCAGGGTGACCGTGGCGGCCAGCGCCAGGTCGGCACTCGCGTGGACGTAGAGGTGGTTGACGCCGCCGCCGCTGGCGATCAGCGGGAGCGCGCCGCTGGTGCGGCAGTAGTCGATCAACGAGGGGCTGCCGCGCGGGATCAGCACGTCGATGGCGTCCGGCCGCTTCAGCATGGCCCGCAGCAGGGTGCGCCTGGGGTCCCGCAGCACGGTGACCAGGCCGGCGGGCAGCCCAGCGGCCCGCAGCGCGGCCCGCGCCACCTCGGCGAGCGCGGCGTCGGTCTCCACCATCTCCGTGCCGCCGCGCAGCAGCACGGCGTTGCCGACGATCACCGGCAGCAGCGCGCCGTCCACGGTCACGGTCGGCCGCGCCTCGTAGACCATCATCACCACGCCGAGCGGCTTGGGAATCCGGCGGAGCGTCCCCCAGTCCGCCGCCGGCAGCGTGGTGCTGTGGCCGGTGAGGTCGGCCAGTTCGCGCTCCGCGCGCTCGGCGAGCGCGGCGAAGGCGTCGAGGTGCCGGTCGGTGAGCCGGAGCCGGGTGACCAGCGTGTCCGGCAGGCCGCGCGCCTCGGCGCTGGCGATGTCGCGGCGGTTGGCCGCCAGCAGGGTGGGCCAGGCGGCGCGCAGCCGGTCGCGCAGCTCGTGACAGTAGCGGGGGTAGGCGGCGTCGCCGATCGGGGGCGCGGCCACGCGGGCCGCGCGGGCCTCGGACAGGATGCGCTCCACCGGGTCCTCGGGCGGGTCGGCCCCGGCGGGGGGAGCGACCGACAGGCCGACGGTGCTCGGTGTGGTCACCACATGAACTGCCCTCCATCGATGATCAGCTTCTGACCGTTGAGGTAGGAGCCGGCGGGGCCGACGATGAACTCCAGGGCGTCGGCGATGTCCTCGGTGGTGCCCATGCGCCGCGACGGGATCTCGTCGAGCGTCATGGCCATGCGCTCCGGGTCGTCCAGGCGCCAGCGGACGCGCAGTTCCTCGGTGTCGATCATTCCGGGGATCAGGCAGTTGACCCGGACGGTCGGTGCCAGCTCCAGCGCCATGCACTTGGTGAGCTGGAGCAACCCGGCCTTGCTGGCGGAGTAGTTGGCGCCGTCGACCCGCACCCGGATGCCGGTGGTGGCGCCGATGTTCACCACGTTGCCGCCGCCGGCCGCGAGCATCGCGGGGGCGAGGGCCCGGGTGAGCCAGAACGGGCCGGACAGGTTGGTGTCCAGCACCCGGCGCCAGTCCTCGTCGGTGAGTTCGAGGAACGGGCGGTCGCGGTTGACCCCGGCGTTGTTCACCAGGACGGCGGGGGCGCCGTGTTCGTCCACGATCCGGCGGGCCGCCGAGGCGACCTGGTCGGGGTCGGACACGTCGACCCGCAGGGCGGTCAGCCGCTCCGGCGCCTCCGTCTCCGCCTTCTCGGCGGCGGCGCGGTCGGAGCCGTAGAAGGCGATCACCCGGTGGCCCAGGCGGACCAGCCGCCGGCTCAGGGCCAGCCCGATCCCTCGGGTGCCGCCGGTGACCACGGCGAGTGGTTCGGTCATCGGTACTCCTCGGTGACGCGCGGATCGGCGTCGGTCGAAGCGGGCGAAGCGGGTGAAGCGGGCGAGGCGGTCGGCTCCGGGTCGCCGGGGCGGTGGGCGGGATCGGTGTCGCGGAGGAACGTCTCCAGGTGGCCGATGACCGTGCGCAGATGGGGCGGCGCCAGCAGCTCGAAGTGGCCGCAGGGGATCTCGACGACGCGCAGCGCCGGGGCCACCTCCCGCCAGCGGGCGGGCTGAACGGGGTCCGGCTCGGCGGCGCAGGCCATCAGCAGCGCCCGGCTGTCGTGCCGGTCGCGCACGGCGTGGCCGGCGACGGCGGCGATGTGCGCGTCCGTGGTGCGGGCGACCTGCTCGGCGTCGTGCCCGGCCAGGCCGGCCATCCCCACGACCTGCGCGCGGAGTTGGTCCAGATCCCGGCCGCTCGCGGTGCCGAGGGTCGCCTGGCTGTCGAGCATGACCACCCGGGGCCGCTCTCCCCTGGCCACCAGCTCGGCGGCCAGCTGCCAGGCGAGCACGCCGCCGAGCGACCAGCCGAAGAGCAGGTCGGGCGGCCCGTCGAGCCGGTCGAGCAGCGGCAGATAGCGCCGCACCATCGCCTCGACGGAGTCGTCGGGCCGCTCCCCGGGCAGCAGCCCGGCGGCGCGGATGCCGGCCACCGGGCCCCGGCGGCCCAGCACGGCGGCCACGCCGAGGTAGGGGCCGAGGCCGCCGCCGGCCGGGTGCAGCAGCACGCTGCGCAACGGTCCCGGGGTGCGGCTGATGGGGATCAGCAGCTGCTCGTCCTCGGTCACCTCGGGGGCGGGCGCGGTCATGTCGTCGCCCCGTTCGGCGCGGGGCCGGCGCCTGCGGCGGCCGCGCCGACCTCGGCCTCGACCAGGCGCGCCAACTCCCGGATCGTGGGCGCCCGGAAGAAGTCCAGGACCGCGATCCGCGCGCCGAACCGCTGCTCGATCCTGGTCAGCGCGGACAGGACGTTCAGCGAGTGCGCCCCGCACTCCAGCAGGGAGCGGTCGAGGGTCAGGTCACGCCGTTCCAGCAACTCCGCCCACAGCTCCAGCAGTTGGGCCTGGAGCGGGTCGTCGGGCCGGCCGGCCGCGACATCCGGGTCCGGCGGCGCCTCCAGCCGGGCGATCAGCGCGTCCGCCGTGGCGAGCAGCGCCGGGCGGTCGACCTTGCCGTTGCCGGTGGTGGGCACGACGTCCACGGGCAGGACGCGGCCGGGCACCATATAGCCGGGCAGGCGCTCGGCGAGCAGCGCGGCCAGCTCCCGCCGCACCCCGTCGGCCGAACCGGCCGCGCCGGCCGGTCCCGCGAGCCGGACGAAGAGCAGCAGATGGCGTTCGGCGCCCTCGCCGCGCGCGGCGGCGACGGCCTCCCGCACCCGCGGGTGGGCCAGCGCGGCGGCCTCGATCTCGCCCAACTCGACCCGGTAGCCCCGGATCTTGACCTGGTCGTCGTCCCGGCCCAGGAAGATCAGGGTGCCGTCGGCGTCGCCGAGCACCTGGTCGCCGGTGCGGTAGCGGCGCGCCCCCGGCGGGCCGTAGGGGTCGGGAACGAAGCGCTCGTCGGTGCGTTCCCGGTCGTTGACATACCCGTCCGCCGGGCAGGCCCCGCCGAGCAGCAGCTCGCCGGCGACGCCGGGCGGCGCGAGGTGGCCGGTGCGGTCGATCACCTGGGCGGTCACCCCGTGGACCGGCACGCCGATCGGCACGTGCGAGGGCCAGCCACGCGCGGCGCCGGTCAGCCGCTGGGTGGTGACGGCGTGGGTCTCGGTCGGACCATAGAGGTTGATCAGCGTCAGGTGCGGGCGTTCGGCGAAGAAGTCCTCGATCTCCCGGTCGACGACCAGCTGTTCGCCGGAGACGCACACGGTGGTGACCCGTTCGAGGCCGGCGCCGGCGCTCCGCGCGGCCTGGACGAACGGGCGGAGCGCGGCGACCGGCAGATAGACATGGGTGAGGTCGCCGTCGACGATCCGCCGCACCACGGCCGGCAGATCCCGGCGGTCGGCCGGTTCGCGGGAGACCACCGTCCCGCCGACGAGCAGCGTGGGGACGATCTCCTGGAAGGAGACGTCGAAGCCGAGCGGCGCGTACTGGAGGAAGCGGGTGCCCTCGTCCATGGCCAGCGCGTCGAGCTGCCAGGCGCTCAGGTTGAGCAGCGGGCCCTCGCTCATGACCACGCCCTTGGGCCGGCCGGTGGACCCGGAGGTGAACATCACATAGCCGGCGCCGGGTTGGCCGGCGGCGCCCTCCTCGGCCACCCCGTTCGTCCCGTCGGCGACCCCGGCGGCCTCCACGGTCTCGGCGTCCCCGGCGTCCCCGGCGACCTCGGCGGGGGACAGCACCGTCGCCCCCGGCACCGCGCCCTCGCCGACCACCAGCCGGCACTCGGCCTGCCGGGTCATGTACGCCAGCCGCTCCTCGGGCAGGCCCAGGTCCAGCGGCAGATAGCGGGCGTTCAGCCGCAGCGCGGCGAACATCGCGACGACGGTGTCGGTCAGCGTGGCGGTGGTCAGCCCCACCACCTGTCCCGGCACGACGCCGCGCCGCCGCAGCCCGGCGGCCATCGCGTCCACCGCCGCGTCCACCTCCCGGTAGGTCAGCCGCCCGGCCGGGTCCTCCACGGCGACGGCGTCCGGCAGCCGCCGCGCGGTGTGCCGGAACCACCCGTCGAGCCCGGGCACCGGCGGCGGCCGGTGGCGGCCGTCGTCCTCGGGAACGCCGGAACCGTCCGAGAACAGCCCGGCCAGTGGCGTCGAAGGGTCCTTCGCGGCGGCGCCCACCGCCTCGCGCAGCGAGCGCAGCACCCCGTCGGCCACCGGCTCCGGCAGAAGCTCGGGGTCGTACTCCAGCTCCAGCAGCCAGCCGGCGGCGGTCGGCGTGACGCCGAGCCACAGGTCGAACTTGGCCGTCCCGGTGCCGTGTTCGCGCAGCGCCCACACCGCGCCGCCCGGCCGCACCTCGGTGGAGTCCTGCATCGCCAGCATCGCCGCGAACAGCGGGTTGCGGTTGCTGGACCGGTCGGGCTCGGCGTGCCGCACGACGCGGTTGAACGACACCGCGACCCGCCGCTTGACCGACTGGACCTCGGGCGCCGCCACCCCGGCGAGGTGCTCGGCGAAGCTGACCCGCCAGTCCACGTCGAACACCAGCGGCAGGGTGTGCACGAAGAAGCCGCACAGGTCGAACGAGCCGACGGTGCGGCGGGACAGCAGCGGGCTGCCGAAGGTCACCGTGGTGTTGCCGCTGTGCCGGGCCAGCACGGCCGAGTAGACCGCCGAGAAGAAGGCGAACGGAGTGGCCCCCAGCTCGACGCGGGCGCGGTCCACGGCCGCCGACAGCTCGGCGCCCAGCGGCAGTTCCGCGCGCCGGCCCGTGAAGGCGGTCTCCGTGGGGCGGCCGGGTCCCGGGTGGAGGACGGTCGCCGGGGCGGAGCGCAGGCGTTCCCCCATCGCCACGGCTGCGGCCTCCACCTCGGGCGTGCCGGCGGCGGCCTGCTGCGCCAACAGCTCGCCGCGCAGCGCCCGTTCCCGTTTCGGCCGCAGCGAGCCGGCGTCCAGCGTGCCGGCGAGCGCGGCGTTGAGGTCGTCGACCAGCGGGCGCAGCGAGTAGCCGTCGAAGACGGTGTGGTGCGCCACCAGCAGCAGCGCGGCGCGGTCGCCCGTGGTGGTGCGGAGGTGGATCGCCCGCAGCAGCGGCGGGGCGGCGAAGTCGAAGGTGGCGCGGGAGAGCCGGTCGACGGCCGCCCGGTGCGCCCGCTCCCAGTCGCCGGGCGCCATCGGCTCGTCGCTGAGGGGCAGCGCGTCGGGCGTCGGCGGGTCCACGAGCACGGCGTGCGGCTGGGGCGTCGTCAACAGCCCCATCCGCAGGGCGGGTTGGACGGCGAGCACCTCGGCGAGCGCCGCGCGCAGCCGCTCGTGCGGGCACCCGGGGTCGAGGGTGGCCTCGGCCACCACGTTGTAGAGGTGGGGCACCGCGACGGTGCGGTGCACCATCAGCAGGCCGAGCTGGGTCTCGGTCAGCGGGGCCCGCCAGCCCGGCCCTGCGTCGGCCGGCGCGGGGTCGGGCCGCGTGCCGACGGGCGTGGTGAGGGGAGCGGTCACGGGGTCTCACCCCCGGCGGCGGCCACGCTCAGCAGCCAGCCCCTCAGCTCGCCCACCGTGCGCAGCTCGGCGAGGGCTGCGGCGTCGATCTCCTGTCCGGTGTCCGGCAGGAAGGCGACCACCACCCTCACCAGGGACATGGAGTCGAGACCTATCTCGGCGAGTCCGGAATTATCGGTGAAGGGCACCCGAACGAATCTGGCGATGATGGAACCCACCGCGTCAGTGCTGGTCACATGGTGCACAGCCTGGTTCATCGAAACAACTCCCTGGCCGCAACAGATTGATTTACGAGGCTGCCGCCAATATTCCCGTAAGCGGCCTTCCCGTCAACAAAAGAGCAGGTGAAGGCGATAGAGGACTCCTATACAGGCATCATGACCGCGATTGTCCTCGCGCTATAGAAAACCTCTATCGCGTTATTCGCCGGGGCCGTGACCGAGCTTGCCGCAATTCGGTTCTCCGACAATCATTGCCGGGGGAAAACCAATGGGCGGAGGAGCCAATGACCGTGACACCACCGGAACTGTCCTGCGCACCGGCCCAGGAGGTGCTGTGGTGGGTCCAGCACCGGTCCGCGCGCAAGGACGTCTACAACCTGACGTGGCGCCTCACGGTCGCCGGCCTGGAGACGGAGCCGCTCACCCACGCCTGGCGCCTGGTCACCGCACGCCACGAGGCGCTGCGGACCTCGTTCGCCCGCCGGGGCGACTCCCTGGTGCGGCAGGTGCACCCCGCCTCCGTCGCCCGTTCCCTCGTGGACGTGAACGAGGCGAGCTGGCCGGACCCGCTTCCCGCCGAGCCCGAGGCGCTGCTGGACGAGCTGGCCACCCTGCTGCACGCCGAGCCGTTCGACCTGGCCCGCGCCCCCCTCGCGCGGCTGACCCTGCTGAACGTGGCGGGCCGTCAGGAGCTGCTGGTCACCGTGCACCACGCGGTGCTGGACGGCTGGGCCCTGCACCTGGTGCTGTCCGACCTGGACGAGGCCCACCGCGCGGTGCGCTCGGCGCTCGCCGCCGGCACGGACCCGGACGGGCTGACGCCCGAGCGGGTCTTCGCCGAACCCCCCGTGCCGTACGCGGACTTCGCCGAACGGGCCGGCCGGCCCGTGTCGCCCGATTCGCTCGCCTACTGGCGGGCCGCGCTGAGCGGCGCCCGCGCCGCCGCGCTGCTGCCCGACGGCCCGCCCCGCCCCGGCCGGGACGGCGCTGTGGTCCGCCACCGGCTGACCGCCGCCGCCTCGGCCGCCGTTCCCACCGTGGCCCACCGGGTCGGCTCCACGCACTTCGCGGTGCTGCTCGGCGCCGTCCGCGCCGTGCTGGCGGCCGGCGGGGCGACGGGCCGCACCGGCATCGGGGTGGTGGTCGCCAACCGCATGAGCGCCGCCGACCAGTCCGTGGTCGGCTACTGCGCGCACAACGTGGTCCTCGCCGACGCGGTCGCCCCAGGCGACACCCTCGACGCCGTGGCCGGCCGGGCCCGCGACGCGCTCTGGGAGAGCCTGCCGCACCAACACGTCGGCTTCGACCGGGTCGTGGACGAGCTGCCGGCGGCCGACGCCGAGGCGCTCGGCGCCATGCCGCCCGTGCTGATCACCCATCACGGGCGCATCGGCGGCGGCCTGGCGCTGGGCGGCGCGCCCGCCCGGCTGCTGCCCAGCCCGAGCAGCACCGCCCGCTGCCAGCTGGTGATCGGCGTCTCGGAGGAGGACGCGGACACGGTCGTCGAGATCGAGTACGACGCGGCCACGCTGAGCGAGGCGACGGTGCGGGCCTTCCTGGCGGACGTCGAGGAGACGCTGACCCGCTCGGCCGAGGCCCCGGACACCGCCGTGCACGCGATCGGGGTGCGCACCCGCGCCACGGCGGGCGCGGGCGTCGGCGCCCGCCCGAGCGCCGACGCCGAGCCGGCCGCTCGGCCCGCCGCCGCCACCGCCGAACAGGCCGGTCAACCGGCAGCCGAGCTGCTGGAGTTCTGGCGCGCCACGCTGGGCGTGCCGGCCAGCGCCGACGACGACTTCTTCCAACTCGGCGGGCACTCCCTCCAGGTGCTCAGCCTCATCGACACGGTCGAGGGGCACACCGGCCGGCGGCTGGACGTCACGGAGTGGCTGGACCGCCCGACCCCGCGCCGGATGGCCGAGCTGCTCGGCCTCCGGGCCGCCGCACCCGCGAACCCCACCGCCC
>NZ_RFFJ01000056.1 GCF_003696235.1 Streptomyces triticirhizae
GAGCCGGCGCCACCGCGCTCGGCGGTGCCGCGCTGCTCGGCGCGTCCCGCCTGGCGGGCGCGGCGGAGCCCACCGCGCGCGCCGGCGCCCGGGCCGCGTTGGGCAACACCCCCATCCATCCGGAGCGGTTGGGCATCTATGTGATCCCCGACATCCCAGAGCAGTGGCGGAACTGGGATCTCACCCAGGCGTCGTTCGCCAAGATCCACGCCGTGCTGCCGAACGCCTGGCTGCGCTGGGACAACGAGACCGGGCATGTCACCGACGACCCGGCCAGCGTCGAGACCGTGGTGGCCCGGGCCAGGGACGCCGGGCTGCCCATGATCATCACCGGTTCGGCGGTCGACGGCTACGACAACTGGTGGGCCCAGGACGGCCGTCAGCCCGAGGAGACCATCCGGGAGATCGCCGACGGCCCCTATGTCGCCCATGCGGCCGACCTCTACCGCCGCTATGACAACGTCCGGTTCGTGGAGGTTCTCAACGAGCCCGACGGGGTGTGGTTCGTCGCCAACCCGGACGACGTCGACGAGTACGCCTACTACCTCGACCGGCTGGTCACCGAGATGCAGGGCGATGTCAACGGCATCCTCGGCCCCTCGACCGCCTTCCCCGAGTCGGGGATCTGGCAACACCACTTCGCCCGCCAGGACATGAACCACCTCTCCTACCACACCTACGGTGGCTGGCAGGACCTGCGGGACTATCCGGGCCGCGAGACCTATGTGACCGAGTACGGCGACGACAGCGTCGCGCTGGAGATCGCCAACTCGCCCGGGTTCATCCTCGGCGACCTGTGGAACGCCGAGCGCGCGGGAAAGCTCTCCGGCGGCATCCGGATGATCTTCTACGTGAACCTTCAGGGCATGATGCGCGCCGACGTGATCGAGAACGGGCACTTCGGGTTCACCGGCCAGCTGCGCTCGTTGATCGCCTACCAGGCGCTCGGCGCCGTCTCGTCCGTCGCGTGGACCGACCCGGCGGTGCCGGACGCGATGGCCACCGACGACGGCGCGGGACGGTTCGCCGCGCTGCTGTGGAACCCCTCCCCCGACGCGGAGTTGACCGGCCGCACGGTGTCCGTGCCGGGCAGCAGCCTCGGCGCGGCCGACGGGCTCTCCGTGTTGGCGGTGCTCAACTCCGCCCAGAACGCGGCCGAGAGCGCCCCGATAGGTGGCCAGAACCGGGTGCGCGCCGAGGTCTCCGGCGACACGGTCCACCTCACCGTCGACCGCCTCGAACCCCTGGCCGCGCTGCTGGTCACCACCGACTCCACCGCCGGGCTGGCTGACTGAACCCGCGCCTCGGTCAGGGCGCCAGGTCCGGCACCGCCAGGGCCGCCGCCGGCTCCCCCGCTCGCGCCGAGCGGGCGGAACGGGCGGCGGCCCGCTCGCCGTTCCGGTACTGCCCCGGCGACATGCCCAGCTCCCGGCGGAACGCCTTCGCGAACGCGAACTCAGAGCTGTAGCCGCTGCGTTGGGCGACGACCCGGAGCGGCGCCTCGGTCGAGTCCAGCAGCCGCCCGGCGACCGTCATCCGCCACCAGGTCAGATACGCCAGTGGCGGCTGACCGACCACGGTGGTGAACCGCCGGGCGAACGCGGCCCGGGACAGGCCGGCGAGCCGCCCCAACCCGGCGACCGTCCACGGGTGGGCCGGGTCCCGGTGGATCGCGTCGAGCGCCTCGGCGATCGCGGGGTCCGCCAGGGCGGCGGCCCAGCCCGTGGTCGCCCGCTCGGAGTGGTCGGCCAGCCAGGCCCGCAGGATGTACAGGAGCAACGTGTCGAGGAGCGCGGGGATCGCGGCGTCCGAGCCCGGCCCCGGCGCCTCCAGTTCGCCGCCGAGCAGGTCAACGGCCGCGCGCAGCGCCCGATGTGCCCCGATCCGCGCCGGCAGATGGACGACGGCCGGCAGCTCGGCGAGCAGCGGGTGCGGACGCGCGCGGCTGAGCCGGTAGGCGCCGCACAGCAGCAGCGTGGTGGGCCCGCCGCCCGCCTCCGGCGGCGCCTCCCACACCCACTCCTCGCCCCGCCGCACCACGGGGACCAGGGGCGTGTCCGGCGCGTCGGCGAGACCGTACACCCCGCCCTGCGCCAGAAACACGACATCCCCGGCCGAGAGCGCGAGCGGCTCCCCGCCCGAGGGCGGCAACAGCCAGCACGAGCCCTGGAGCACGATATGGAAACCGGCGCCCTCCGACGCCGGGAACCTCATCCCCCAGGGCGCCGAACAACGCGTCCGCGACGAGTGCGGAACCCCGGTGCGCATCGCGGCGATGGCGTCGCTCAGTACATCCACGTCCTCGATCCTAGGCCGCCGGGCCATCTCGCCAACCGTCCAGGGCGAGAGACGATCGGACAAAACTGCGAGATCGTGGGACATGGGGCGTCCAGCGACCCGTCCGTAGCGTTCCCCACATGGCAACGCACACCACCCACAGAGCACACACGACGGACACGACCCACGCACCCCGGACACCGCGCGCGACGCGCGCCCGCACCGTGTTCTTCGACGAGATCGGCGGCCCCGAGGTCCTCACCCTGCGGGAGGTCGCCCTGGACGAGCCGGGCCCCGGTGAGGTCCGGGTCCGCGTCGACGCCGTCGGGCTCAACCGCGCCGAGGCCCTCTTCCGTTCCGGCGACTACTACTACCCGGCCACCCTGCCCGGCTCGCGCCTCGGCTACGAGGCGTCCGGCGTGGTGGAGTCGGTGGGCGCCGGCGTCACCGCGTTCGCCCCGGGCGACCCGGTGTTGACCGGCCCCGGGATCGAGATGAGCGCCCAGGGCGTCTACGCGGAACGGGTGGTGCTGCCCGTCGACTCGGTGCTGCCGCGCCCGGCCCCGCTGGACGCCGTCACCGGCGCCGCGCTCTGGCTCGCCTACTCGTCCGCCTACGGCGGGCTGGTGGAGGTGGGCGGGCTGCGCGCCGGCGACCATGTGGTGATCAACGCCGCCTCCAGCGGCGTCGGCGTCGCGGCGATCCAGACCGCCGCCCGCATCGGCGCGTTCCCCGTCGCGGTCACCCGCACCGCCGCCAAGCGGCAGCGCCTGCTGGACCTCGGCGCCGCGCGGGTGATCGTCTCCGACGAGGAGGACGTGCCGAAGGAGGTGCGGCGGCTGACGGACGGCCGGGGCGCCGAGTTGGTCTTCGACGCGGTGGGCGGGCCCGGCCTTCCCGAGCTGGCCACCGCCGCGACCACCGGCGGAACGGTGGTCACCTACGGCTGGCTCGGCGGCGGGACCATGCGGATGCCGCTCAACTGGCCGCTCACCGTGCACGGTTACAACAACGTCGAGATGACGTCCACGGCCGAGGGCCGGCGGCGCGTCAACGCCTTCCTGGCCAGCGGGGTCCAGGACGGCTCCCTCCGGCCGGTGGTCGGCGAGGTCCTCCACGGCCTGGAACGGATCGGCGACGCCCATCGCCTGCTGGAGTCCAACGCGCACGTCGGCAAGGTCGTGGTCACGGTCGAGCACGGAGACGGCTGACCGCACGGCGCCCTCGACGCCGCCGGGCCGGGGGCGGGCTCGGGAGGCACGACGGCCGTGCCGGCGTGTAGCCTCTGCCCCCGGCAGGGCGAATTCTTCGAGGTGGGGCCAGGTGGGGCCAGGTGGGAGCCAGGTGGCGGTGCGGCGGATCACGACCAGGAACGCGCGCTTCCAGCAGTGGCAGGCGCAGCTGACCAACCGCACCAAGCGGCAGCGCGCCGGCGAGTTCCTGGTGCAGGGCGTGCGCCCCATCTCCCTCGCCGTGGAACGGGGTTGGCCGATCAGGACGCTGATCCACGACGCGGAGCGCCCACCGACCGCCTGGGCCCGCCGGCTGCTGGCCGAGGTCCCGGCGGAGCGGGTGGCGATGGCGTCCGAGCTGCTGGCCGAGTTGGGCGAGAAGGACGAGGGCCCGCCCGAGTTGGTGGCCGTCGCCGAGCTGCCGCCCGACGAGCTGTCCAGGATCGCGGTCGACGACGGCTTCCTCGGGGTGGTCTTCGACCGGCCGACCAGCCCGGGCAACGTGGGCAGCCTGGTCCGTTCCGCCGACGCCTTCGGCGCCTCGGGCCTTGTGGTCACCGGCCACGCCGCCGACGTCTACGACCCCAAGTCGGTGCGGGCCAGCACCGGTTCGCTGTTCGCGCTCCCCGTGGTGCGCGCCCCCGGGCATCGGGAGGTGCTCTCCTGGCTGGCCGAGGCCGCCCCGCTCGGCGGCCCGGTGACCGTGGT
Source organism: Streptomyces triticirhizae (assembly GCF_003696235.1). Lineage (GTDB taxonomy): Bacteria > Actinomycetota > Actinomycetes > Streptomycetales > Streptomycetaceae > Streptomyces > Streptomyces triticirhizae. The sequence continues at coordinate 4,218 of NZ_RFFJ01000056.1, forward strand.
CGGCACCGACGAGGGCGGCACGGTCCCGGTCGACGCCTGCGACCTGACCGGGCCCGTGCTGCTCCTCGTCGGCAACGAGACCCGTGGCCTGAGCGCGGCCTGGCGGGAGCGGTGCGACGTGCTCGTGTCCATCCCGATGACCGGCTCGGCCAGCTCGCTCAACGCGGCCAACGCCGCCAGCGTGGTCCTCTACGAGGCGGCCCGCCAGCGCCGCGCCGCCGCCAACGCGCCGGCGTGAGCGGGGCGAACGGCATGAGCGGGGCGAACGGCATGAGCGGCGGGCCGGCCGAAGGACCGCGCGTCGCACGTCAGTTGAGTTGCCCCGCCGTGAGCGCCGCGTAGGCGCCCCCGCGCGCCAGCAGCTCCTCGTGGGTGCCGCTCTCCACGATCTCCCCGTGGTCGAGGACCACGATCCGGTCCGCGCCCCTGATCGTGGACAGCCGGTGCGCCACCACGAAGGTGGTCCGGCCGCGCACCAGCCGGCTCAGGGCCTGCTGGACCAGCGCCTCGGAACGGGTGTCCAGCGCCGAGGTCGCCTCGTCGAGGATCAGCACCCTCGGGTCGCGGATCAACGCCCGGGCGATCGCGAGCCGTTGACGTTGGCCGCCGGAGAGCCGCGCCCCGTGCTCGCCCACCACCGCGTCCAGCCCGCCGGGCAACCGCTCGACGAACTCCAGGGCATTGGCGGCGGCGAGGGCCTCCCGCACGGCGTTCTCGTCCGCGTCGTCCATGCCGTAGGCGACGTTCTCCCGGACGGTGCCCTCGAAGAGGATCGACTCCTGGGGGACGACGGAGACGAAGCGGCGGTAGGTCCGCAGGTCGAGGCCGCTCATGTCCACCCCGTCGAGCGACAGCCGTCCCCGGGTGGGGTGTTCGAAGCCGATGAGCAGGTTGAGCACGGTGGACTTGCCGGCGCCCGACGCCCCGACCAGGGCGATCGTCTCGCCGGGCGAGACAGTCAGGCTCAACCGGCTGACGGCGGGCCGCCGTTCGTCGCCCTCGTAGCCGAAGGACACCTCGTCGAAGGTGAACGCGCCCCGCACGGCGGTGACTTCGGCCTTGCCCTCGTTCTCCTCCAGGGCCGGCGCCTGGAGCACCTCGCCCACCGAGCGGACCGACTCCAACCCCTTGGTGACGACGGGCATCAGGGAGAGCAGCGTGGTGGTCGAGTTGGTCAGGGTGGCGAGGAACGCGCTGAGCATCACCACGTCGCCGGCGCTGACGTCCCACACCTCGTAGTAGGCGACCAGCGCGGCGCCGGTGAGGAACGACAGCCCCAGCGTGTTCAGCAGGACCCAGGAGGCCGACGCCACCCGGCCGTTGAGCAGGTCGAGGCGCAGCGCGGAGTCCAACACCCGCCGCAGGGTGCCGTTCATGCGGCGCAGGGCGCTCTCCTCCAGGCCGTGGGCCCGGGTCACGGAGATCAGCCGGGTCATCTCGGCGACCCGGGTGGAGAGTTGCTCGACGTCACGGCGGAAGTGCTCGTTGCGGGTGCGGAGTCGCAGCCGCATCCGCATCACCAGCAGGGCGGCGCAGGGCACGACCACCAGGAAGATCGGCAGGAACTCCGGGGCCCGCAGGCCGATGATGACCAGGCCGCCGATCAGCACGGTGACGGCGCCCAGGCCCATCTCGGAGGTCTGCTGCACCATCTGTTCGATGGTCTCGACGTCGCGCACCACCTTCGCCTGGAGCACGCCGGCGCTGACGCGGTGGTGGTAGCCGATGGACAGCTGCTGCATCCGGGTGCAGAGCGCGGAGCGCAGCGCGGTGCCCATCCGCCGCACGCTGCCGTACATCAGGCGCACCCAGAGCAGGTGCAGGGGCAGGTTGACGAGCAGGATCGCCAGCACCAGACCGGCGCTGGACCAGAGGTTGCCGATCGGCAGATGGTCCACGACGGTGTCGACGATGGCGGCGGTGGTCAGCGGCAGCAGCCACACGGGGCTGTGCTTGACGGTGAAGACCACGAACGCCAGGGCGATCCGCCAGCGGTCGGGGCGGAGCAGCCAGACGAGGGTACGGACCGGGTGTTCGCCCCGGTATCGGTGTTCGAGCGGGGCTACCGGCGGGGCCACGTGGATTGCCTCCAGATGGAAAGCGCTTACGGCCACCGACCCTACCCGCCCTCACCCCCTCCGACCCGCGCCTTTTCCCACGTTCCGCCCCGGGCGCGGCGGTGGGGCCGCGCCGGGGCGGAACGTTCGGGGCTGAGTCGTTCAGCGGCTCAACGGGGGTTCCGTCACGGGCGGTCCGCGTACCGGATCCGGGGCGGCGCCGGCCGCTCCATGCCCTCGCCGACGAAGAAGCTCGGGTGCGGCGGCTGGTTGTACGCGGTGTTCTGCCAGGCCACCGCCGTCCGGTACTGCGGGTCGTGCATCAGCGTCGGCAGCCGCAGCTCGGTCGGCTCGTCGGTCGTGAACACCCGAAGCGCCGACTCGTCCTGGGTGCGCAGCAGCACCTCCTCGCGCCAGTCGCCGTAGAGGTCGGCCTGGAGCACCGGGTTGCCCTTGGTGTAGTTGTTGCTGTAGGTGCCCTCGGGTCGGAAGATCACCCGCTGCTCGCCCGCCTCCGGGTCCCACTTGGCGATGAACGGGGCGCCCGCCGGGTCCACCCCCTCCTCGAAGTCGTGGTCCAGGATCTCCCGCAGCGGGTCGCCGTCCCACCAGATCACGAAGTTGGCCGAAGGGATCGACGTGCCCAACAGCTCGCCGGCGGCCGAACGCAGCTCGCCGTCACGGGAGTTCCAGGCGCCGTCCGCCGTCACCGCCCACGCCTCGGCACCCGGGTGGGCCGGGTCGATGTCGGCGGCGGCGCCGCGCCCGACATCGGTGTCGGCCGGCATCCCGTAGAGCACCTCGCCGGTGGCCGCGTCCCGGAAGGTGCCGCCCCGGTTCCCCGACGCACTCATGCTCTCGTGCACCGCGAAGACCTCAAGCCCCGGCCTGTCCGGGTCCAGGTCGCTCAGGTGCGCGGCGTCCCCGTGCCCAAGTCCCGTGCTGTACAGCGGAGTTCCGTCGTCGTCCAGCGCCATCGAGCCATAGACCAGCTCGTCGCGCCCGTCGCCGTCCACGTCCCCGACCGCGAGGTTGTGGTTGCCCTGGCCCGCGTACCGCGCGCCCGCCTCGTCGGAGTCGAAGAACCAACGCCGGTTCAGCCGGCTCCCGTCGAAGTCGTAGGCGGCGACCGTGGTGCGGGTGTAGTAGCCACGGGCGAAGAGCACCGACGGGTGCTCCCCGTCCAGATAGGCGACCCCGGCCAGGAAACGGTCGCCCCGGTTGCCGTAGCAGTCGCCCCAGTCGCAGATGTCTCCCCGGCCCGGCTCGTAGTCGATCGTGTCCAGCGCCGCGCCGGTCGCGCCGTCGAAGACGGTCAGGAACTCGGGGCCCTCCAGGATGTAGCCGCCGTCGTTTCGGTGGTCGGCGTGCGCGTCGCCGATGACGGTGCCCTCGCCGTCCACCGTGCCGTCGGCCGTCTTCAGGGTGACCTCGGCGGAGCCGTCGCCGTCCAGGTCGTACACCTGGAACTGGATGTAGTGCGCGCCCGAGCGGATGTTGGGGCCCAGGTCGATCCGCCACAGCTGCTCGCCGTCCAGCGTGTAGGCGTCCAGATAGGTGTTGCCGGTGTACCCGGACGCGGAGTTGTCCTTGGCGTTGCTCGGCTCCCACTTCTGGACGATCTCGTAGCGTCCGTCGCCGTCCAGGTCACCGACCGAGGCGTCGTTGAGGTGGTAGGTGTACTCCACCCCGTCGGGGGTCACCCCTCCCTCGGGCCGGTTGACGGGGATGTCTCGGTACTGGCCCGCCCACACCCCGAACTCCTCCGTCTCGTCGACGGGTTGACCTTCGTCGACGGCCTCCACCCGGTAGACCGAGTCGACGCTGCCGTCCGGGTCCACCAGGTTGGTGGCGCCGGTCAGGGGGCTGGGATTGACCAACTCGCCGTCCCGGTAGACGTCGAAGGCGATCGACTCCGGGTCAAGGCCCAGCAGCCGCCAGCTCACCAGCACGCCATCCTCGGTGGGAACGGCGACCGGAGCGCGGTCGAGTGCCTCCATCTCCCGTGCTGCTACCGCTGGTTGGTCTTCCGATGTCGGTCTGGGCGGTTGGGCTACGGCTGGGTAGGCGACGGTCGCCATCACCACCAAAGTGGCGAGAACGGCGAAGCGCGCCCCTGCGGCTCTGCTGCGCATGAGGGTGAACACCTTTCATGGGTCGTGGAGTTGATGTGGACTCAGCTGACGCGGCTCAGCTCCAGGGCGTTGAGATGACCGGTCTCGCCGTAGAGGCGCAGGTCCAACCGGCCGTCGGCGACCGTGACCTGAGTGAACGTCTGCCGCGTCATGGCGCCCGGGTGCCCGATCACCTGGCCCCGGTCGGACTCCTCCAGGGCGAAGCCTGTCCGCGAGGGGCCGGCCGGGTCGCCCACGGTCGCCGAGACGGCGTAGGTGCCGTTGGGGACGTCCACCGCGAGCCGGTACTCGCCCCCGGCGCCCAGCACGAAGTCCCTGCTGAGCGCGTCCGTCGCCGGACCTCGATCGGCCGCGCCCGCCGGCGCGGCGCCCTCGGCGAAGCCGACCCCCTGCTCGCCGGGGTAGCCGGACTCCGGGCCGACCCCGAGATAGCCCTCGGCCACCGGGCTGCCGGCGGGACCGAAGTCCAGCCGCAGGTCGGCGGGGGCCGTGGTGAGCGTCAACGGCTTCGAACGGGCCGACGGGCCGCGGTCGTTGACGGCGATCAGCCGCAGCTCGTACCGCGTCGCCTCGGCCAGCCCGGTGACGTCGGCGAGCGGAATCGGGGAGACGGCGACCACCGACCACGCGCCGCGCGGCTCGTCCGCCGGCCGCGCCTCGATCCGGTAGAGCGTCGCGCCGTCCACCGGCTCCCAGCTCAGCCGGGCCCCGTCGTGGCCGACCTGGGCGGCCTGCGGCCGGTCGGGCCGGGCCGGGCGCGGGCCGGTCGGCTCGGTGCCCACCACCGCGTCGGAGAGCGGCAGCCCGAGACCCGCGATCTCGACGGCGACCAGGCGGGCCATCCGGTCGGCGCCATAGGTCTGGAAGTGGGTCTCGTCGATCGTGCCGCCGGGCCGGTTGGGATAGACGCCGGGCGGCACATGGAGAAAGACCGCCGTGGACTCCAACGCGCCGATTCCGCTCAGATAGTCATGGCTGGCCCGCCCCAGGTCCAGCAGCGGAACGCCCTCCTCGGCCGCCACCTCGCGGGCCGCCTGGGCGTACTCCGGGAAGGAGACGCCCAGTTCGCCGCTCGCCGGGTCGAAGACCCGCCGCGAGACGGGCGTCACCACGACGGGCGTGGCGCCCCGCGCCAGGGCGCCGCCGATGTAGTCGTCGCGCAGGTACTCCTTGAAGTCGGCGGGCGAGGTGTAACGGTCGGGCCGGCTGATGGTGGCGTCGTTGTGCCCGAACTGCACCAGCAGATAGTCGCCCGGCCGGATCTGGTCGAGGATCGCGTCGAGCCGCCCCTCCTCCACGAAGGTCCGCGAACTCCGCCCGCCGATCGCGTGGTTGGCGACCGTCACCGACTCGTCGAGATACCGGTCGAGCAGCTGCCCCCAGCCGGCCTGAGGCGCGAAGTCGGCGCCGTAGCTCTGGGCGGTGGAGTCACTGGCGATGAACACGGTCGGCTGGTCGGCGGCGGCGTCGCCGGGCGGCCGCTCGTCGGCGAGGGCCGTGCCGGGCAGGGCGAGTCCCAGCAGCGCGGCAAGGGCCAGGGCGGCCAGCGCCAGCGCCAGCGCGCGGAACGGGCGCACGGTCCGTCTCTCGCCGGCCAGTTGGCGCGGTCGGGCGGCGGTCGCATCGTTCATGCTGTGGTCCCTTCGTCGGGGCGGGCCGGCTCGCCGGGCACCGCCGCCGAGTTGGTGAATCGATTCATTCTCGACGCGCGAAGCGGGGGCGGCATCCGAGGTGGGAGCCCTTCGGGCGGCGGTCCGGGGTGGGGAGTGCGTGGGGAATGCGTGAGGTAAGCGCTTGCTGAGCGCCTCAGGGAGTGTTCCAACGCCGCCGCGAGGGCGTCAAGGGGCGCGTCGTGACTTTCCCTTCGGGGGCCGGCCGGCGAACGCGAACGTGGGCGCGCGGGGCGCGCCCACGCGAATGTCACCCGCGGGGCGGCGCGACCGCCGCTCCACTGCGGCCCGTTGCCGCGACCCGACGAAGGGCAACGGACCGCCTCCACCGCCGGACGCCGCCCGCGAGGGCACCCCCGGCAAGGCGCGCAACCACCGCTCCCCTACCGCCCGTTGCCGCGCCTCGGCGACGGGGTCCGAGCCACGTCGGCGCCGGCCCGCTCCCGGTCGCGCGCCCAGGGCGACACCGCGTCCATCACCGACCCGCCGCCCACACACGCGGGAGCCAACACCCGCCACTCCGCCACCCTTGCCGCACCCCCGCGACAGCGCAGAACCGCACCCTTGCCGGGGCGCCCCGGCAAGGCGCGCAACCACCGCTCCCCTACCGCCCGTTGCCGCGCCTCGGCGACGGGGCCGGCCCGCCGGGCGCGCCGCCCGACGGCACCCGCCGGAGGCGCCCCGCGCGAGCGGCGCGCGACCTCCCTCCCACCAGGGCCCGTTGCTTCCGCCGAACCGTTGACCCGCCCGGAAGGCGCCCTGGTTCAATCGCCCTCATGACCATCGACCCGCCCGCCGCCCACGCGCCACACGCCGACGCCGACGCGACTCCCGCGCCCCGCCCCCTCCTTCTGATGGACGTCGATGGCGCGCTCAACCCCTATGCCGCCGAGACCTGCCCGGAGGGCTACCGGGAGTTCCCGTTCTTCCCGGACGAGGAGCCGGTCCGGCTCTGCCTGGACCACGGGCCCTGGCTGGTGGACCTGGCCCAACACTTCGAACTCGCCTGGGCCACCGGCTGGGAGGACGGGGCCAACGAGCACATCGCCCCCGTTCTCGGCCTGCCCACCTGGCCGGTGGTGCGGTTCCCGCCGGTCCCGTTCGACCCGTCGGAGAAGGTGCCGGCGATCGCGGCCCATGTGGGCGCGGAGCGCCCGGTGGCCTGGGTGGACGACGCGCACACGCCCGAGGCGTGGACCTGGATGCGGGCGCGGAGCGCGCCGACGCTGCTGGTTCCGATCGATCCGACGGTCGGGTTGACCTCGGAGGCGGTGGACCAACTCCGCGCCTGGCACGCGGCGTTGTGACGCGGGCCGGCGTCGCGCGCCGTCCCATCGCAAACGTTTCAACCCCAGCGGAACCCGTCGGTTTCATTGACCGACCCAGGGCCCGTTGCCATACTGCCAGACCGCGAGCGCTCCAGGCGCCCGCGTTCAGCGAGCACATCCAAGCACCTCTCCACCGGAGGACCGGAGATGTCGCCGTTAATGAATCGATTCACCTCGTTCTGCCCGTTCCGCCCGGTCGATTCACACGCCATGACACCCCCGGCCTCCCCTCCCCCACTCAGGAGCAGCGATGGGAAGCAGAGCCGCACTCCCTTCTCGCACCCGACGCCGGTTCGCCCTGTTGGCCGCCGCGCTGGCGGCCGTTCTCGCCTCGGGCACCGGCCTGACGGCCATGGCCGACGAGGCGGCCGACACCCCCTCGACGACCGCCGACCCGCGCCCCCTGGCCTGCGGCGACGGCAGCTATGACGCCGAGGTGACGCGCGACGGCAACACCTGGAACGCCCCCGGCTACAGCGGGAGTTCGATGCTGGAGGCGATGCGCGCCGGGGTCGCCAGCCTCACCCCGGGCCGCACCAGCATGGAGTCCGTCGTCGTGCGGGGCTCCGGCGACGTGCCGGCCAACCAGTCCCTCGACCTCCCCAGCCACACCTCCCTGGAGGTCTGCGGAACGCTCAACGTCACCGGCCAGATGGCCGCCACCCACGCCCCGATCCGGGTGCGCAACGCCCAGAACGTGGCGATCCCCTACGTCGAGAACATGCACGGCGCCCCGTACTTCGGGATCTTCGTGCAGAACGCCCACAACGTCGCGATGGGCGACATCACCATGGAACTCAACGGTGGGCTCGGCATCCGCGTGGACAACCACGGCGACACCAGCCAGCGCACCACCAACGTCAGCATCGACTCGGCGACCATCTCGGGCGCCGGCAGCCACGCCGTCGAGACCTACGGGGTGGACGGCTTCACCGCCGGAACCATCACCGCCTCCTCGGTCGGCGAGTCGGGGCTGCTGCTGAACGACACGATCAACGCCGACATCGGCACCATCCGCGCCACCGATGTGGCCACCGGCACCGGCTATGCGGCGTTCCGGATGGCCAACCGCAACGGTGCGCTCAACAACTACAGCACCAACATCCGCGTGGGCGAGGTCATCGCGCGGGGTGGCGGGCGCGGCATCTTCTGCGTCTCGCAGAGCGGCGGCGCGGTCATCGACCGGGTGGACATCGCCGACACCGGCAACAACGCGATTCTCATCGAGAACTGCTACAACGTCACGATCGCCAGCCAGGGCGGCACCATCTCGGGCGGGGGTGAGGTCCGGCTGGCGGCCCGTTCCGAGTTCGCCAACAACCGCGACATCACGTTGCGCGGCTTCACCCTGGTCAACTCCCGGCTCACCGAGAACCCCTGCGGCGAGAACGTGACGATCGACATCACCTTCCAGAACAGCACCGACAACAGCTGCTGACCGCAGCCGGCCCGCGCCGGCATTCCGGACGCGTCCGTGGCGGAGCACCCTCGCCGCCACGGACGCCCGGTCCCCGGCCCCGCCGCCCCGCACCACCCCGTTCCAGAGAGGAAGCACCATGCGACACAGCAGGCGAGCGCGCCGGCTGGCGACCGCCGCCCTGGCCTCGCTCCTGACCGCGACGACCCTGCTCGGCGGCGCGCCGGGCGCGGTGGCGGACGGTGAGCGCCCCGGGAACGGTCGCCACGGTCGGGATCGTGGTCCTGAGTTGGAGGCGTTGGATCGTGGGTTGGTGGCGGTGGCGAGTGGGGAGGGGGTGTTCTTGAGTTGGCGGTTGTTGGGTTCGGAGGCGACCGGATACTCGGAGTCGGGCCTGACCGGGGTGGATTTCCGGGTGTATCGGGATGGTGAGCCGATCGCGACGGTAACGGATTCGACGAACTTCCTGGATTCGGCCGGCACCACCGACTCCTCCTACCGGGTCGCGGCGATCGTCGACGGGCGTGAGCGGCGGGCCAGCGAGGCGGTTAAGGCGGCGGGTGAGGGGTTCCATGAGATCCCGCTGCGACGCCCCGAGGGCGGGGTGACGCCGGCGGGGGAGGAATACACCTACTCCGCCAACGACATGAGCGTCGGGGACGTCAACGGCGACGGGGCATACGAGTTCGTCGTCAAGTGGGACCCCTCGAACTCCAAGGACGTCTCCCAGGTCGGCTACACCGGCAACGTCTACCTGGACACCTACGAGTTGGACGGCACCCTGCTGCACCGGGTCGACCTCGGGGTCAACGTCCGCGCCGGGGCGCACTACACCCAGTTCCTGGTCTATGACTTCGATGGGAACGGGCGTGCGGAGATCATGTTCAAGACCGCGCCGGGCACCACGATCACCCGCTACAACCCACAGGGCCGGCCGACCAGCACCCGCCCCATCACCCTGCCCCGGGACGATGTCCGCGCCGGGATACGCCACACCGATGACTACCGCCTGTCCGCCGAGGACTACTACCACCACCTGGTGGACACCTTCCAGGGCTGGTCCGACCACCCCGAGGTCCAGGCCGGGAACTGGCCCGCCACCCTGGAGGAAGCCTTCGGCATCGACCCGACCCACACCTACCCGCTGACCCGCGCGGACGCCCAGGAGTTGGCCGACTACTTCATCGACGAGTACGCCCCCGCCCGCTCCGAACGCAACCAACTCCGCGCCTTCGAAGGCTTCATCCTCGACGGCCCCGAATACCTGACCGTCATCGACGGACACAGCGGCCGCGAGCGAGACACCGTCCGCTACTGGCCCGACCGCGACGACGACGGACTGCTGTGGGGCGACTACGCCATGCCCCGCATCGAACCCGGCAACCGCGTCGACCGCTTCCTGGCCACCGTCGCCTAACTCGATGGCCACACCCCCGCCGCCGTCTTCGCCCGCGGCTACTACACCCGCACCACCCTCGCCGCCTACCACTTCGACGGCCACCACATCCACACCCAGTGGACCATCGACTCCGGCCACACCCCCATGACCAACCCCTTCAACGACTCCCCCCACGGCCGCGACGGCACCCACCCCACCTACGGCACCCTCACCACCCAGGGCTTCCACTCCCTGTCCACCGCCGACATCGACCACGACGGACGACAAGAGATCATCTACGGCTCCGCCACCCTCGACGACAACGGCGACCTCCTCTACTCCTCCACCGCACCCCTCCCACCCCAATCCCCCACCCCCGGCGACACCGCCAAACTCGGCCACGGCGACGCCATGCACGTCACCGACATCGACCCCACCAACCCAGGACTGGAGATCTTCACCTCGCACGAGGGGGGAACGACGGCTCCCTACGGCTACGCCCTCAGGGACGCCGAGACGGGGGAGGTCCTCTTCGGCGGCTACACGGGCGTGGACACGGCGCGGGCGATGGTCGGCGAGATCGACCCCGACCGGCCGGGACTTGAGGTGTGGGCGAACTCGGCCGAGGACCCGACGGCCGATCCGGTCGGGCTGTGGAGCGCGACGGGCGAGCCCATCGACGGGGAGAACCCGGCCGCCAACCAGAGCGTGCGGTGGGCCGGCGACCTCACCACCCAGCAGATGCGCGGCGCGACCACCGAGGAGTATGTGGTCCCCACCATCGAGGACTGGCGGCGCGGGACGCTGCTGACGGCCGAGGGCACCACCACCAACAACTGGTGGAAGGGCAACCCCTCGCTGGTCGCCGACATCCACGGCGACTGGCGCGAGGAGGTGCTGCTGCCCACCCTCGACAGTTCGGCGGTCCGGATCTACACCAGCGCCGAGGTCACCGACCACAAGCTGTACACCCTGATGCACGACCCCCAGTACCGCGTCGAGGTCGCCCGCCAGCAGACCACCTACAACCAGCCGTCGCATCCCGGCTTCTATCTGGCCACCGACATGGACTGGGCCAACGTCCCGCTGCCCGGGAGGCGTTGAGCCGCCGCGTTCCCGGCCCGCGCTTCGTTCAGTAGCAGATGAACAGGTGCGCTGGCGCGTCGCGCAGCAGTGGCCACGGGTAGCCGTGCGGGCAGTGCCGCCCGTGGTGCGGGTGCCAGAACCGGCCCTCGGGCGTGCCGCAGAACGGGCAGGCCCAGACCGGCGGCCGGCCGGGCACGGTGACGTCGGGCCACAGCGCCCGGCCACACCGTCCGCAGGCCGGCTGCCGTGGGGTCAGCGGCGGAACGGCGACCTGGCGGGGGAAGAACGGGAAGGCGTTGAGCACGTCGTCTGGCACGACCGTATCCTTCTGGTCGCGCCCCCGCCGCTTCCCCCGCTACGCCGCTCGTTCCACCGAACGAATGACAAACGCCGGGCCATCGCGGCGCAACCGTGCCCCGCACGGCGCCTCTCTGGGGCGTGGGCGCACGGGTTGGGCCGCGCCTGGGTGAACGGTTTCAGCGCGCGTGGGCGAACGGGTTCAGCGCTCGGCGCGGCGGCGTTCGCCCTCGACCGAGCCGACGAAGGCCCGCCAGGCCGCCATCGGAACCTCCACCACCGGGCCGCCGGCGCGTTTGCTGTCCCTCAGCGGGACCAGCCCACCGTGCACCCGCGCGACCTCCAGACAGTCTCCGCCGGAGGCACCGCTGTAACTGCTCTTGCGCCAAGCCAGAGTGTCCGTACCGTGCTCAGCCATACCCATGCCCTTCGCACGAACTCGATCACCGTCAGGGGCACGTTCGGGGACAGCGCGTGAACCCTGGCCGAATGGTAGGCCATGACGGCCACCGCGTCAGTGCGTCAACTGGCCCGTTCTTGAACCCACTCGAAGTCAGCCAGGACCGGGCGCAAACGGAACGTCGACCCCCGATGCTCACCGGTTCAGCCGGCCGGGTTTCCCTGGCGTCGCTCGGCGTAGAGCGCCTCGATCCGCTCCGCGTAGGCGGCGGCCACGGCCGTTCTGCGGATCTTCAGGGACGGCGTCAGCAGGCCGTTCTCCTCGGTGAACTCGCCCTCGACCACGGTGAAACGGCGGATGGACTCGGCCCGGGAGACGGCCTCGTTGGCATAGTCCACCGCGCGTTGGATGTCGGCCAACAGCTCGGGGTCCTCGCGGAGTTCGGCGATCGGGGTGTCGCGTGGACGCTTGCGGACGGCCAACCAGTGTTCCCTGGCCTCCGGTTCGAGGGTGATCAGCGCGGCGACATAGGGGCGCCCGTCGCCGACCACCATGCACTGGCCGACCAGCGGGCGGCCGCGCAGCCGGTCCTCCAGGACGCTGGGCGAGACGTTCTTCCCCCCGCTGGTGATGAGGATGTCCTTCTTGCGGCCGGTGATCGTCAGATAGCCGTCGGCGTCCAGCCTGCCCAGGTCCCCGGTGTGGAACCAGCCGTCGTTCAGGGCCTGTTGGGTCGCGGGCTCGTTGGCCCAGTAGGAGCCGAAGACGATGCCGCCGGCGATCCGCACCTCGCCGTCGTCGTCGATCCGGACCGAGGTGCCGGGCACTGGCTGGCCCACGGTGCCGAAGCGCGGGGCCAGCGGCGGGTTGAGGGTGGCGGCCGAGGTGGTCTCGGTCAGGCCGTAGCCCTCGTAGACCAGCACCCCGCAGCCGAAGAAGAACAGGCTCAGCCGCTCGTCCAACGGCGAGCCGCCGCTGATCGCGTAGCGCAGCCGTCCGCCGAGGGCGGCCCGGACGCGGCGGTAGACCAGCAGGTCGTAGAGGGCCTTGGCGGCGCGCAGCCCGAGCCCAGGCCCGGGACCGGTCCCGTAGTAGGCGTCCAGCTCGGCCCTGGCCCAGGCGACCGCGATCCGGTCGGCACGCTCGAACGAGGCGCCCCGGCCCATGCGTTCGGCGGTGGCGCGGCCCGTCTCGTGGATCTTCTCGAAGAGATAGGGCACCCCGACGACGAACGTCGGGCGGAACGAGGCGAGTTCGGGCCGCAGCTCGTCCGGCTTGACGCTGGGGCAGTGGCCGATGACAACGCGGCCGGCGAGGCAGGCGATCTGGATGGTGCGGCCCAGGATGTGCGCGAGCGGCAGGAAGATCAGGGTGGTCGGGCGCTGCCCGGTGACCTCCTCGAAGACGGGGATCAGCAGCTCGGTGAGGTTGGCCGTCTCGGCGTGGAGGTTGGCGTGGGTGAGCGCGCAGCCCTTGGGGCGGCCGGTGGTGCCCGAGGTGTAGGTGAGGGTGGCGACGGTGTCGGGCGTGAGGGCGGCGCGGCGTTCGGTGATCTCCGACTCGGGTGTGTCGCGGCCGAGTTCGACCAGCTGGCCCAGGGCGTCCTCGTCGAGCCGCCACAGGCGCGGGCGTTGGGGCAACTCGGCGGCGGCGCGCTCGGCGACCTCCGCGTGTTCGGCGGTCTCCACGATCAGCTGGGTGGCGCCCGAGTCGCCCAGCTGCCAGGCGAGTTGGTCGGCGGAGGCGGTCGGGTAGACGGGAACGCTCTGACCGCCGGCCGCCCAGATCGCGAAGTCCAGCACGGCCCACTCGTAGCGGGTGCGGGACATCAGCGCGACCCGGCCGCCGGGTGGCAGGCCGGCGGCGACCAGGCCCCTGGCCACGGCGCTGACCTCGGCGGCGAACGCGGCGGCGGTGACCGGCACCCACCGTTCGCCCTCCTTCCGCCGCAGCACCACCGCGTCGGGGGCCTCGGCGGCGTTGCGGAACGGGATGTCGGCGGTGGAGCCCTCGCTGGGCGGCTCCACCAGCGGCGGCACCGTGACCCGCCGCACCGCCCCGGCGTCGTCGGTGACCAGCTCGGGCACCACGCGGTCCGCCCAACCGCCGCGCGCCCGCACGCGTTTCATGTCCTGCCTCACGCCCATGTCAGCTCCCGTTCCCTGCCTTCGCTCGTCCCTGCGTGGTCGTCTCGTCCGTGGGCCGTCCGTGGGTCGTTCGCGCGCCGTCCGTGGGTCGTCCGGGGTCCCGGGTCTCCTCCTGCCTGAGCCCTCCCGCCCGGGGCCGCCGGCGCGGGTCAGCGTTCCAGCAGCGCGGTCACCCCCAGGCCGCCGGCCGCGCAGACGGAGACCAGTCCGCGCACCGGGGGCGCGCCCTCGGGCCGGCCCGCCGCCTCCCGGTGCAGGATCTTGGCCAGGGAGGGCACGATGCGGGCTCCGGTGGCCGCGAAGGGGTGGCCGGTGGCCAGCGAGGAGCCGTGGACGTTGAGCCGCGCCCGGTCCACGGTGCCCACCGGGCCCTGTCGGCCCAGCGCTCGCTTGCCGTACTCGGCGTCCTCCCAGGCCGCGAGGGTGGCCAGCACCTGGGAGGCGAACGCCTCGTGCATCTCCACGAAGTCCACGTCCCCCAGGGTGAGTTCGGCCGCGTCCAGCAGCTCGGGCACCACCCGGGCGGGCGCGGTGAGCAGCCCGTCGGGCCCGTCGACGAAGTCCACCGCGCCGGTGCGGGCGCGCGTCAGATACGCCAGCACCGGCAGCCCGCGCTCGGCGGCCCACTCCTCGCTGGCCAGCAGCACCGTGGCGGCACCGTCGGTGAGCGGCGTCGAATTCCCCGCCGTCATCGTGGGGTTGGGGCCGTCGAGGCCGAACACCGGGCGGAGTGTGGCCAGTCGCTCGGGCGTGCTGTTGGGGCGCAGGTTCTGGTCACGCGCCAGGCCGTTGAACGGGGTGACCAGGTCGGTGAAGAAGCCGTCGTCCCAGGCGGCGGCGAGCCGCTGGTGGCTGTCGGCGGCGAGCCGGTCCTGTGCCTCCCGGCCGATGCCCCACTCCACGGCGGTGCGGGCCGCGTGCTCGCCCATCGAGAGGCCGGTGCGCGGCTCGGCGTTGCGCGGGATCTCCGGCAGCAGCTGTCCCGGGCGCAGCCCGGCCAGCGAACGGGCCCTGTTCTTCCACCCCTTGGCCCTGCGGGTCCGCAACAGCACCTGCCGAAGGCGGTCGTTGAGCGCCAGTGGAACGTCGCTCGCGGTGTCGACGCCGCCGGCGACGCCGACGTCGATCTGGCCCAGGGCGATCTTGTTGGCGACGAGGATGACGGCCTCCAGCCCCGTGCCGCACGCCTGTTGGACGTCGTACGCGGGCGTGCGTCGGTCCAACGCGCTGCCCAGCACGGTCTCCCTGGCCAGGTTGAAGTCCCTGCTGTGCTTGACCACCGCGCCCGCGACGAACTCCCCCAGCAGCGCGCCGCGCAGCCCGAACCGCTCGACCAGACCGCCCAGCGCGGCGGAGAGCATCTCCTGGTTGGAGGCGGTGGCGTAGGGCCCGTCGGAACGGGCGAACGGGATGCGGTTTCCGCCGAGTACGGCCACCCGGCGACCGATGGGGGTCATGGTGGGCTGCTCCTTCGCTCGCTGTGTGCGGCTGCTCGCCGTGTGAGGCCGCTCGTTGTTGAGGCTGTTCGTCGTTGACGCCGCTCGTCGTTGAGGCTTCGGGCCGCGCGCTCCGGAGGGCGCGGCCGCGCAACGATGATGATGCCTCCCGCGCCGCCCCTTGTGGTGCCGAACCCGGCTGCTTAACGTGCCAGTAGACTTACCCTGGAGTAGGGAGGAAATCAATGGCCGACCGCTATCTCTCCTTCGCCACCGGTCGGGTGGGCGCCCGGGTGGTCCGCCGGCTGGGCCTGCCGCGCCCCGTCGAGCTGCCCCGCCACCGGCCGGGCGCGCCGCCGGTCGCCGGCCCCGTGGTGCTCGGGCACGCCGACGGGGCGCGCGCGGAGAAGGCGCTGCGCGCCGTGCTGGACTCCTGCGGCGCCCGCGTCGAGGAGCGGCCCGCGCGGCCGTTCGCGCTGGTCTTCGACGCCACCGGCGTCGCCTCACCCGCCCAACTCGACCGGCTGCACGCCTTCTTCCACCCCCGCGTCCGCTCGCTGGCCACCGGCGGGCGGGTCGTGGTGGTCGGCGGCGCGCCCGAGGACGCGGCGACGGCGGGCGAGGCGGCGGCGCGGCGGGCGTTGGACGGCTTCGTCCGCTCGCTCGGCAAGGAGCTGCGCGGCGGGGCCACCGCCCAACTGCTGCTGCTCGCCCCGGGCGCCGAGCGCCAGGAGACGCTGGAGTCCACGCTGCGCTTCCTGCTCTCCGCCAGGTCGGCCTATGTCTCGGGGCAGACGCTCCGGCTGGCCGCCGGCGAACCGGGCGGCCAACCGGCCGACTGGGAACGCCCGTTGGCCGGCCGCACCGCGCTGGTCACCGGCGCGGCGCGGGGCATCGGCGCGGCCGTCGCGGAGACCCTGGCCAGGGACGGCGCCCGGGTGGTGGCGCTGGACACGCCTGGCCAGCGCGAGCCGCTGACGGAGCTGGCCGAGCGGCTCGGCGGGCTCGCCGTTCCGCTGGACATCACCGCCCCGGAGGCGGGCGACCTGCTGCGGGAGCGGCTCGCGGCCCAACCAGCCGACGGCGGGGGCGCGTTGGACATCCTGGTGCACAACGCGGGCATCACCAGGGACCGCACGCTGGCCCGGATGGACGCCGAACGGTGGCGCGCGGTGCTGGACGTGAACCTGATCGCGGTGGAACGGCTGACCGAGGCCCTGCTCCCCGAGCTGGGCGAGGGCGGGCGGATCGTCTGCACCTCCTCCATCAGCGGGCTGGCGGGCAACGTCGGGCAGACCAACTACGCGGCCAGCAAGGCGGGGCTGGTCGGCCTCGTGGGCCACCTGGCGCCCCGGCTCGCCGAGCGCGGGATCACGGTGAACGCGGTGGCGCCCGGCTTCGTCGAGACCGGGATGACGGCGGCGGTGCCGGCGCTGGTGCGGATGGCCGGACGGCGGATGAACAGCCTGGCGCAGGGCGGGCAGCCGGTGGACGTGGCCGAGGCGGTGGCCTATCTGGCCGCCCCGGCCAGCGGCGCCGTCAGCGGGCAGGTGCTGCGGGTGTGCGGCCAGGCCCTGTTGGGGGCGTGAGCGTGACCATGCCCCCTTCCGGGCCGGTGTTTTCCCGCCCGCCCGGGCTGCTCGCCTCTTACGCGCGGGCGCTGCGCCCCCAGCGCGCTTCCATTGGCCGCGCGCTCCCTGCGCGCACCCTGCGCCTGTCCCGCGTTCCGCACGAGCCGGCGCGGCTGCGCCGGTACGCGGCGCTCTGCGGCTTCCCCGATCCGACGGCCGGGCCGCTGCCCGTCACCTATCCGCACCTCTTCGCGTTCCCGCTGACCATGCGGCTGCTGACCGCCCGCGACTTCCCGCACCCGGCGCTCGGCCTGGTCCACCTGGCCGACGCGATCGAGCGGTCGCGCCCGCTGGCGCCGGACGAGGAGCTGAGCGTCGCCGTCCACGCGGAGGCGGCGGAGCCGCACCCGCGCGGAACGGCGTTCGCGGTGGTCGCGGAGGTGCGCGACGCGGACGGGGCGGCGGTGTGGCGCTCCACCAGCACGTATCTGCGCCGGGGGCGCGCGGACGCTCCGCACGCTGGCGCGGAGGGTGGCGAACGCGCGGGCTCGCGCGCCCGGCGCGCGAGCGCGGAGCACGCCGGCGCGGAGGGTGGCGCGGCCGGGTCCGGGCGTGCCGGCCCGGGCGGACGCGGTGGTCCGGCGTCCTCGGCCGGCGAGGTGGACGGCAACGCGCCGACGGTGACCGAGTGTTGGTCGCTGCCGGCCGACCTGGGCCGTCGCTACGCGCGGGTCTCGGGCGACCGGAACCCGATCCATCTGCACCCGCTCACCGCCCGCCCGTTCGGCTTCCGCCGGCCCATCGCCCACGGCATGTGGACGACGGCGCGGGCGCTCGCCGCGCTGGACGAGGTGCTGCCGGAATCCTTCGCGGTGAACGTGCGCTTCCGCGCGCCGGCGGAACTCCCCTCCCGCCCCACCTTCCACGCGGCCCCCACCGCCGACGGCGGCCACGCGTTCGGCCTCACGGCCGCCACCGGCCGCACCCTGCTGACCGGCGAGATCACGCCGTGCCCCTGAGCGGGGCGCTGCCCGCCCAGGGCGCGGGCAGCGCGGGGTGGCGCGCTGCGCGCGGCTTCGCGCGCCGGGAGGGGGCGCATCCGCGCTGGCGCGGAAGGCCCGGACGAGGCGGGGAACGAAGCGGTGGGTTGTCCGTTCGCGCCGGGCGGCGGCGCGCCGGGCTCCTGGGCACGGGGGTGAGCATCCGGGCCGGGCGCCGCTCGCGCACGCCGCACCGCGCCGTACCCGACGCGGCGACGGCAATCGGCCAACGCACCGACCGTGGGCGCTCCGCCAACCGACGGGGTCCGACCGTGGGCGCCCCCGCTAGCCGACGGAGTCCCCCGGTGGGGACCACATCTCGCCGCCGAGGACGTCGCGCATTCCGACCCAGATCATGTTCATCAGCCGGAGCGCCACACGCTCCGGCGTCTCCTGGGGGTTCCGTTCCATCCAGTCCGTCAGCGAGTCCGCCGCCCCCACCAGCGCCGAGGCGACGAAGTCGGCGTCGGCCGGGCCGAGTCGGGCGTCGGCGCCGCCCTCGTCGATGCCGCGCCGCACCAGGTCGGTCACCTCGGCCATCACCGACTCCCTGGCCCGTTCCAGCTCCTCCGCGATGGCCTCGCTCTGCTCCGGCGTCTGCCGGTGCAGGATCACCCAGCTGTCGCGGTGCTCGGCGACGAAGGCGAAGAACGCGGACAGCCCGCGCCAGAGCCGCAGTTGGGGCTGGTCGCCGCTGTCGGCGGCCTGCCGGAACGCGGTCACCAGCGCCTCGGCGGCCTGCCGCACACAGGCCACGAAGAGGTTCTCCTTCGAGCCCAGGTAGAGATAGACCATGGGCTTGGAGATCCCGGCGAGGTCCGCGATCTCGTCCACCACCGCCGCGTGGTACCCGCGCTGGGCGAAGACCCGCAGCGCCGCGTCGACGATCTCCCGTTCACGCACCCTTCGCGGGAGTCGCCGCCGGGTCTTCTCAGTGGTCACTCTTGTCAGCCTACCCACGCCGCCAGTAATCTTACTTTCCAGTAAGTCTACTTCACAGTAGGTACGGTAGGTACAGCGGAAGGAAGTCGCACCGGCCCCTCCGGGCTGGCGACTTCGGTAAGGACGGACCAACGATGGCCGACAGCGGTTCGGAACTTGGCGAGCTGGACTTCGCGCAGGTCACCCCGGAGGAGTTCGCGGCGTTGGTGAAGCGGACGCCGGCCAGGGAGATCACCGAGCTGATGCGCGGGGAGCTGCGCACCCGGGTGCTGGCCGAGATCTTCGGCCGGATGGAGCGGCAGTTCCGCCCGGAGAACGCGGGTTCGTTGAACGCCGTGATCCGGTGGGAGATCACCGGCGAGTCAACGGCCGTCTGGGAGACCAGCATCGCGGACGGCACCTGCACGGTGCGCGAGGGCGCGCACGCCGCCAGGCCCCGGGTCACCCTGACGATGGCGGACGCCGAGTTCCTGAAACTGGTCTCGGGCAACGGCAGTCCGGTGACGATGTTCATGACCCGCAAGGTGCGGATAGCCGGCGACATCGGCGTCGCCTCGGGGCTGACCCGCCTCTTCGACATCCCGAAGGGCTGAGCGTCGATGACCGGGTTCTCCCTTGAACTGACCGAGGAACAGCGGGATCTCAAGGAATGGGTCCACGGCTTCGCCTCCAGCGTGGTCCGGCCGGCCGCCGCCGAGTGGGACGAACGCGAGGAGACGCCCTGGCCGGTGATCCAGGAGGCCGCCAAGATCGGGCTCTACGGGTTCGAGTCGCTGGCCGAGATGTTCGGCGATCCTTCGGGGCTGTCCCTCCAGATCGCCAACGAGGAGCTGTTCTGGGGTGACGCCGGCATCGGCATGGCCCTCTTCGGCACCTCCCTCGCCGTCGCGGGGATCTTCGCGGCCGGCACCTCCGAGCAGCTGGTGGAGTGGGTGCCACAGTGCTTCGGCGACGCCAACGACCCCAAGGTCGCGGCGTTCTGCGTCTCGGAGCCTGAGGCCGGCTCGGACGTGGCGGCCATGCGCACGCGGGCCCGCTACGACGAGGCGAAGGACGAGTGGGTGCTCAGCGGCCAGAAGGCCTGGATCACCAACGGCGGGATCGCCGACGTCCATGTCGTGGTGGCCTCGGTGGCACCGGAGTTGGGCGCCCGGGGGCAGGCCGCCTTCGTCGTCCCGCCGGGCACGAAGGGACTGGTCGGCAACCGCAAGATCAAGAAGCTGGGCCTGCGCGCCTCGCACACCGCCGACGTCTTCCTGGACGACGTGCGGGTGCCGGGCTCCTGCCTGTTGGGCGGCAGGGAGCGCCTGGAACGCCGGCTGGCCAGGGCACGCGAGGGCGACCGCGCCACGGGGCAGGCGGCGATGGCCACGTTCGAGGTCTCCCGCCCGACGGTGGGTGCCCAGGCGCTGGGCATCGCGCGGGCGGCGTACGAGTACGCCCTCGACTACGCCGGCGAACGGGTCGCGTTCGGCCGCCCGATCGTGGAGAACCAGTCGATCGCCTTCGCGCTGGCCGACCTCCGCACCGAGATCGACGCGGTGCGGCTGCTGATCTGGCGGGCGGCGTGGATGGGCCGCAACGAGAAGCCGTTCACGGCGGGCGAGGGCTCGATGTCCAAGCTCCGCGCCGGCGAACTGGCCGTCGCGGCAACGGAGAAGGCCGTCCAGATCCTCGGTGGCGCGGGCTACAGCCGCGAACACCCGGTGGAGCGGATGTACCGGGACGCGAAGATCTACACGATCTTCGAGGGCACGAGCGAGATCCAACGCCTGGTGATCGCCCGCGCGATCACCGGCCGCCACATTCCGTAGGGGGACGGTCGGGCATCGGCGGAATGTTTCGGGGAAGGCAATGAAGATGGTCCCTTCGAGTGAAACCCCGGACGGCTGTCAGGACGACTGTCAGTGCCGCCTGGTTCACTGGGATGGACAAAGGGGGTTGGCGATGCCGACGGTGATCCACATGACCCGCGCGGAAGCGCTGGCAAGACGCGAGGAACTGCTTCAACAGGCCGGTCTCTCCTACGAGCAGCTTCGCCAACAGGCCGAGGTCTACGCACTGACGATGGATCAACTTCTGATTTGGCACACAATCGAAGGTCTCGACTACCTTTTGGCAGATGAGTGAGGCTTCGACCCTGGACGGCTTGGCGAGCGATTTCGCAGACCGGCTGACCGACCTGACGCGGGGTGTCCTCGGGGAGGACACCCCGCGCTTTCACGCGATGGTTCTCGACCCAGGTCGGAAGATCCGCCTCCAACCCTTCGGCGCGGACAAGCGGATACGGCCCATCCCCGTTCGGATCGGCTCGGAGATCCGCATCGACCTGCTGGTCATGTACGACTGCTGCTGGGACGGGAGCAGCAGTTTTCTGGCAGCAGACAAATCCGAGGTCAAGGTCCAGTACCACGAGGTGCCTGACCCGCTCTTCCGGTTCGAGTACGAGCGGGCAGGAGACGACCCGCCAGGAGCACACATCCACGTCCACGCCCATCGGGACGAGGTCGCGTATCTGCTGCGCCTGGCCGACGCAGGACGGCCCAGAAACGCGCTGCGGAAGAACCGCCTACCTCGCTCCTCGGAGCTTCACCTGCCCGTCGGAGGGCATCGGCTGCGCCCGGCGTTGGAGGACGTACTGCTCTTTCTCAAGCGTGAGTTCGAGATCACGACCACGCTGAACTGGCGAGCGGTTCTGGACGAACACCTGCGGGACTGGCGCGTGACCCAGCTGAAGTCGGCGGTGCGGGACGCCCCGGACGCGGCTGCGGAAGCACTGCGTTGGCTGGGTTACCACGTGGAACCGCCTGCCGTGCCCGCACAGCGCGATTCGGCCACGGTGAAGCTCTTCCGCCCCTGAACGCCGGCCACCCCTGAACGCGACGCCTCAACGGCCGCCAGGCCGTTGAGGCGTCGCGTTTCCGCTGAACCGCTTGCGCGGTTCAGCGGGTCAGGACGTTCGGCGTCGGGGTCCAGTCGATGATCTGGACGGCCGCGCCGGCGGCCTCCAGGCCACGGCAGCGGTGCGCGTGGCGGCGGGCCATGTCGGCCAGGCGGAGTTGCCCGCCGAAGGCGGGAAGCGCGCAGAGCCGCCGGGCATACGCCCACAGCGCCGAGTGCTCGGCGATCCGGTGGACCGCGTCCGCGCCCAGGTGACAGCGGTGCACGGTGTCCAACCGCACCAGCGCGACCCAGAGTTCGACGTCGGCGGCCGTCAGCTCGTCGCCCAGCACGAACGGCGCGTCGGCCACCCGGCGGTCGAACGCGGTGAGCGTCGCCAGCAGGGTCTCCAGCGCCCACTCCCCCGCCTCGCCGGCCCCGGCCTCTCCCGCGAGCTGGGCGGCCTCGCCGATGTCGCGCTCGCAGCGCAGCGTCAGCGCGTCGATTCCGGCGGCCAGCTCGGCCGGGCGCAGTTCGGGGCGGTCGGGCGCGCGGAAGCGGAGGCTGAGGTCGGCGAGGATGTCGGGGACGTGGTTGCTGACCAGCCGTCCGGTCCAACGGTCGGTCAGGGCCGGGCTGTTGGCGGGCCCGGCGTGGCCGTGGACGGTGGCCGCGTAGGCCGCGCGGAGTTCGGCCCGGCCGTGTTCGTCGTCGGGGAGGGCGGGCAGGAGGGTCACGGGCAGGACGTCGGACAGCTCCAGCAGTGCGTGGGTGATGGCCACCCGTAGGCCGTCCGAGCAGGACAGCGACAGATGGAGCCGGTAGCGGTGCGGTGCCGGGTAGTGGCCGCTCTTGGCATCGGTGCCGATGCGTTCGCGGACCAGACAGGGGCCGTTCGTCGGCGAGGTCGGCGTCGTTGCGGGCATGGCTCTCCCATGGGGACGTTTCTCCGCGCGGGGCGCGAGGGCAGGCGGGCAGGAGAGAGGGCGGTCGCGGGGCGGGAGCCCGCGACCGCCGTGTGGCCGGGGTTAGACGGCGCTGTTGACGCGCAGCAGGTCGATGTGGCGCCGGCAGGTCAACAGCCTGGGCGCGGGAAGCGCGCACAGCGCGGCGAGTGCGGCGCTGTGCGCGGCAGACACGGGCCGCGCGGGGCGGATGCGGAGCCGGGCGGGGCGCGAAGCGGGCAGCGCGGGGCGCCGAGGAGCGGCTGGGCGCACCCTCGTCGTTCCGTCCGCCATGGAGTGCTCCGTCCGTTTCCGTGCGACACGCCCGTGGGGCAGGCCCTCCGTCGGATTGTCCGGGTCCGGATGGAGGGGCGTCAAGAGGTGGTGAGGGTCGCCTCCCTTTCGAACGCGCCGGCCGTGCGCCCGGCGCGCGCCTGCCCGGCGGCGTCCCTGCGGGCGACCTCGGCGCGGACCAGCGGGATGACGTGGCGGCCGAAGTCGATGGCGTCGCCCAGCAGGTCGTAGCCGCGCGCCGAGATGATGTCGACGCCCAGGTCGTAGTAGTCGAGCAGCGCCTCGGCGACGGTCTCGGGCGTGCCGACCAGCGCGTTGGAGTTGCCTCCGCCGCCGGTGGCGGCGGCGGTCGGGGTCCACAGGGCGCGGTCGTAGCGTTCGCCCTGCTCGGCGATGGCGATCAGGCGTTGCGAACCGGTGTTCTGCGGACCCCCGTTGGGGTGGGAGTGGCGGCGCTGGCGGCCGCCCCGTGCCTTGATGGCGGCCAGGGTGCGGTGGGCCTTCTCCCAGGCGAGTTCCTCGGTGGGCGCGATGATGGGCCGGAACGCCACCTGGATGCGGGGCGGGGTGGCGCGCCCGGCGGCCCTGGCCGCCGCGTGGACGGCGGCGATCTGTTCGGCGGTGCGCTCCAGCGGCTCGCCCCACAGGCAGTAGATGTCGGCCTCGGCGCCGCCTGCCGCCAGCGCGGCCGGCGAGGAGCCGCCGAACGAGACGCCGGGGCGCGGCTGTTGGACGGGGAAGACGTCGCTGACATAGTCGTGGAAGCGGTAGTGCTCGCCCTCGTGGTCGAACGCCTCGCGCCGGGTCCACACCTTCTTGACGATCTCGATGTACTCGCGGGTGCGGGCGTAGCGCTCGTCCTTGGTCAGGGTGTCGCCCTCGCGGCGCTGCTCGTGGTCGCTGCCGCCGGTGATGAAGTGGACGGTGAGCCGGCCGCCGCTGATCTGGTCGAGGGTGGCGAAGACCCGGGCGGCGTAGGTGGGGTAGGAGAGGTTGGGCCGGTGGGCGAGCAGGATCTGGAGCCGCTCCAGGCGGGAGGCGAGCAGGGCGGCCGCCGTGGCCGGGTCGGGCGATCCCGAGCTGTAGGCGAAGAGCACCCGGTCCCAGCCGTGGTCCTCGTGGGCCCGGCCGAGTCGGACGGTGTAGTCGGGGTCGAAGGCGGGGCCGGAGCGCGGGGTCGTCTCCGAGCCGTCGTTGGTCGCTGCGATGCCGAGGAACTCGACGGGCATGGGTGATCACGCCTTTCGGCCGCGTTCGCCCCGGGTGGGGGCGCGCGGCAGGGTTGGTGCCAAGCGGGGTGGTCGAAACGCGCGGGGCGCGGGGCGCGTGGTGGAACGAACGGTGCCCGGGAGGCCCGTCCCGGAGGTGGGCCCGGGTCAACGCCAAGGGCGGAGGGCCGGGTTGGCGGTGAGGCCGTCAGGCGGCGAGCGCGCGGGGACACGAGGCGGACCACACTCGACCGAAGTCGATGTGGTCGCGGGTGACCAGCGTGCGCGCGTGGTTCATGCGTTCCAGTGCAACAGCGGCCGGCGCTCCCGTCAACGGGTGTCCGCCCGCCGGGACGGCGCGCGGGGCGGGCCGGGCGGGCGGCGGCCGCCCGTAACACGCGGGGGCGGTCCGTAACACGCCCGCGATCCGCGCTCAAAGCGGGGGAAACGCGCGCTTCCTAGGGTCGCCGGCCATGGACACACCGCTGTATGCAGCCCCGTCGACACCTCGGGGCCGGCCGCCCGCGCCGCCCGGGACGCTGGCGCCGCCGGCCGCCGTCTCCGGCGCGCGGGCGGGCAGGGACCGCAGGGCGGAGGTCTATGTCCGGCTGCGGGACCTGCTGTTGGCGGGCGAGTTCGACGCGCGACACCGGCTGGTCGAGGTGCGGCTGGCCGAGCGCCTGGAGGTCTCCCGCACCCCGGTGCGGGAGGCGCTGGTGCGGCTGATGGCCGACGGGCTGGTGGAGCGGCGGGACGAGGGCTACTACCCGGCCCGGCCCAGCCTGGGCGAGCTGCGGGACCTCTACGAGCTGCGGGTCACCGTCGAACTGCGCGGCATCGCACGGGCGTTGGAGTCCGACCTGGTGACACACGACGCCGCGCTGCTGGAGCCGCTGCGCGACGGCTGGCGGAGGCTGCGCGACCAACCGCCGCCGCCCGACCCGGGGTTCGTGCTGTGGGACGAGGACTTCCACCAGACGCTGCTGGCCGCCTCCGGCAATCCCCGGCTCACCGAGACGCTGGAGTCGGTGAACGTGCGCATCCGGCCGGTGCGGATGTACGACTACCTCAGCGAGGAACGGGTGGGGCGCACGATCGCCGAGCATCTGGCCATCGTCGAGGCGGTGTTGGCGGGCGAACTGGCCGAGGCGCTGGCCGCGTTGCGCCGCCATGTGGGCGAGTCGCTGGAGGTGGTGGCCGAGCACGCGGCGCGCGCCATCGCCCAACAGGCCCTGCGGGAGGGCTGATGCGCCGGCCCGGCCATCGCCACCAAGGCCAACACGCCTTATCTGGCGGCCCGTTGACTCCGACCCGACCCGCCCCGCACCCGGCACCGCGCCCAGCACCAGGAGTTCCCGTTGCGCACCATCACCACCACTCGAACCAACCGCACCACCGCCGTTGAGCGGACCCGGCGCGCCCTCGCGCTGCTGGCCGAGCGGGCCCGCCCCGAGGCGTGGATCGCCGTCCGTCCTGAGACCGAACTGCTCGCGGAGGCCGCCGCGTTGGACGCCCGCGTGGCGGCCGGCGAGGCGTTGCCGCTGGCCGGTCTGGTCTGCGCGGTCAAGGACAACATCGATGTGGCGGGGCTGCCCACCACCGCCGGCTGCCCCGGCTACGCCTACGCGCCCGAGCGGGACGCGCCGGCCGTGGCGCGGCTGCGCGCGGCGGGGGCGCTGGTGGTGGGGAAGACGGCGCTGGACCAGTTCGCGACGGGGCTGGTCGGCACGCGCAGCCCGCACGGGCCGGTGCGCTCGGCCGGCGACCCGGAGCGGGTCAGCGGCGGGTCCAGCTCGGGTTCGGCGGTGGCGGTGGCGGTGGGCGTGGTGGACTTCGCGCTGGGCACGGACACGGCGGGCTCGGGGCGGGTGCCGGCCGCGTTCCAGGGCATCGTGGGCGTCAAGCCGACGCTGGGCCTGGTGCCGACCGAGGGCGTGGTGCCGGCGGCGCGGTCGTTCGACTGCGTGACGGTCTTCGCGCCCACGCTGGGCCTGGCCGGCGAGGTCGCCGGGGTCATGGCCGAGGGCGCGCCCGGCGTGGGCGGCCGGGCCTGGCCGGCGGACGCGCCGCTGGGGGCCCCGCCCGCGCCGGTGGTCGCGGTGCCGGCCGAG
>NZ_RFFJ01000057.1 GCF_003696235.1 Streptomyces triticirhizae
TCCCGGCCGGGGCCGCGAGGCCCCGGCCGGTCAGTGGAACTGCTCCGCCTCCGTCGAGCCCGCCAGCGCCGTCGTCGAGGAGGCCGGGTTGACGGCCGTCGAGACCAGGTCGAAGTAGCCGGTGCCGACCTCCCGCTGGTGCCTGACGGCCGTGAAGCCGTCCCGCTGCGAGGCGAACTCCCGCTCCTGGAGGTCGACATACGCCGTCATGCCGTGCTCGGCGTAGCCCCTGGCCAGGTCGAACATGCCGTGGTTGAGCGAGTGGAAACCGGCCAGCGTGATGAACTGGAAGCGGTAGCCCATCGCGCCCAACTCCCGCTGGAACTTGGCGATCTGGTCGTCGTCCAGCGCGGCCTTCCAGTTGAAGGAGGGCGAGCAGTTGTACGCCAGCAGCTGGTCCGGGTACCGCGCGTGGATCGCCTCGGCGAACTCCCGCGCCTGGTCCAGGTCGGGCGTGCCGGTCTCCATCCACAGCAGGTCGGCGTAGGGCGCGTAGGCCAGGCCGCGCGCGATGGCCGGGGCCATCCCGTTGCGCACCCGGTAGAAGCCCTCGGCGGTCCGCTCCCCGGTGACGAACGGCGCGTCGACCTCGTCCACGTCGCTGGTCAGCAGGGTCGCGGCGAGCGCGTCGGTGCGGGCGATGATCACCGTGGGAACGTCCGCGATGTCGGCCGCCAGCCGCGCCGCGTTGAGGGTGCGGACGTGCTGCGCGGTCGGCACCAGCACCTTGCCGCCCAGGTGGCCGCACTTCTTCTCGGAGGCCAGCTGG
This sequence comes from Streptomyces triticirhizae, assembly GCF_003696235.1. Lineage (GTDB taxonomy): Bacteria > Actinomycetota > Actinomycetes > Streptomycetales > Streptomycetaceae > Streptomyces > Streptomyces triticirhizae. The sequence continues at coordinate 770 of NZ_RFFJ01000057.1, forward strand.
TCCTCGTAGTGGATGCCGGCGGCGCCGGCCGCGATCATCGCCTTGGTCAGCTCGAACGCGTTGAGCGGCCCGCCGAAGCCGGCCTCGGCGTCGGCGACGATCGGCGCCAGCCAGTCGATCGGGTGGCTCTCGCCCTCGGCCGTGGCGATCTGGTCGGCGCGCAGCAGCGCGTTGTTGATCCGACGGACCACCTGGGGAACGGAGTTGGCCGGGTAGAGGCTCTGGTCGGGGTAGGTCTGACCGGCCTGGTTGGCGTCGGCCGCGACCTGCCAGCCGGACAGGTAGATCGCCTGGAGACCGGCCTTGACCTGCTGCACGGCCTGCCCGCCGGTCAGCGCGCCCAGCGCGTGGATGTAGTCGAGGTCGTGCAGCTGCCGCCACAGCCGCTCGGCCCCGCGCCGGGCCAGGGTGTGCTCCTCGCGGACGCTGCCGGAGAGCTGGACCACGTCCTGGGGCCCGTAGGTGCGCTGAACGCCCCGCCACCTGGGGTCCTCGGCCCACTGGCGGGCCAACTCCCGTGCGGTCCTGGGCTGTTGTGGTGAGGGGGAGAGGGTCGGCTGAACGCTGACGGTCATGATCGCCTCCGTGGTGGAACTGCCCTGATGTGATCGGAGTGACCTCTGGTCAAGAGGCACGGCACTGAGTGCCGAGGAGGGTTGGGGGCCCGCCGGTCCCCTCCGCTGGGTGGAACGGTGAGCAATGCTGCCGGCGGGCGATTCCGGCCGATCGACGCGTGGGGGCCGTGGCGTGGGTGGGCACGGTTCCCGGTGAGCCGGGGCCGGTTCGCCGGGGTCCGGCGGGCCGTGCTCACACAATGGCGTTGGCACTGGGTGCCATCAAGGCTGGATCGGTGCTAACTTCGAGAAGACTTCCGGCGGCTTTCTGCTGAACGTGCCAATCCCCGACGGTTTCGGGTGGTTCACGCGGTCGAGAGTCGAGGGTGAACGGTCGAAGGAGATCGCGGTGGCCAAGGTCTACGCGGGATCACGGTTGCGGCGGCTGCGCGCGGAACGGGGGCTGCGCCAGGCCGAGCTGGCCCGGCTGCTGGGCATATCGCCCGGCTACCTCAACCAGATGGAACACGACTCACGCCCGCTGACGGTGCCCGTGCTGCTGCGGCTGACCGAGACCTTCGGCGTGGACCCGGAGTTCTTCTCCGGAAGGGACACCAGCCGGCTCCTCGCCGACCTGCGGGAGGGGCTCGCCGACGAGGTGGACGGCGGCCGGATCACCCCCGAGGACCTGGGCGAACTGGCCGAACGCCTGCCCTCCGTCGCCGAGCTGGTGCTCGAACTCGGCCGGCGCAACCAGGCGTTGGCCAACCGGCTGGCCGAGGCGAACGCCGAACGCGAGGGCACGTCCGACGGCGGACCGGGCGGCGGACCGGGTGGCGCACCGGACGGCAGACCGGGCGTCCTGGGAGGGCGCCACCGGCCGGGGGAGGCGGGCACGCCGCACGAGCAGATCAGGGAGTTCTTCTACCGGCGGCGGAACTACCTGCACGAGACCGACCTCGCCGCCGAGGACCTCGCCGAGGAGATCGGGGTCCGGCCGGGCGAGGTGCTCACCGTGCTGACGGAACGCCTCGCCCGGCACGGGGTGCGGGTCGCCACCCACCCCGGGCCCGGGCGCGACGAGCAGCACCGCTACGACCCGGCCGCGCGGGTGCTCTATCTCTCGGGCCGGCTGCGGCCCGGGCAGCGCGCGTTCCGGATGGCCACCCAGCTGGCGCTGTTGGAGTACGACGTCGAGCTGTCCGCCCTGGCCGGCGAGGACTTCGTGCCCGGCTCGGACAGCTGGTCGCTGGCCAGGATCGGCATCGCCCACTACTTCGCCGCCGCGCTGATCCTGCCCTACCGCCGCTTCCACGCCACCGCCGAGGAGCTGCGCTACGACATCGAGCAGCTCACCGGCACCTTCGGGCTCGGCTTCGAGACCGTCTGCCACCGGCTGAGCACCCTCCAGCGGCCCCGGCTGCGCGGGGTGCCGTTCTCCTTCGTGCGGGTGGACCGGGCGGGCAACATGTCCAAGCGGCAGTCTGCGAGCGGCTTCCACTTCTCCCACGCGGGCGGCACCTGCCCGCTGTGGAACGTCTACGAGGCGTTCGCCGCGCCCGGCCGCATCCATGTGCAGATCGCGGCGATGCCGGACGGCCAGCGCTATCTGTGGATCGCGCGGACCGTCACCCGGCACCAGGGCGGCTGGGGCGACCCCGCGAAGACCTTCGCCATCGGCCTGGGGTGCGAGGTCCAACACGCGCCCCGGCTGGTCTACTCCGACGGCCTGGACCTGGGGAACGCCTCGGCCGCCACCCCGATCGGGATGGGCTGCCGGGTCTGCGAGCGGCTGGACTGCCCGCAGCGGGCGGTGCCCCCGCTGGGCCGCGCGCTGACCGTCGACGAGCACCGGGGAACGTTCGTCCCCTATCCGGTGCGCGAGGACTGAACGGGCTGCGGTGACCGCCCGGTTGGCGTCCCGCTCCGTGGCCGCCCCCGGGCCCGGCCCCGCCGTCCCGACGCCGGTTCGCCCACCCCCCTCGCCGGTTCGGGTAGACCTCGGCCGTCGCTCAGGTCTCGGCGGTCCTGGTCGGCTCGGCGGTGCCGGTCGTCTCGCCGGTCCTCGTGGTCTCGGTGGGGTCGTCGCTCTCCCGTCGTTCGTCCGTCGTCGTCCCCGCCTCGGTGGCCCGCTCGGTCGCGGCGGCCCCGCCGGGTATGCGAGGCCCGGTCGGCTCGGGGCGCCCGGTCGGCTCCCGCCGCGCCGTCCCCGGGGCCGCCGGCACGGCGGCCCCGGCCGGCGTCGCCGCACGGCTCTCGTGGAGCCGCTGGTCGCGCAGCAGCAGCCAGGTGCCGAGGATGGTCACCGCCATCAGACCGAAGTAGAGGGAGGCCGAGACGCCCAACAGGGCGCCGCCCGCCACCGGACCGAGGAAGAAGCCCAGATAGCGCAGCTCGGCGAGGCCGAAGTAGGCGCCCTTCCTGGCGTCGGGCGTGATGGTGTGGATCACGGTGTCCGGCATCGGGAAGAGCACCGCCTCGCCCATCGTCCAGAACACCACGCCCGCGAAGAGCAACAGCGGATGGACCTCCAGGCCCCGGAAGAGGAGCGCGGCCGCCACGAAGGCCAACGCGCCGAGCAGGGCCAGCCTCGGCTGGCTCAGCCGCCGGGCCAGCCGGGTCGCCGGCCACTGCATCGCGACGGCCAGCGCGGCGTTGAGCACCAGCAGCAACGAGAAGTAGGTGAGGGCGGACTCACCCCGCACGCTCTTGATGTACAGCGGGAGGATCGACTCGAACTGCGAGAAGACCAGGAACAACACCAGACCGGCGGCCACCACCCGCAGCAGCAGCCGGTCGCGCACCGCCAGCCGCCAACTCCCGCCCGCTGCGGCCGGGTCGTCCCCCGGGCGGCGGTCCAGGCCGCGCAGGAGGGAGGCCCGCGCGGTCACCAGCGCCAGATAGCCGGTGAAGATCACCGCAGGGGTCAGGAAGATCATCCAGTTCGCCACCGCGTACAGCGCCGCGCCGCCGAGCGGGCCGACGGTGGCCGCCACGCAGAGCGTCACATAGCGGATGCGGAAGACCGCCTCGCCCGAGCCCGTCGCGGCCAGCGACAGCGCCTTCTTCATCGCCGGCTCGGTCAACAGCCGCCCCACCCCCAGCAGGCACACCAGCGCGACGATCAACGTCAGCTCGCGGGCGAGGGCCAGGGACGTGTAGGCGAGGACGTTGACGAGCAGGCCCGCCTGGATCAGCCGCGTCCCGCCGAGCCGGTCGGTCAACAGCCCGCCGACGGCGCCCCCGACGGCGGAGATCAGCGCCACGCTGCCCACCACCAGGCCGATCCCGGCCTCCGAGAGCGTCGAGATGTCGGAGAGGTAGAGCGCCAGAAACGGCAGCGTCGCGAAGAACGCGAGCCCGTTGAGCAGGCTGCCGGTCACCAGCAGCCGCAGCACGGGGTCCGCGTGCCAGGGCCGCTCGGCCGCCCGCCCGACATCCACGGGAACGCTCCTCATGGCCGCGACTCCTCGAACCTGCGGGGGTCGAACAGCTCCACGGGGTGCCGGGTCGTGCCGTCCAGCGCCAAGTCGGCCAGGATCTCCCCCACCACCGGCACGAACTTGAAGCCGTGCCCGGAGAAGCCGCAGGCCACCGTCACCGAGGCGTACCGGGAGGGCCGGGCGATCACGAAGTGGTCGTCGGGGGTGCTGGTGTACATGCAGGTCACGGCGCGCAGCAACCGGCCCGGCAGATCCGGCAGATGGCGCCCAGCGTGCTCGGCCATGGCCGCCACCTCCTCCGGGCGCACCGTCCGGTCGATGGTCTCGGGAGTGGTGGTGCCGACGTTCGACCGGTAGAACGCGACCTTGGCGCCGCCCTCGGGCCCGTCGATCGCGGGGAAGCCGTAGACCGAGGTGCCGTCCGGCTCCTCCCAGATGTAGACGGGGTGCCGGTCGGGCAGGAACGGCTCGACGCCCCGCTGGCCGCGCGGCGCGAACCAGTACATGACCTGGCGTTCCACGGCCAACGGCAGGCCCAGCCCGGCCAGTTGCGCCGGCGCCCAGGCACCGGCGCAGATCACCAGCTGGCCGGCCGTGTAGCTGCCGGCCGGGGTGCGCACCCGGACGCCGGACCCGCCGGGCAGCTCCTCCCAGGAGGTCACCGGCTCGTCGAAGCGCAGCTCGGCGCCGGCCGCCGTGGCCCGTTCGATCCCGGCCCTGACCGTCTCCTCGGGGCGGACCAGGCCGGCCCGCCGCTCCCAGAGCGCCACCTCGTCGTCCGCCGGGTTCAGCGTGGGGAACCGGCGCCTGATCTCGCGCGCGTCCAGCATCTCGTGGGGCAGGTCCCAGGACTCGGCCGAGGCCAGCGAGCCGGCGACCGTCCGGCTGCCGGCGGCCCCGACCATCACCCCGCCGCAGCGCACCATGAGATCGCGCCCCGACGCGGCCGCCAACTCGTCGAACAGCTCGTAGGAGCGCAGCAGCAGCGGGACATAGGCGGCGCCCTCGAAGTACGCCTGCCGCACGATCCGGGAACCACCGTGGCTGGAGCCCCTGTTGTGCGCCGGGCCGAAGCGCTCCAGGCCCAACACCCGGACGCCCCGCGCCGCGAGCCGGTGCACGGCCGCGCTCCCCATCCCGCCGACCCCGAGCACGATCACGTCATAGCTGGTGGAGGGCATACTCCCCGCGTCTCCTTCGGTCGTTTCCCGCTGGTGCCTCGGCGGCCCCGTGGGCGGTTCTCATGGTCGTCTCTCAGGGCGGTGCGGTCACTTCCGAAGCGTCGCGCGCGGTTTCGTTCATCGGCGGAGCGCCCCCGCGCACCCCGGCGCCCGGCGGCCGGCTGGCCGGCCGGGGGCAGACTGGGGGAATGCGCATCAGAAGTGCCGAACGCCGCGACCTGCCGCTGCTGCGGGAGGTCGAACGGGCGGCGGGCGAGCCGTTCCGCGCCCTCGGCATGGCCGAGATCGCCGACGACGAGCCGCCCGGCGAGGCCGAGTTGACCCGGCACCTGCGGGCCGGCCTGGCCTGGGCGGCGGTGGACGAACGCGATCTGCCGGTGGGCTATCTCATCGCCGACTGGGTGGACGGCGAGGCCCATGTCGCGCAGGTCTCCGTCCACCCGGACCACGCCCGCCGCCGGATCGGCCGCGCCCTGCTGGAGCGGCTGGCCGACCACGCCAGGGAACGGGGCAGCCCCGCCCTCACCCTGACCACCTTCGCTGAGGTGCCGTGGAACGCGCCCTACTACCGGCGCTGCGGCTTCGCCGAGCTGGCGCCCGAGGAACTCGGGCCCGAACTGCGGGCCGTCCGCCGCCGGGAGGCGGAGCTGGGCCTGGACCGCTGGCCCCGGGTGGCGATGCGGCGGGCCCTGGCGGGCGGCGCCGGACAGGGTAACGGGTGGGGCGGCGTCGGGTAGGGCGTCGCGCACGGCGAACGCGTGGGGGCGGGAAGGACGACGGGGGCTGAGGGCGGGGCTGAGGGGGCGTGCGCGGCCGGCGCGGCGCTGCCCAGGCTGCGGCGTCATCCGAGGCGGGTGTCCCCGAGCGCGACCAGCAGTCGGCGCAGTCCGTCGCTGAGCGACTCCTGCTCCGACTCGGGGAGCGCGGCCAACATCCGTGCCTCGTTGGCCACATGGGCGGCCACGGTGCGGTCCACCACGTCGAGGCCGGGCTCGGTCAGCCGTACCCGGACGGCCCGCCGGTCGCCCGGGTCCGGATGGCGCTCGATCAGGCCCTTGCGCTCCAGCCGGTCGAGTCGGTTGGTGATGGCGCCCGAGGTGACCATCGAGGAGAGCACCAGCTCGCTCGGGGTCAACTCGTGTGGGGCGCCGGCCCGCCGCAGGGTGGCCAGCACGTCGAACTCGGCGGTCTCCAGGCCGTGGGCGGTGAAGACCGGCTTCATCCGCTTGACCAGCAGGCTGGACGCGCGGTTGATCCGACCGATCAGGGCCATGGCCCTCAGGTCGCCGAGGTCAGGCCGCTCCCGCATCCACTGCGCGGTCAACTCGTCCACGGCGTCGGTGGGGCCCGCCTCGGCGCGGCCGGCCCCCTCCGGGGCCTCGTCCGGGGTGCCCGCGGGAACGTCCGCCGGGACGTCCGCGCGGGCTTCGCTGTCGTTCATCGGGTGTCGGGGTCCTTCGCGTCGGGGTGGGGAACGATGGTCGGTCGGGTCGGACCCGAGGAGAACTATCTTAACCTTCAGCTACTTGACGTGAGCAAGTGGGCCGTGCCAGACTACCACGAGTTAATTCACCGTTGAGAAACTCAAGGCTGAGACAGATGCGGGATCGGCTGTGGAGGCCGGTCGGAGAGCAGAGGTGGTGGAGCATGTCCAGCTCCGGTGTGGGGGAGTTCGTCTCCGGTGGAGGCGCCGCCGATCGCGCGGCGCGCGGCGGCCGTTGGCGCCGGCTGGTGGAGCGACCCTGGGCGGTGGCCGCGCTGGCCGCGTTCGGCCCGGCCACCTGGGGCACCACCTATGTCACGACGACGGAGCTGCTGCCGCCCGACCGGCCCCTGCTGGCCGCCGCGCTGCGCGCCCTGCCGGCGGGGCTGTTGCTGCTGGCCTTCACCCGCCAACTGCCCCGGGGCGCCTGGTGGTGGCGGTCCGCCGTGCTCGGCCTGCTCAACTTCGGGGCGTTCTTCCCGCTGATCTTCTACGGCGCCTATCGCCTGCCCGGCGGCGTGGCCTCCACCATCGGGGCGCTCTCCCCGCTGGTGGTCGCGGGGCTCGGTGTGGTGGTGCTCCGCGCGCGGCCCGGCCGGGGCACGGTGCCGGCCGCCCTGCTCGGCCTGGTCGGGGTCGCGCTGCTCGTGTTGCGCGCCGACGCGGCGCTGGATGGCGCGGGGATGGCCGCCATGCTGCTGGCCACGGTGCTGATGGCGCTGGCCGTGCTGCTGGCCAAGCGCTGGGGCCGCCCGCCCGGCGCCTCCCTTCTGGCCCTGACGGGCTGGCAGTTGACGGCCGGCGGCCTGGTCCTGGCGCCGCTGGCGCTGTTGGTGGAGGGCGCGCCCCCGGCGCCGACCACCGGGCATCTCGTGGGCTACGCCTATCTCGGCCTGATAGGCACGGCCCTCGGATACGCCCTGTGGTTCCGGGGGATAGAGCGGCTCCCCGCCTCCTCCATGTCCTTCCTCGGCCTGGCCAACCCCGTGGTCGCCACCCTCGCCGGGCTGGTGCTGCTGGGCCAGTCGCTCACCGGCTGGCAGGTGGTGGGTCTCGGCATGGTGCTCGCGGGCGTCCTGTGGGGGCAGCGCGCCGGCCAACGGCCGCCCTCCGCTCCGGCGGAGGAGAGGCGCCGGGGCGGAGGGCCGGACCAGGGCGGGGAGCGGGGTGGGGAGAGCGCGGCGGGTGAGCGGCCCGTGGTCGTCCAATGATGTGATGAGAGGGAGTTGAGGCCGGAGACCACACGACCGAGGGCCAGGTGAAGAGATGTCCGTGGTGAACGCGCGAGCCGCGCTGTACGAGGTGTTGGACGAGCGCTTCCGGAGCGGCCGATGCGCCCTGGGGGACCGGCAGTTGGAGATCCTCCACCGGGGCTCCCGCTGGGCCGAGGGCCCGCTCTACGTCCCGGCGGCCCGCAGCCTGGTGTGGAGCGACATTCCCAACGACCGGCTGTTGCGCTGGGACGAGACCACGGGCGAGGTCGGCGTCTTCCGCTCACCGGCCGGCCACCCCAACGGGAACACGCTGGACGGCCAGGGCCGGTTGGTGACCTGCGAGCAGGGGAACCGACGGGTCACCAGGACCGAGCACGACGGATCGGTGACGGTCCTCGCCGACCGGTACCGGGGCAGGCGGCTCAACAGCCCCAACGACGCCGCCGTGCGCTCCGACGGCTCGATCTGGTTCTCCGACCCGGAGTTCGGCATCGCGAGCGACTACGAGGGCCACCGGGCCGAGAGCGAGATCGGCGCGCGCAACGTCTACCGGATCGATCCCGACACCGGCGAGGTGCGGCTGGTCGCCGACGGCTTCAGCGGCCCCAACGGCCTGGTCTTCTCGCCCGACGAGTCCCGGCTCTTCGTCTCGGACAGCATCGCCAACCACATCCGCGTCTTCGACGTCCGCGAGGACGGCACGCTGAGCGGGGGCGACGTCTTCGTCAGCTGCGCGAAGGGGAACTTCGACAACATCCGCTTCGACGACGCCGGCCGCCTCTGGGCCGCCGCCATGGAGGGCGGGGTGCACTGCTACCACCCCGACGGCACCCTGCTGGGCCGGCTGCTGGTGCCCGAGACCGTCGCCAACATCCGCTTCGGAGGCCCCCGGAGGAACCGCCTGTTCATCGCCGGCACCACCACGATCTACTCGCTGCTGATGAGCGTCACCGGGCTGCCCCCGCTGCCCGGCGTCCACGAGACCCGGCCCGTCGGGGACTGAGAGCGGGCCGCCCCGTGGGCCCGGGGAGCGAGCACCCCCCGGGATGGCGTAGGGTGGGAACCACGACGCGGGGTGGAGCAGCTCGGTAGCTCGCTGGGCTCATAACCCAGAGGTCGCAGGTTCAAATCCTGTCCCCGCTACCACGGTTGATGGGCCCGGCACTCAGGTGCCGGGCCCGTTCGCTGTGTTCGGGCCGCCGCACGCCCGGCGTTCATGCGGCCCGGCGATCACCGTGGCCCCCCGGCGGCCGTCAGCCCGGCGCCGCGTCCCCGTTCCGGCCCTCCGGTTCCTCGCTTCGTTCCTCCCGCCTCCCGCGCCGGGTCTCCGGCTCCCCGTTCCGGTCTCTCGGCCGGTCCCCGTTTCGCTGCTCCGCCTCACCGTCTCGCCCCTCCGGCTCCCGGCGGTCGGCCCGTTCGGTGGATGCCGTCAGTGCTCTGGCGTAGCGGTCCCGCATCCTCCGCAGCTGCTCGACGATCTCGGGTTCCGCGTCCAGCACCTCGAAGTCGGCGCCCAACACGCCCATCCAGGAGACGAGTTGCTCGGCGGTGTCGGCCCCCGTGTGCAGCAGGCTCCGGCCGGCGTCCAGTGGCTCGACGACCCCCACCGACGCGGGCAGCCGCGCGGTCAGCTCCTCCGCCGGGACGTTCACCACCACCCGGGCCCGCACCCGCCGGGGTGCGGAGGCCACGCCCCGGGAGACATAGCCGGCCACGTCCTCGTCCGGCAGCGGCCGGGCGGCGAAGCGCGGCCCGTTGGGCACCTTCAGCGTCAGCCGGTCCACCCGGAAGGTCCGCCAGTCCTCCCGCGCCACATCCCAGGCGATCAGATACCAGCGTCGTCCCCAGTTCACCAGCCGGTATGGCTCCGCCTCCCGGCGCATCGGCTCATCGGCGCCGTGCGTCAGATAGTCGAAGCGCAGCCGTTCCCGGTCCCGGCAGGCCGCCGCGATGGTGGTGAGCGTCTCCGGGGAGACCGCCGGCGGTCCGCCCCGCGCCGGCACCGCCACCGTGAAGCCGCTCAACGCCCCGACCCTGCGCCGGAGTCGGGGCGGCAACACCTTCTCCACCTTGGCCAGCGCCCCCAGCGAGGACTCCTCGATCCCCTCGATCGCCCCGGCCGTGGCGGTGCGCAGCCCCACCGTGACGGCCACCGCCTCCTCGTCGTCCAACAGCAGCGGGGGCAGTGAGCTGCCCGCCCCCAGCCGGTACCCGCCGACCGCTCCCCGTACGGCGTCCACCGGGTAGCCCAGCCGGCGAAGCCGGTCGATGTCGTTGCGCACGGTTCTGGTCGTGACCTGAAGTCGTTCGGCCAACTCCGGTCCGCTCCACTCGCGTGGCGTCTGGAGCAGGGAGAGAAGGCGCAGCAGTCGAGCTGATGTCTCCAACATGTACGCCATCCTCCTCGCCATACAGGAACGGAACTTTCCGCTATCGCTGCGAGGGTAACGAGCATGACGAACGCAACCGTTGTTCCCCGTCGGTGGCTTGGCCTGTGGGCCCTCCTGGCCGCGATGCTCATGAACCTGCTGGACGCCACGGTGGTCACGGTGGCCGGGCCCGCGATCCAGCGGGATCTGGGAGGTTCCGATACGAGCCTCCAGTGGATCGCCGCCGCGTACACCCTGGCGTTGGCCGTGGGCCTGCTCACCGGCGGGCGCCTCGGCGACATGCTGGGCCGCCGCCGGGTGTTGCTGGTGGGCGAGGCCGGGTTCCTGCTGGCGTCCCTCGCCTGCGGACTGGCCTGGTCCCCCGAGTCGTTGATCGTCGCCCGGGTGATCCAGGGGCTGTTCGCCTCGGTGATGATCCCGCAGATCTTTGGGCTGATCAGGGACCTCTTCCCGCCGCACGAGTTCGGCAAGGCGTTCGGCGCGCTCGGCCCGGTGATCGGGCTGGCCACCATCCTCGGCCCGGTGATCGCCGGCGTTCTGGTCGACGCCGATCTGCTGGGCACCGGTTGGCGGATGGTGTTCCTGATCAACCTGCCGCTGGGCGCGTTCGGACTGCTCGTCGGCGCCCGGGTGCTGCCCGCCGGCCGGGGTGACCGGTCGCTCCGGCTCGACGGCGTCGGGGCGCTGCTGGCCGGGCTGGCGATGTTCCTGCTGATCTTCCCGCTGGTGCAGGGCCGCGAGATGGGCTGGCCTGGCTGGCTGGCCGGGGTGGCCGTGGCCGCCGTGTTCGCCCTCGGGGCGTTCCTGCGCCGGCAGCGGCGGATGGCGGCGACCGGTCGGGTGCCGCTGGTGGAGCTGAGCGTGCTGGCCAAGCGCTCCTACGCGGCGGGCGTCGGCTTCGTGCTGGTCTTCTTCGGCGCCATCGTCGGCTTCTCGCTGGTGATCGCGCTGCTGCTGCAACTGGGCCTGGGCTTCGGCCCGTTGCGCGCCAGCGTGACCATGGCGCCGTGGGCGGTGGGCGCGTTCCTCGGGTCCGGGTTCGCCTCGGTGGCGATGGGCCGGCTGGGTCGACGCATCCTGCACCTGGGGCTGGCGCTGATGGTCGTCGGGCTCGCCGGCACCCATCTGACCCTCGGCCGGGTCGGCGCCGACCTGGGCGGCTGGGACCTGGTCCCGGCGCTGCTGGTCTATGGGGTGGGCATGGGCATGATCTTCGTGCCGCTCTTCGACATCATCATGGGCGAGGTCACCGACCGCGAAATCGGCTCGGCCTCGGGCCTGTTGGAGTCGTTCCAGCAGGTGGGCGCCAGCCTCGGGGTCGCGGCGCTGGGCACCCTGTTCTTCTCCACGGTCGGCGCGCTGCCGCGGGTCGAGGACTATCTGACGGCCGCCCGCCAGGTCACCCTGGCCGCCCTCGGGCTCACCGTGCTCGCCTTCGCCCTCGGCTTCCTGCTGCCGCGCCGCGCCCGGCCGACCGCGCCGCCCACCGGGCAGGGCCCGACCGGGCAGGGCCCGGCCGAGCAGGGCCTGGCCGAACAGGCGCCGGCCGAACGGCCCGTTGACGAGGAGGTGCGCGAGCCCGCCACGGTCTGACCGGTCGAACGGCACCGAACTCCGAGACGGGGGTGGGGATATCCCCACCCCCGTCTCGGGTGTCCGCCCGATCGCGCACAACCTCCTGCACAGGAGTCTGTGCCTATGCCGTTCACGCCCTCACTCGAAGCGCTCAAGGCCCTCGCACACCCCCGCCGGCTGCGGGTCCTGGACCAGCTGACCCGCCACGGCCCCGCCACCAGCGCCCGGCTCGCCCGCGACCTCGGGCTCAACACGGGCGCCACCAGCTACCACCTGCGCGCCCTGGCCGCCCACGGCTTCGTCGAGGAGACCGACCCGGCCGAGGGCCCCGAGGCGGCCCGCGCCAGGGAACGCTGGTGGCGCGCCGTCGCCCAGGACCTGCGGCTGCCGCCGCGCAGCGAGCAGGACCCGGAGACCCGGGCCGTGGTGGACCAGATGAACCGCCTCGCCTACGTCTCCGACCTGCGGCTCTTCGCCCAACGCCAGGGCGCGGACGAGGAGTCGGGGCCCTGGCGGGACGCGTTCCCCTACTCCCGGGGCACGGTTCGGCTCACCCCGGAGGAGCCGCGCCAGCTCTTCGACGACCATGTCGCGCTGCTCAACCGTTACCGGCGCCCCGAGGACGAGACCCCGGCCGGGGCGCGCACGGTGCTCACCCGCTTCCTCGCCTTCCCGGCGCCGGAACGGCACCCCGGGGCCGACGCGCCCTCCGGGGCCGACGCGCCCCCCGGGGTCGACGGGCCCTCCGCCCCCGACGGGCCCCCGACCACGACGCCGCCCGCTGATCCCTCCTGATCCTCCGGGATCACGGCTGCCCCCCGACTCGCGCCTCTTCGAACGGAGTTGCCATGCCCTCGACCGCCGGCCCCACTCCGCGCCCCGGTTCCCGCCCCGCCCCGCCTCGCACCTCACCGACCGGCCACCGGGCCGCCCCGCCGTCCGGCTGGAGGAGGTGACCCGCACCTACGGCCGCCGGGGGCAGGGCATCCGCGCCCTCGACGGCGTCTCCACCGCGATACCGGGCGGCGGCCTCACCGCCGTGATGGGCCCGTCCGGCTCGGGCAAGAGCACCCTGCTGCACTGCGCGGCCGGCCTGGACCGCGCGACCTCCGGCCGCTGCTGGATCGGCGACACCGAACTCGGCGACCTCTCCGAGAACCAGCTGACCGTACTGCGTCGCGCCCGGATCGGTTTTGTCTTCCAGTCCTTCAACCTCGTTCCGGCGCTGACCGTTCGGCATAACATCGCGCTCCCGCTGCGCCTCGCGGGCCGCCGGGTCGGGCGTCGCCGCGTCGACGAGATGGTGGAACGCGTCGGCCTGGCCGGCCGCGCCGACGCCCGGCCCGCCCAGCTCTCCGGAGGCCGGCAGCAGCGGGTGGCCATCGCCAGGGCCCTGATCACCGACCCCGAGGTCATCTTCGGCGACGAGCCGACCGGCGCGCTGGACACCGTGACCGCCCGCGAGATCCTGACGCTGCTGCGCGACTGCGTGGTCGACGGCGGCCAGACCGTCGTGATGGTCACCCACGACCCGGTGGCCGCGTCCTTCGCCGACACCGTGCTCTTCCTGGCCGACGGCCGGATCGCCGACCGGATGACCGAACCCACCGCCGAGCGGGTCGCCGACCGGATGACGCGGCTGGGGGCGTGGTCCTGCTGCCGCGCTATGCCCTCCAGACGCTGCGTGCCCGCAGGGCCGGCTTCGTCGGCGCCTTCCTCGCGCTGCTGTGCGCCGCCGCCCTGGTCACCGCCTGCGGCACCCTGCTGGAGACCGGCCTGCGGGGCGAGATCCGCACCGAGCGCTATGCCGGAACACCCCTTCTGGTCACGGGCGATCAGAACGTGCACCACGAACAGCGCAAGGGCGACAAGGTCAAGCACAAGGCCAAGCCGGTATCCGAACGGGTCTGGCTGCCGGCGGACACCGTCGATCAACTCGCCCGACTCGACGGGGTCGAGGCCGTCGTTCCCGAGGTCACCTTCCCGGCCGTCGCCATGGGCGAGAACGGGCCGCTGGACGGCTCGGGACCCGAGTCGCTCGGCCACGCCTGGACCTCGGCGGCGCTCACCCCGTTCACCCTGACCGAGGGCGCCGCGCCCGAGGCCGACGACCAACTCGTCGTCGACACCGCCCTCGCCGAACGCACCGGCCTGACCGTAGGCGACGCCGTGACCGTGCAGGCCACCGCCGCACCCACCCGCTACACCGTGGTCGGCCTCGCCACCCCCGAGGGCGGCGAACTCACCGAGCAGGCCGCCCTGTTCTTCACCGAGTCCGAGGCCGCCCGGCTCGCCGACCGACCCGGGCAGCTCGCCGCCGTCGGCGTCCTGCCCGAACCCGGCGCCGACCCGGCCGCGCTGCGCGAACGGCTCGTCGAGGCGCTGGAGGGCACCACCCTCCAGGTCCGGGCGGACGACGAACGGGGCGCCGCCGAGTTCCTGGGCGCCGCCGACGCCCGCGTCCAACTGGTCAGCATGGGCGGCGCCATCGGCGGCACCGGCCTGCTCGTCGCGGTGCTGGTGGTGGTCGGGACGTTCACGCTGACCGGGCAGCAACGCCGCGCGGAACTGGACCTGTTGCGCGCCATCGCCGCCACCCCGCGCCAGATCCGGCGGCTGATCGGCCGGGAGGCGCTGCTGATCGGGCTGGTCGCCGGCGCGCTCGGCGCGCTGGCCGGGATGCCGCTGGGGCGTTGGCTGTTCGAGGAGTTCGTCGGGATGGGAAACGTTCCGGCCACGCTCGGGCTGGTCAGCGGCCCGTTCCCGCCGGCCGCAGCGCTGCTGGCGACGGCGCTGGCCGCCTGGCTCGCCGCCCGGATCTCGGCCCGCCGCACCGCCCGCGTCCGGCCGGCCGAAGCGCTGGCCGAGGCCGCCGTCGAGCCCGCCACCACCGGCTGGTTCCGGCCGTTGGCCGGCGTCCTCGCCCTCGCCGGCGGCGCGGTGCTGCTCGCCGTGCTCTCCACGCTGCGCACCGAGCCGGCGGCGACGCCCGTCACCTATCTCAGCGTGCTGCTGCTCTGCGTGGGCGTGGCGCTGCTCGGCCCGCCGCTGGCCCGCGCCGCCTTCGTGCTGCTGGGCGCCCCGCTGCGCGCCCTCCGCGTCACCGGCCATCTGGCCACCGAACACGCCAGGGCCAACGCGGCCCGACTGGCCGCCGTCATCGCCCCGTTGACGCTGCTGGTCGCGATGGCCTGCACGATTCTCTTCACCCAGACCACCCTCGGCGAGGCGGCCGAACGCCAGGCCGGGCAGGGCGTGTTGGCCGACTGGGTGGTCACCGCCGCAGGGCCGGGCGTGCCGGCCGAGGCCGCGACCCGCCTGCGGGACCTGCCGGAGGCCACCGCCGTCACCGAGGTGGTGCGCGGCACCGTCCGCACGCCGGGGCTCGACAGGTACCCGGTCCAGGGCGTCACGGCCGACGGCGCCGCGACCACCCTCGACCTGGGGCTGACCGACGGCTCCCTCGACGACCTCGGCCCGGAGACCGTCGCGGTCAGCGACCTGGTCGCGGACGGCCACGGGCTCGGCCCGGGCGACACGTTCGCCGTGGTGCTCGGGGACGGCACCCCGGTCGACCTCACCGTGATCGCCGTCTACGAACGGGGGCTCGGCTTCGGCGAACTGCCCCTGGACCACGCCCTGTTGTCCCGCCATATCGACCGCCCGCTGGCCGAGTCCGTGCTGGTCAGCGGCGAGATGGACGCCGAGACGCTCAACGCGGCCCTCGCCGACCTGCCCGGGCTGGCCGTCGCCGCCGGCAGCGCCGTCGCCGAGGCGAGGGCGGTGGAACGCGAGGCCAACGCCGAGGTCGCTTTCCTCGGCATGGGGCTGATCCTCGCGTTCACCACCATCGCCTCCGTCAACACCCTCGCCATGGCCACCGCCGAACGGCGCCGCGAGTTCGCCCTGTTGCGGAAGGTCGGCACCACCAGGCGGCAACTGCGGGCCGTGGTGCGGCTGGAGTCCCTGGCCGTGGCCGGCACGGCGATCCTGCTCGGCACGGGCATCGCGCTGGCCACGCTGACCGCCTTCGCCACCGGCATGACCGGCGCGCCGGCCCCGGCGTTGACGCCCGGCGGATACCTCGCGGTCGCCGGCGCCGCCACCGTCCTGGCCCTGACCGCCACCGCCGTCCCCGCCCGCCTGGCGATGCGCCGGGGCGACCACCACGCAATTTGAGCGGCGCCCACCCCCGGGAACCGGCAGACTGTCCGGCGGACCGTCCAACGAAAGGCACCACCATGGCGAAGAAGGCACCCCGCCCCCATCGGGCGAACCTCCTCCAGGACCGGCAGGGCTTCCGCCCCCTCACCGAGCCCGAGGAGGTCACCCCCGACCCCGAGGGCAACCGGGCCCAACGCCGAGCCGCAGCCAAGGCGGCGAAGAAGGGCACGCTGCCGGAGGCCACCGAGTCCGAGGAGTCGGCGGAGCCCGCCGACGCGGACGCGGAGCCGGGGGCGGGCGAGGAGAAGTAGCGGGGGCGAGCGGACACGCACGCCGCGAGAAGGTGCGGATGGCCATCGCCCTCCGCGCCCTCTCGTTGTCGTTTCCGGTCTCCTCGCGGCCTACCGCGCCGGTTTGATCAGCAGAAGGCCGCAGCCGTAGGACTTGGCGCGGCCCAGGCCGGTGGACAGGGTTCGGGCGAAGGCCGCCGGGTCCGTAACGGTCAACTCGCCGCGCACCTCGGCCCGGCCGATGCGCATTCCGGGGTGGCCCTTGATGTTGTACAGCTTGGGCAGGATGCGCACCTCCAGTTGCTCGTGGTCGGCGTCCGCGCCGATCAGGGGAATGGCGTTGTCCTCCGGAGGTCGCACCGTTCCCGCCGGCTGGAGGCGGCGAATGAACCACTCCCGCGCATAGTGCGGGCTGGTGTCGGCCAGCCGCTTGCGAACGCGCGGGCCCTCGAAGTCCTTCGGCAGGTGCCGGCAACTGGCGCGGGTGGGATTGACCACCGCGCGAAACCGGTAGCGCTGACCCTCCTTCAGCCGGTGGTTGACCATCGTCACCTCCGGCTTCTCGCACAGTGCCGCGCCGGGGAGTTCCGACCAGTCGGGGGTCACCCGGGACTGGACGACCACCGTCATCCGCTCGCTGCGGAGGTCCACCCGCTGCGTGTGCAGGATGTGCATCTGCGCCCGGGCCCCCGGGGTGCGTTCGGGGACCCAGCCGTAGAAGCCGCTCATCACCAGCTGGTGCAGCGACTGGGCGTCGATCAGTGCCCGGTCCACGCGCGGATGCCGGGCGGACAGTTCGAGGATGCTCTGGCAGGCCACGAAGTCGACGCTCATCGCTCGACCTCCTCCACTTCTCTCTCCCAGCTGATGGTGGGATCGGTGATGGTGATCTCCGTCGAGCGCTCCCACCGCTGCGCGTGCGAGCGGTGGCGGCTCGCGAAGGAGACGGGTTGGTCGAAGACCGGGGTCGCCGCCGGCGTATCGTCCGGTACCTCGAACCACACCCGCACGGGGTCCGACGTGCTGTTCGGCAGCGGGGCCGTGCGACCCAGCACCGACTCCAGACTCCCGGCGTGCACACCGCCGTTGAGCTGTCCCGTCGGCGGACAGTGCTTGCGGCCGAGCCACAGCATCCGCCGGGGGTGGTCGAGCCGGTCGGCGAGCCGGCGGAGCAGGGCCTCGTCCTCGCTCTCGACGGCCGCGACAAACGCCGCGTCGGAGAGGTACTCGCGGAAGCTCACCACGGGATGGCGGCGGGTGTTGGACGCGACCAGCACGCCGTCGGCGTCGGGGCCGATGCCCTTGGGCGCGCCGTACCAGCCATGGAGCGCCACCTCGCCCTCCGCCGGATCGCCATAGGCCGCGGCGCGCCTGCCGTCGGTGATCAACTCCCGCGTGCGCAGCGGGAACCGGCCCCCGCCGGCCGTGTGGAAGTCGTTGATCAGCACACCCGGCCGGTCCGCGCGGACGCCGAAGCGCAGCGCCGCCAGGGTGGAGAGGGGCAGACAGTCGTCGCCCGGTCCCCGGACCTCGTCCCGCTGGTGGCCGTCGGCGGCCGCGAGCAGCCCGATGACCCCGCTCTTGGTCGGCCGGTAGATGGTGTCCCGGTGGTTGTACCGGGAGACGTCGCCCCACCCCTGGAGCGGCCCTGCCAGCCGGAGCAGCAGGGTCGCCGTCACAGCGTGGCCTCCTCCGCGACCAGGGCCAACGGGGACTCGACGACGCGGGCGGACAGCGCGTCCTCGACGCGAAGCTTGGTGAGCAACTCCTCCACGTCGAGGTCGTAGGTGAGAACGCTGCCCTCGGTGATGTCCTCGCGCCGGCGGCAGACCAGCCGGTGCTGGGCCAGCAGTCGGCGCACGGCCTGGAGGCTCACCGGTCCGTCCTTGGCCGTGAGGGCGCGCTCGAAGGCGGCCGCGTAGTGGATCGGACGTTCCGCCTCGAAGGCGAGGACGAGCTTGGGCTGGGTGCCGAGTCCGCCGGTGGTGGTGCTCTTGGCGGCGGGGACGGCGTTCACGAAGGCGTCCACATAGGCGAGTTCGGCGGACCTCGCCGCCCGCTCCACGCGGTCACCGGGCATCCCGGCCCGGGCGAGGTTGAGCCGGAGCTGGCGCCGGTCGAGCGTCGTCGACCGCAGGAAGGTGCCGGAGACCAGGCTCTGGTAGCCGGTCATCCCGGCGCCCGAGTCGTCGTCGAAGACGTCGAGCGCCGCCCGCTTGCGGCGGTCCTTGCTGTCGTCCACCGCCGTGTAGAAGTCCTCGGTGACCACCGACTCGTCCACGGTGAACGCGTGGCTGCTCTGGATCGCGCCGTCCACGTTGGGGCTGGAGACGATCTCCGCGAGCATCCGGCCGAAGAGCGCGATGTCCATGGCCGCTCCCGGGTCGAAGGCGGCCAGCAGCCTGGCCTTCACCTCCTTGGGCAGCGGGACCATCGTGGTGGAGACGTCCCCGCTCCCCGACGTGCCGCCCTCGCCCGACTCCCCGGCGGGCGGCTGCTCCGTCTCGCCTTCCGCCGCGTTGCCGCTGTCGCCCCGCCGGCCCTTGGCGGACTTCTTCGCCTCGGACTTCGTGTGCGCCTCGGCCCTGGCCGTCTCCTCGCGCAGCCAGGTGGCCAACTCCTCACGGTGCGCGTCGAGTACCTCGGCCAGGGCCGTGTCCGTCTCCTCGGGGGCGAAGAGCAGCACCTTGGTGAGGTCGCTGTCGTTCTGCCCGAACTTGAGCCCGGCGGCGCGCAGCGCCTGGCGTGCGGTCTCCCTGGCCTCGGGCTCCGGCCAGCCGCGTTCGACGAGCCGCGCGGCCGTCAGCCGCGCCCACTCCCGGGTGCGGGTGCCGAAGGCGTGGCTCCTGAGGGGACCCCGGCCCTCGGCGGCCTCGCTCCGCAGATACATGCGCTCCGCCCGCCGGTAGCACTGGGCGGAGATGCGCGTCCTGGTGGTGCCGCCGTACTGGAGGACCTTGGGCAGGTTGTTCTCGTCGCGGTTGAGGAGGACGCCGGAGAAGGTGGCGAGGGCGTGGAGGTTGAGATACGGGTACATGGTCAGGCGGACCTTTCCGTTCGGGAGGAGTCGGACGTGCGGGAGGAGTCGGGGGTGTAGAAGCTGCGGGCCCAACGGCGTTGCACGGGCTCGCCCTTGTCGTGCCAGGCGCAGAGGTCGCGGGCGAGCAGCGCCCAGTTCGGCGGGTGGCGGTCCTGATGCCGGAGCCGCTCGATGGCGTGCTGAAGCTCGCTCTCGGGCACGTCCGAGGCGTTGATCAGCCGCTGGAACATGCGGTCGCAGCTCTCGTTGCGCGGACCTCGCTCGGCGCCGTGTCCCAGTCGGCGCAGGGCGTGGCCGAGATCGCCGTAGCCGTAGCGCGGTTTGACGGTGTCCAGGTGGAAGCGGGCGAAGAGGAAGGCGACATAGCCGTAGCGCTCGCGGGCCTCCTCGGTCGGGGCGCGGTTCTCCGCGCGCAGCCGGGCGACTTCGCGACCCCTGGGGCGGCGCAGCGCGGCCAGGGAGGACCTGTCCTGTGCCAGCACGAAGCCGGCGAGCAGCCGGACGAGCTGGGACTCCGGATCGTCCCGGGCCGGGGTGGTGTCGGACACGCTGGCCGTGGTCATTCGGGCGGTCTCCCTCAACGTGGCGTGGAGCTGTGGGCGTTGGAGCTGGCGCTCCATGCGGGCATGGGCGCGGGCGACGGCCCGCTGCTTGGCGAGCGGGACGGGCCGCAGCCGCTCGTCGAGGGCGCCCCTGGCCAGGGCGACCAGGGCCTCCGCGTAGGTCCGCTCCGCCTCGTGGGGGTTGGCGCCGGCGGCGACCGTGGTGAGCAGCCGGTGGAAGGGCTCGTCGAAGCGCCCCCACAGCTCCGTCCCCGGGTCGAACCGGCCGCGCAGCTGCCTCTTCTGCTCGGGGTTGGGCTTGGGATAGACGGCGCGCTCGGCCTCCTTCGCGGCCTCCTTGACCGCGTCCACCACCTGCTCCGCCATGGTGGCTCCGGCCTTGGCCACCGCGCGGAGCGCGTCTCCCCGGCCGGGGGCGTAGGGGAAGACGTCGCGGACCCAGCCGCTGATGTCCATCTGCTTGGCCACCAACCCCACGGCCAGCAGCTCGACTTGGCGGGACAGCCCGGCCAGGCGCTCGTAGAGGCCGCCCCGGGCGCGGCTGTGCGGGTCGAAGGCGGCGTAGATCGCGTGGGCGTCGCGCCAGAGCGCCCGGTCCTTGGCTGCCCGGAGCGGGTAGTCGCCCTTGAAGACCAGGTCCTGGTCCAGCTTGAGGGAGGGCTCCCCCAGGAGTTCGCCGGCGGCGACCAGCACGCGGTCCACCTTCAGGGCGTCGCCCTCGCCCCTCGGCCGCAGCAGCACCGAGCGGCCGAGGGAGGAGTGCAGGTCGGCGGGCCCCTTGGGCTTGCGCGTGGTCCTCGCCTTCGGGGCGCGGAAGTCCCGCCGGTCGGGCAGGTCGGTCCAGGTGAAGTTGAAGTGGGGGCCGATCGCCTCCGGTTGGGGGGCGAGGTTGAGCCGCAGGGTGTCCGCGAGGCTGTCGCCCAGGGCCAGCACCCGCACGCGCGCCCCGAGCCTGGCGACGGCCCCGTAGGTCATCGCCTTGCCGAAGTGCCGGGAAAGGCTGCCCATCATGCGCCCGCCGGTCCCGTAGCAGTGTTGGACCAGCATTGCGACAAAGGCCTCCTGTGGGGAGAGCCCTTCCTGGTCGTAGAGGTGAACGTGATCGAACAACTGGTTGTAGTCGCCCGTCTGTTCGAGAACGAGTTGGGCGGTGCCGTAGCCGATGGAATCCAGATGAGGGGCCAGCAACGAGTTCTGGCCAAAGGGCTGGGTGGGATGGAAGAGGTCCATTCTTCCGTCGAGGGCGGGGGAGCGCAGGAATTCGGCCACCTGGGCCAGTGACTCCCGCTCGTCCACCCAGTCGTTCCACTCGCCCACTCGCTCCGGGGCGAATCCCGCCTGGTAGCAGAGGCCGAGCAGCAGCTCGTGGAGGGCGACCACGGCGCCGGGCGAGGCGTGGCTGAGCGCGCGAACGTGCTCCGCGCTCTCGAAGACCTCGACGAGTGAGAGCCATTCCAGGGTCGGTTTCGCGTCGACTGCCGTCGGCTCTCCCCGGGGCATTGTCAGTGCCGGGATGCAGGGTGAGTACCGGAGATCCCAACTGGCCGTTCTGGCCGGCATTCTGATCCCTCCCGAGGGGTCGGTGACGTGGATGGGAAGACGTTAGAGGAGGGCACTGACAATGGCCGCTCTGCTAGAGAAGCTGAACAAATTGCTTTGGGTTTGGGGCAAGACTGATCAGAAAGGGATCAGTAGGCGATCAGGTGGTCCGTCGTGGAACCCGTTGATCGCCCACTCCCTCGACACCTCGGCCGTGGTGGGCGAGGTCTTCGACCGCTATCTCTCCGCCTCGGTCCGCCGCGTACTGGTGAACGCCTTCGGCCGGGGCGACACTGAGCGGGCCCGCCTGGTCCTGATGTTCCTGGCCGGGCTGCACGACCTGCCGGGCAAGGCCCAGCCGGGCTTTCTTGCCCGCTTCGCCCGCGCCAGGGACCCGAAGCTCAGGTCGGCCGCCGCCCGTTGGGAGGTCGGGGCGAGGGCCGCCGGGCTGCCGCTCCCCGAGGACCTGGCCTCGTACCAGGACCGCCCACACCAGCATGTGACCGCCCGCTACCTTCCCCGGCTGCTGGGCTGCGCCTGCGCCCGGTGCGGTGGCAGCGATCCCCGTTATGCCCGTCAACTGCACGCGGTCGCCCGCCTGTTGGGCGGCCACCACGGCGACATCCCGGGCAACGAGGCGCTGGCCGACGCCGCCCTCGCCCTCGATCCCGAGTTGCTCGAAGCCTGGCAGCGGGCCCATCGCGATCTCGTGGACGGCTTCGCCGAGCTGGTGGGGATCGACATCGACACCGTGGCGCCCTCCCTCGACCTGGCGCGGCCGTCGGCGTTGCCCCTGTTCACCGCGTTGGTGGTGTTCGCCGACTGGCTGGCGTCCGACGAAGAGCGGTTCCACTACCGCGAAGTGGACACCCCCGTCACCGCATGGTGGCGCGCCTCGCTGCGGGAGGCGGAGAGCGCCGTCGCCGAGCTGCGGCTGACGGCCTGGCGACCGCGCTCGTTGGCCTGGCCGGATCTGTTTGGCGAGGAGTCCATGCCGCGTCCGGCGCAGCGGGCCGCCATCGAGCTGCTGCCGGCGAGCGGTCCGGCCCTGGTGATCGTCGAGGCCAGCACGGGCTATGGCAAGACCGAGCTCGCCCTCTGGGCGGCCGCCGTGCTGACCAGGCGCAACGGCTACCACGGTTGCTATCTGGCGCTGCCCACCCGCGCCGCCAGCGAGAGCATCGCCGCGCGCTGCGCGGCCTTTCTCGAGCGGTCGATGGAGGCGCGTGCGATCGGCAACCTGGCCATCGCGCACGGTGCGGCCGCCGCCTCCCAGGCCGCCGAGCAGCTGATCCGGGCGCACCACGACCACCTGGCCGACCTGGCCCAGGCGATCAACATCGAGGAGTGCGAGAGCACGGCCGCCGTGCTCGACGAGTGGTTCCTCCGGGGAAAGCGGGCGCTGCTCTCCCCCTGGGGCGTCGGCACCGTGGACCAGATCGTGCTGGCCGCCCAGCCCTCGAAGCACTGGTTTCTCCGGCTCTTCGGGCTGGCCAACAAGGTGGTGGTGATCGACGAGGCGCACGCCTACGAGCTGTTCCAGCAGCGGCTGTTGGCCAACGCGGTCAGCTGGCTGGCGGACGCCGGCGCGTCCGTGATCGTGCTCTCCGCGACCCTGCCCAGCCAGGTGCGGACCAGCCTGGTCAACGCCTGGTGCACCGGCCACCGCACGACGGCCTCCGGAACGTTCCCCACGGCCCAGCCGGCGATCACGGTGGTGGACGCGCGGGGCACGGTCAACGCCTCGACGGCCTCGTCGAGCGGGCCCACCTCCGTTCGGTCGGCCGGGGCTTCGCCGGTGATGCGACTGGCGCGCCGGCCCGCCGAGGAGGGCGTACTCGCGGAGGAGATCCTGGCCACGGCCCGGCCAGGGGTCGTCGTGGGCGCGCTGCGGAACCGCATCGATCCGGCCATCGCGCTCTATGACGCCCTCCTCGCGGAGCGGCACGGGCACGGGGTGGCGAAGTCGGAGATCCTGCTCCTCCACGGCCGGATGCTTGAACGCGACCGACAGCGGGTGCAGCGGCGGCTGTTGGAGGAGCTGGGGCCGCACAAGGACCCGGAACTGCGCGCCACCGTGCCCAACCCGAGGCGACCCAAGCGGCTGATCGTCGTCTCGACCCAGGTGCTGGAGCAGTCCCTCGACGTCGACTTCGACCTGATGTTCACCGATCTGGCGCCCATCGACCTGCTGTTGCAACGCCTGGGCCGGATCTGGCGGCACGCGCTGAACGTCCGCGCGGTCGTCGAGCCCGAGCTGCGGGTGCTCTGGCGGGCGGACTTCGACGGCCTGCCCGAGCTGGGGAGGGTCGAGAAGGACAACGGGGTGTACGACCCGTATGTGCTCGGGCGCACCTGGCAGACGTTGATGGAACGAGGAGATCCGGAACGTGATCGACGAATCGTCCGGGTGGCGGTGCCCGATGACACGGCCGGACTGGTTTCGACCGTCTACGACCGGGGGCCGGAGGACGTCGCCGACCCGGTGCTGCGGGCCCGGCTGATCCGGGCGTTGCGCGGGTGGCGGGAGCAGCTGGCGGTGGAGGAGGCGGTGGCGGCCCAGTACAGCCTGCCGCCCTACACCGCGCGGGGCAGCGCCGCGCGGGCCGAGGACCTGGTCTCCAACTCCCTGGGCGAGGGAGACGACCCGGCCACGCCGGAGCGCCTGCGGGCCCTCTCCCGGCTGGGCGACCCGAGCTACGAGGTGATCTGCCTCTACCGACAGCCCGCCGGGACGCGGACGTTCGACCCCGAAGGCGAGCTTCCGGCCGACCTCAGCTACCACCCCCCGCACCGCCACCCCGAGCTGTGGCGCGAGCAGCAGCGCGCGCTGGCGATGAACACCGTGCGCCTGCCCGCGCGCTGGTTCAGGGGAGACCGGGGGCTGAAGCCGCCCACGGAGTGGCAGCGCGGGAACGGGGCGCTCCGCTACCGGCACACGCTGGAGTTCTCGCCGGACGGCGACTGCCTCACCAACCTCGCCGGCCGGGTCACCCTCGACCCGGAGCGGGGGTTCCGAAGGCTGGGCGGCTGACCCGGCGGCGTTCGGGTGGGCCCTCGCACGGGTGTCGTGGGTGGGAAGCGGAGGGGTGGCGGGGTGGGGGGCGGGGGTAGCGTCCCGGGTGCTGGTGCCCGGTGGCGTTCTGGAGGACCGATGTTCCGTACAACTCCCTTGCCCTACAAGGCCGTTACCTCTCTGGCGGTGAGCTGAGCGATGGTGGAGGAGAGCGAGTCCATCGGGCAGCGGCTGCGGCGGGCGCGGCTGCGGCTCGGGTTGACGCAGGCGGATGTCGCGGCGCGGCTGCGGCGGACGCAGAGCTGGGTCTCCAAGGTGGAGAGCGGCGACATCGAGCTGGACCGCGCCAGCGTGATCAACGCGCTGGCGGGGGTGTTGCACATCCACCCCAACGAGCTGATCGAGCGCCCGTTCACCGGCAGCACCGCCGAGAACCAGTGGCGGGTCTCGGCCGCCATGACCCTGCGGGAGCTGCGGCGCTACGACCTGGCGCCGACGTTCGAGGGCACCCCCGCCTCCTCGGCGGCGCTCTGGGGCGCGATGCGCCGGCTGCACCGGCTGCGGGACGACGCCGACAACACCGGCATCCTCGGCTGCCTGCCCGATCTGCTGCGCGAGGCACGGGCGTTGGCCGAGGCCGCCACCGGCGCCGAGCGCGAGGCGGCGTTCGCGGTCTACGCGGTGGCCTGCAAGTTCGCCCACACCTCGGCCCACGCGCTGGGCCACCCCGAGTTGATCACGCTGGCCGCCGAGCGGGCCACCTGGGCCGCCGAGCGGTCCGGGGACCCGCTGCTGCCGGCCGTCGT
The DNA here is from genome assembly GCF_003696235.1 of Streptomyces triticirhizae. Classification (GTDB taxonomy): domain Bacteria; phylum Actinomycetota; class Actinomycetes; order Streptomycetales; family Streptomycetaceae; genus Streptomyces; species Streptomyces triticirhizae. The sequence continues at coordinate 26,028 of NZ_RFFJ01000057.1, forward strand.
GGACTGGATGCGCGCCTGGGACATGTGGGCGACGGCCGACTGGGACGACGCGTTGGCGCTGGGCGACAAGGCGCTGCGCGGGATCTCGGACGCCTATGAGCGCGGCGAGCCTGCGGCGTTGCGGGTGTGGGGCTCGCTCCAGCTGCGCGCCGCCGTGTCCTCCGCCAGGGCGGGCAACGCCCAGGAGGCCGACCACCGGCTGGAGTTGGCCGGCGAGGCCGCCCGCCGGATGGCCGGCGGCCCCGAACTGGTCGACGATCGGCACTCGTTGACGTTCTCCGCCGGCAACGTCGGGATTCACGGCGTGAACGTCGCGCTGGAGCTGAGCCGGCAGGACGAGGCGCTGCGCCGCCACGAGCGACTCGACCCGGCCGTGGTGGCCGCCCTGCCGGCCTCCCGGCGCGGCCACTACCGGATGGACCTGGCCAGGGCCCACCTCTGGTCGGGCCAACGGGACCTCGCCGTCGCGGAGTTGTCCGCCGCCGAACGGATCGCCCCGCAGCTGGTCAGGAACCACCCGATCGCCCGCGCCACGCTGCGCCGCATCGTCTACGGCGAGCGGACCGGGGTGCGCGAGCAGCTGCGGAGGATGTCCGCCCGGTTCCATCTGAGCGCCTGACCGGCCGGCCGAGCGCCTGACCGGCCGGCCGAGCGCCTGACCGGCCGGCCGAGCGCCTGACCGGCCGGTGCCGGCGGCGTTCGGCGGCGGTCGCGCGCCCGGGGGCGATCCTCCGCGCCCCGCCGGTGATCCTCCACGCCCCCCGCCGCGATCGGCGGCGCGTCGCTGAGCTGCCGGTATTCCTCTCCCTCATGCCGAGGGTGATGGTACGGGTACTTTCGGTAGCGGGTCGCTCGTCGACGTCGCCGGAGGTGCCTTGTGCAGACAGAACGTTCCTTTCCCGTGTGGCTGCCGACCGCCGAGCAGGGGGCGCGCCCCGTGCCCTGCGGCCGTTGGTTCGACGCGGTCGGGGCGGGCGGCGTCGAGGGCGCGCGGGCGATCGCGCGCCTGGGCGAACGGACGGGGCCCGTGATCCATCTGCCGGCGGAGCACGCGATGTTCTGGCTGGTTCCGGTGGGTGCCGCCGACGGCTGGCGGCTGCCGGGCGTCGCCGTGTTGGGCGCGGGCGAGCGGCTCACCGTGCCGCCGCCCTCCCGCACCGAGGGGCCGTGCGCGCGGTGGCTGATCCCGCCGCGCCTCTCCTGCCTGACCGACCCGGCCGCGCTGCACGGGGTGTTGAACGTGGTGACGGCGGCCGGGCGCCGGACGCCGGACGCCTATCGAACGGTGGAGTGCCACATCGGCGCCCACCGTTCGTGCACCAAGGCGGTCGCCCCGCCGCCGCCCGTCGGCATCCCGGTGATCTACCTGGCCTGCGACTGCTGGTGCCACCAGCGCGCGGGCGAACCGAGCTGTGGCACCGTTGTCCCATGAGGCATCTGGGGATTCTCGGCCACAGCATGGAGGGCGCGGCCCTCTGCTTCCGCACGTTCTGCCGGTTCGGCTTCCAGCGGCTCGGGGAGCACCAGCACCCCGAAGTGACCCTGGACCTCATCCCGTTGGCGCGGAGTATGCCGGGCTGGGACGCCGGGGACCACGCGGCGGTGCGCCGGGTGCTCGCGCAGAGCGTGGAGCGACTGGCCGGCGCGGGGGCGGAGTTCTTCGTCTGCCCGGACAACACGGCGCATATGGCGCTGGAGTTGCCGGGCGAGCCGCTGGCGCTGCCCGGGCTGCACCTGCCCGACGTGGTGGCCGCCCGCGCGGCGCGGGACGGCCGGCGGCGGGTGGGCGTGCTCGGCACCCGCTATCTGATGGAGGGGCGGCTCTACCCGGAGGCGCTGGGCCGGCGGGACATCGAGGCGCTGGTCCCGGAGGCGGAGGACCGCGAGCTGGTCCACCGGACCATCTTCCACGAGCTGTTGAACGGGGAGGTCAGTCAGGACTCGCGGCGGGCGTTCGTCGAGGTGGTGGAACGGCTGGCGGCCCGGGGCTGCGACGCGGTCGCCCTGGTCTGCACGGAGATCCCGCTGCTGGTCACGGCCGAGGTGTCGCCGCTGCCCGTGCTGGACTCCACCCGGCTGGCGGCCGAGGCGGCCTTCGCGGTGTGCCTGGGCGAGGAGCCGGTGCCGCGGTGGCGGGGCGGGGCGGTGGAGGCCGTCGTCGGCTGAGCGGCTTCGGCTGAGCGGCTTCGGGTGACGGCCGTTGGGTGAGCGGCCCCGGATGACCGGCAAGTGATCGTGGTGGGAGGGAAGTTGATCAAACTTCTAGCCTAAGTCTCATGATCCCCGACCGGGTCTGGCCGATTGCCGCCTGACGGGAAGTCGGCCGGCCCGAGCCGGCGGAATTGTCAGACCCATGCGACAGCATGGGGGTCATGGCAGACCTCGTCATCCACGATGAGTGGCAGCTCCCGGCATGGCAGGAGACGGTGGGGCCCGGATGGGCGGCCCTGCTGATCCGGCTGCACCAGCAGCTGCTCGCCCTCGCGCCCGACTACCGGATCGAGAAGTGCGAACGCGGCCTCGGCGGCCTGCGCATCTGCGTCGCCGACCGCTTCGACGACCAGGGCGACTTCGACGGCCAGTGGGCGGACCTCGCGACCCAGCTCACCGACGCGACCGAGTCGGCCTCCGAACGCACCTGCGAGATCTGCGGCGGCCCCGGCCGCCCCCGGTTCCGGGGCGGTCGCGGCGAGGTCTGGATCACCGCGCTGTGCGACGGCTGCGCCAGCGACCTCACCCGCCGCGCGATACCGGGCGCCGCCGGCGCGGCCCCGGGCGGGGAGCGGTGACCGGCTCGGCCGGGCCCGGCGGACGTCAGTCGGGGGAGCGGCGCTGAACGGGGCCGAACCGGCCGGCCAGGGCCAGGCCCAGGCTGTCGAACAGGCCGTCGGCCGCCGCGAGTTCCTCGGCGGCGTGGGTGGTGGTCAGGGCGTGCACGGTGCAGCCGGCCGCCTTGCCCGCCGCCACCCCGGCGGGTGAGTCCTCCACGACCAGGCAGTCGCCCGGCGGCGTGCCGAGCGCGGCGGCCGCCCTGAGGTAGCCCTCGGGGTCCGGTTTGCCGGCCGTCACGTCGTTGGCGCAGACGTGCACCGGCGGGGCGGGCAGCCCCAGCCTGGCCATCCGGCGGCGCACGGCCGCGCCACCGCCCGAGGTGACCACGGCCCAGCGGTCGATGGGCAACGTCCGTAACACCTCCACCGCGCCGGGGAAGGCCGAGAGCGTGTGCTCCTCGGCCAGGGACAGCTCCGTCAGCAGCGCGTCCTCCTCGGGGAACGCCAGCTCCGGCGCGACCAGTGCCAGCACGTCGGGCCGCCGCCGGCCCTGCGAGGCGGCCCACACCGCCTCCGGGTCGAGCCCCCGCAGCACGGCCCAGGCGCTCCACACCCGGCGGTGCGGCGCCGCCGAGTCGATCAACACCCCGTCCACATCGAGCAGCAGCGCTTTGGCGCCGAGGAAAGGAAGACCTGTGGTCACGACACCAGCCTGCCACCGGTCCCGGTGGGACCGCCCGCCGCATCCGGCCAACCTGCTCCGACGCGCTTTCCGCGCCGCGCGACGCGCCCTCCGCGCGGTCCGGGGAGCCGCCGGCCTGGTGGGCGGCTCAGTGAGGGGTGTCCTTCGTGCGGACCGGCGCGGTGGTCAGCACGAGCGCGTTGTCGCCGGTGTAGCCCAGCAGGAGGGTGCTCTCGCCCCGGGTGACCATCGGATAGAGGTCGGTCCGCCGGCGGTCCACCGTGTCCCCGCCGATCCGCCCCAGCGGCACCAACGTTCCGTCGGTGGAGCGGATCAGCAGGTTCCACCGGCCGTGCGGCGCGGCCAGGGCCCGCTCGTAGGGGATGGTCAACAGCACCCGCCCGGTGGGCAGCACCCGCAGCGGGATGGTGAAGTCCAGCACGTCCGGCTCCTGTTGGCGCACCGCCAGCGCCAGCTCGGCCGGCGGGCCGTGCGGCGTCGCGGTCACCAGCGCGGACTCCTCGTCGAGCGTGATGTCGGCGACCTCGGCGTGGGCCGGCCGGCGCCAGGTGCGGATGGTGAGGTTCCCCTCCTTGGTGGTGTAGGGAATCCACGAGGTCACCCCGTCCTCACCCACCGTCGGCACCGCCCCGACCAGCGCCGCCTGCTCGACGCGGTGGGCCACCAGCCGCCGCGCCCTGGCCGCCGTCGAGGCCGTGACATAGGCGTCCCAACGGCCCTCGGCCAGCCGGTGTTCGGCCCTGCTGACGGTGCCGCGCCCCTCGCGGTCCAGAGGCAGCCGCAGCTGGCGGCCCTCCGGGTCGTCGCGCAGCCGCAGCACCAGGTCACCGGGCTCGGCCGGGGTCAGCGCCACGGTGAAGCCGCCGTCGGCCGTGGCGACGCAGTGCGCCGCCGGCCGCGCCGGCGCCTCCGCGCTGGCGGCCACCACCAGCCGCCGGTCCGGGCGGCGGCGCAGCCGGCCC
>NZ_RFFJ01000058.1 GCF_003696235.1 Streptomyces triticirhizae
GGCCGCCGGGGCCGGGGTGCTGCTGGCGGCCGGCCTGGTCGGCGCGGCCTCGGCGGTCGGCGCCGGGGACTCGGAGGAGGCGCCGGCGCCGACGGCCGTGCCCGCGCACACCCTGACCGGCTACTGGCACAACTTCGACAACGGCTCGACGGTCCTGAAGCTCGGCGAGGTCTCGTCGCAGTACGACATCATCGCGGTCTCCTTCGCCTCGTCCACGGCCACGCCGGGGCAGATCGACTTCGAGCTGGACCCGGTGCTCGGCTACGGCTCCGAGCAGGAGTTCAGGGACGAGATCGCGGCCAAGCAGGCCGAGGGCGTCGCCGTGGTGCTGTCCGTCGGCGGCGCCGAGGACCATGTGACGGTGAACGACGAGGCGTCGGCGAACGCCTTCGCCGAGTCCGCGCTGGGCCTGATCGACGAGTTCGGGTTCGACGGGATCGACATCGACCTCGAACACGGCATCAACGCCACCTACATGTCGCGGGCCATGGAGGCCGTCCACGCCGGCGTCGGGGACGACCTCGTGTACACCATGGCCCCGCAGACCCTCGACATGCAGAACACCACCAGCGAGTACTTCCAACTGGCCCTGAACACCAAGGACTTCCTCACGGCCGTCCACACCCAGTACTACAACAGCGGCTCGATGCTGGGCTGCGACGGCCAGGTGTACTCCGCCGGCACCGTGGACTTCCTCACCGCGCTGGCCTGTATCCAGCTGGAGGGCGGGCTCGACGCCTCCCAGGTGGGCCTGGGCGTGCCGGCCACCCCGAACGCCGCCGGCTCCGGCTATGTGGACCCGCAGGTGGTCAACGACGCGCTGGACTGCCTCGCCCGGGGCACCAACTGCGGCTCCTTCGTACCCGACCAGACCTACCCGGGGCTGCGCGGCGCGATGACCTGGTCCGTCAACTGGGACGCGCACGCCGGCAACGCCTGGTCCGACACCGTCGGCCCGCACGTCGACGGCCTGCCGTAACGGCCCCCGACCGCCACCGGGCCCCGCCACCGGGCCCGCCGGCCCGAACGCCCGCTCGCCGGTGGGGCGTTCGGGCCGGCGCCGTGTCAGGGCCCGGCCGCCGGCCGTCAGAAGAACGTGCGCAGCAGCTCGACGACGGCGCCCTCCGCGTCGACCACCGGGATCATGGGCCACTTGTCGAAGATCGTGCACGGGTGCGACATGCCGAGGGCCACCCACTCCCCCACCGCCGGCGGCTCCGCGTCGTCCGCGCCGCGCAGGAAGGCGTGTTGGTCGGCGAGCCGGGCCACGGTCAGCCCGGCGCCGGAGCGGCCCGCGCCGTCGGCCGCCCTGACCTCGACCACCTCGGGCAGGTCCAGGTCGTGCGCGATGTCCCGCTTGCCGGCGTTGAGCAGCGCCAGCCCGGGCTCGGGCCGCGAGACCACCTGCGCCCACAGCAGGAACGCCGGCCGCAGCGCGCCCTCGTCCGGCACCCGAGCGAACGGGGTGACCTCCCGGTACCGCCCGTGGTCGTGGCTGACATAGGCGCCGGCCCGCAGCATCCGCAGCACCGGCCGGCTCAGCGGCGGCAACGCGGCGAAGGACTCCGCCAACACGTCGAACCAGGCGCTGCCCCCCGCGCTGACGACGATCTCCGCGCACCCGTCGAACCGCCCCTCGGCGTCGAACCGGGCCGCCAGCGCGCCCAGTTGGTCCAGCCAGGCGCGCACCGATGCGGCGTCGGCGCCCGGCAGCTCGCCCTCGTAGCCGGCGACGCCGACCAGCCGCAGCGTGCCCGTCCGGGCGACGGCGTCCGCGACGGCGGCGGCCGCGTCCGCGTCCCGCGCCCCGCTGCGGCCCCCGGGGACGCCCAGTTCGACCACCACCTCCAGCGGCCTGACCGCCCCGGCCTCCCGGAGCGCCGCGTCCATCAACGCGACGCCCGCCTCCGAGTCCGCGTAGACCACGCAGCGGAACGCGGGGTCGGCGGCCAGCTCCCCGGCCAGCCAGCGCAGCGCCGCCGGGTCGACGACCTCGTTGGCGAGGAAGATCCGGCCGACACCGAACTCCCTGGCCACCCGCGCCTGGTGCGGGACGGCGAGGGTGATCCCCCAGGCCCCGAGGTCGAGTTGCCGGTGGAAGAGGGCGGGCGCCATCGACGTCTTGCCGTGCGGCGCGAGGACCAGCCCGTGCCGGTCGGCGAACGCGGCCAGGGTGCGCAGGTTGTGCTCCAGCGCCTCTGCCGAGGCGGTCAGCAGCGGGGTGGTGAAGCCCCCGGTGCGGAAGTCCCGGCGCTGCGCGGCCAGTTCGCCGACGGTGAGCCCGGCGGCGTCCGGCGGCAGCCCCTTGAACCGGCTGTCCACGATCTCCTGCGCGAGCTGGTCGAGCGGACCGGCCATGGGGCGACTCCCGGGTCAGGGGGCGGGTCGCCCCGACCCTACGCACGCCGGCGGCACGCTGCCACCCTGCCCGACCGGCGCACGGAACGACGCCACGGTCGGCAGCGCCGCCACCGCCAGCGGCACCGCGTCGGCCACCGCCAGGTCCCTGGCCGCGTACGCCCCGTCCCCGGCCGCCGTGCTGACCCGGACCGTGGCCAGGCCCAGTCGCCGCTGGAGCGGGGACTGCCGCACGCACACCCCGCTGACCGCGCCGCGCCGCAGCGCCGACGTGACCCGGGACAGGGCGCCGGCCCGGAAGACCAGCCAGGGCCCGGTCACCGCGTGCCCCAGCGCGCGGTAGCCGGCGTAGGCCACGCCGAGCGCCAGCGGCCCGAGCGCCCACAGCACGATCAGCCAGACCCGTCCACCCAGCGGCGCCGCCGCCAGCCCGGCCGCGCCGGTGACCCACAGCGCCCAGGCCAGGCGCCGCCGCGCCGCCGAGTTCGGATGCCGCACGAGCGGGGCGGCGAACGGGTCGTCGCCGAGCACCTCGGCGGCCACCCGCAGCGCGACCCGGCGCGGCCCGCGCGGCAGGACGGTCACGCCCTCGCTCCACCAGAAGACGCCGGTGGTGATGAGGCTGGTGTCGGTGGTGCCCAGCCAGCGCCACAGCAGCGGCTCGGAGAGCGAGACCCCGCGCGTGCGGGACTCGTCCCGCGCCACCTCCCGGGTGCGGAACAGGCCACGACGGGTGCGCAGCACGCTGCCGCCGTCCTCGCCCGGCTCCCGGGTGAGCCGGAAGCGCGCCTGCCCGGTGAGGAATCGGCCGCCCATGCCCACCGCGCCCAGCACCACCATCGCGGCGTACCCGGCGGCCACCGAGCCGGCCGTGCCCAGGCCGAGCGCGTCCCGCGCGGAGTCGAACCAGCCGCCCAGGTCGCCCCCGAGGGCGCCGACCGTGAAGTACGCGCCCCACAGCAGCCCGGCGGCCGTCATCAGCGCCCAGACGCCGAACAGGTTGTGCACCACCCAGCGCCAGTCGAACTCGGCCAGCGCGGGCGCCTCCTCCGCGCGCTCCTCGGGCGCGCCGGTCAGCTCCCGCCGCAGCCGCTCGGCCGCCTCCCGGGAGAGCGCGTCCAGGGTGAGGGCCGACTCCAGGGCCGTCGTCGTCTGGCCGGCGCCGACGGTGACCCGGCGGACCCCGGCCAGCCGGTGGATCAGCCGGGCGTCCGCGTCCACGGTGCGGATCAGCTCCCGGGCGACCGCCCGGTGGCTGCGCACCAACAGCCCGGTGCGGCGCTCCAGATGGGTGTCCGTGACCCGGTACCGGGTGGTGAGCCAGCGGACCACGTCGGCCCCCGCGCCCCACAGCCCCCAGGCCGCCAGCGCCAGCAGCGGCCAGACGGTCATGGCGTCGCCGGCCTCGAAGAGGAACAGCGCCACGCCACCCGGCAGCATCGACAGCGCCACGCGCAGCGCGTCCGCCCAGATCAGCCTCGGGTCGAGCCGGCGCCACGGCACCTCGGCCGCCGAGGGACCGTCCGGCGGCGCCTCAGCCGCGAGGTCCCGCACCGGAACCTCGCGCCCCCGAACCTCCCCCGCCGTCTCCGCCGCGCTCATGTGGCGTCCCCCGGGGTGCGCCGGGTGATCTCGGCGAGCCGGTCGGCTGCGGCCCGCGCCGCCTCCGGGGCGAGCCCCCGGATGGCGATGGCCCCGCTGGAGGACGCCGTGGTGACCACGAGGGTGGCCAGCCCCAGCAGCTGTTCCACCGGGCCGCGCACCGTGTCCACCGTCTGTATCCGGGAGACGGGCGCGATCCGCCACTGCCGCACGATCCACCCCTCGGCGGCGAAGACCGCATCGGGCGTGCTCTCCCAGCGGTGCACCCGGTAGCGCCACAGCGGCATCACCACGGCGTGCGCCGGAACCAGCACCGCGGCCGCCAGCAGCAGCGGCCCGGTCCACGGCCCGGCCGCCGACCACAGCGCGTGCGTCGCGCCCAGGGCCGCCGTGAGCGGCAGCGTCCACGCGAGCGCCCGCGCCGCCCACAGCACGACGGCGCGCCGCTCCACCCGGTGCAGCGGCGGACGGAGCGCCACCGCACCCGGGGCCACGGGCGGCCCTTCACCCACCGACGGTGGGACAGTTGGATTCATCATGAGACACAGGGTCCCACACAGGAACGAGGTGTGTCACCCCGGAACAGAGCCGCCCCGTATCCGCGCACTTACTATGGACCGCATGGCAGCGACGGTCTCCTCCACCTCGGGAACCCTCGCCCGCACCCGCCGGGCGATCCTGGACGCGGCGATCGAGGTCCTCGCCGCCGACGGATCGGCCTCGCTCGGCGACATCGCCCGGGCCGCGCAGGTCGGCCGGAGCACGCTGCACCGCTACTTCGCCGACCGCTCCGCGCTGATCCACGCCCTGGTGCGGGACTGCGCCGAGGCCACCCTGCGCGCGGTGGAGGAGGCCAGGCTGGAGGACGGCCCGGTCGCCGACGCGTTCCGCCGGCTGGTGCGGGCGATGTTCGACCTCGGCTACCGGGTCAACTTCCTCTTCAACGAGGTCGCGCTCTCCAACGCCGAGTGGGACGAGGCCGGCTGGGAACGGGCCCATGTCCCGATGGTGACGCTCTTCCAACGCGGCAAGGATGAGGGCTACTTCGCCGCCGAGATCGAGCCCGAGTGGTTCGTCCGCTCCCTGTGGTACCTGATCTCCGCCGGCTGGGAGGCGATGGCCGAGGACGACCTGCCGCGCCATGTCGCGCTGGAGCGGGTCACCATGACCCTGGAGGGCGGCATCAGGCGGCACGACGACTGACGGTTCCCGCCCCGCCGACGGCCCCTCGGGCGGCCCCCTCGGGTGGGCGAAAACACAGCGCGCCCGCCGTTACACGGCCGTAAGGTAACGAGCATGATGCAGGTGATCCAGTCAACCAAGCTCGCCAACGTCTGCTACGAGATCCGGGGCCCGGTTCTCGAAGAGGCGCAGCGGCTGGAGGCGGCAGGTCACCGCATTCTCAAGCTCAACACCGGCAATCCCGCCGCCTTCGGCTTCGACTGTCCGCCGGAGATCCTGGAGGACGTCCTGCGGAACGTGGCCGAGGCGCACGGCTACGGCGACGCCAAGGGCCTGCTCTCCGCCCGCCGCGCGGTGACGCAGCACTACCAGACCAAGGGGATCGACCTCTCCGTCGAGGACGTCTACCTGGGCAACGGCGTCTCCGAGTTGATCCAGATGTCGATGCAGGCCCTGCTGGACGACGGCGACGAGGTGCTGGTCCCGGCCCCCGACTACCCGCTGTGGACGGCCTCCGTGGCGCTGGCCGGCGGGACCGCCGTGCACTACCGCTGCGACGAGCGGTCCGACTGGATGCCGGACATCGCCGACATCGAGCGCAGGATCACCGACCGCACCCGCGCGTTGGTGATCATCAACCCGAACAACCCCACCGGCGCCGTCTACGACGAGGAGATGCTGCGCCAGCTCACCGAGGTGGCCAGGCGCCACCGGCTGGTGGTCTGCTCGGACGAGATCTACGACCGCATCCTCTACGACGGCGCCACCCACACCTCGACCGCCCAGATCGCCCCCGACCTGCTGACGCTCACGTTCAACGGGCTGTCCAAGAACTACCGGGTGGCCGGCTTCCGCTGCGGCTGGCTCGCGGTGTGCGGCCCCAAGGACCACGCCACCAGCTATATCGAGGGCCTGACGATCCTGGCCAACATGCGGCTGTGCGCCAACATGCCGGCCCAACACGCCGTCGCCGCCGCGCTCTTCGGGCGCCAGTCGATCGAGCAGCTGGTCCTCCCCGGCGGCCGGATCAAGGAACAGCGGGACGTCGCCTTCGAGCGGCTCACCAGCATCCCCGGCGTCACCTGCGTCAAGCCCAGGGGCGCGCTCTACGCGTTCCCCCGGCTCGACCCCAAGGTGTACAAGATCAAGGACGACCGGCAGATGGTGCTCGACCTGCTGCGCGCCGAGAAGATCATGATCGTGCACGGCACGGGCTTCAACTGGCCCGAGCCCGACCACTTCCGCGTCGTCACCCTGCCGCCCGCCGACGAGTTGGGCGACGCGATCGACCGCATCGGCAACTTCCTGGACGGCTACGCCCAGTTCTGACCGCTGCCGCGCTCTCGCTCGGTGGGCGCCGCTCGTCCGAGCGGGGTGAACGGCGCCCGCGCCGATCGGCGCCGTCCACCCACGGCCGGCCCCTCCTGGCCGCCCGGACCGGTCCGGGTCAGCCGGCCGTCCGGCCGTCGAGCCGGGCCACCAGGGCCCGGTGTTCCTCCCACAGCCCCTCGGGCGTGTGCTCGCCGTAGGTCGCCAGGTGCTCGGGGATCAGCTCCGCCTCGGTCCGCCACGCCTCGGCGTCCACCTCCAGCAGCAACGCCCGCTGCTCGGCGGTGAGTTCGAGCCCGTCGATGTCCAGCTCGCCCGGCGCTGGCAGCCGCCCGACGGGCGTCTGAACGCCCTCGGCGCTGCCGTCGAGCCGGTCCACGATCCACTTCAGGACCCGGATGTTCTCACCGAAGCCCGGCCAGACGAAGCGGCCCTCGTCGTCCTTCCTGAACCAGTTGACGTAGAAGATCCGGGGCAGCGCGGCCGGGTCCTTCGCCCGCTCGCCCATCGCCAGCCAGTGCGCGAAGTAGTCGCCCATGTGGTAGCCGCAGAACGGCAGCATCGCGAACGGGTCCCGGCGCAGCTCGCCCACCGTGCCCTCGGCGGCGGCCGTCTTCTCCGAGGCGACGTTGGCGCCCAGGAAGACGCCGTGCCGCCAGGACAGCGACTCGGTGACCAGCGGCACCGTGCTGGCCCTGCGTCCGCCGAAGAGGATCGCGGAGATCGGCACCCCGGCCGGGTCCTGCCACTCGGGCGCGATGGTGGGGCACTGGGCGGCCGGCACCGTGAACCGCGCGTTGGGGTGCGCCGCCGGCCGCCCCGCGTCGGGCGTCCAGGGCTGGCCGCGCCAGTCGGTGAGCCGGGCCGGCGGCTCCTCGGTCATGCCCTCCCACCACACGTCGCCGTCCTCGGTGAGCGCGACGTTGGTGAAGACCGCGTTCCCCCACAGCGTGCGCATCGCGTTGGCGTTGGTCTCCTCGCCCGTGCCGGGGGCCACCCCGAAGAAGCCGGCCTCGGGGTTGATCGCGCGCAGCCGCCCGTCCTCGTCGAACCGCATCCAGGCGATGTCGTCGCCGACGGTCTCCACCCGCCAGCCGGGCAGCGAGGGCCGCAGCATGGCGAGGTTGGTCTTGCCGCAGGCCGAGGGGAACGCCGCCGCGACATAGCGCGGCTCGCGGCCGTCCGGCGGGGTCAGCTTGAGGATCAGCATGTGCTCGGCGAGCCAGCCCTCGTCGCGCGCCATCACCGAGGCGATGCGCAGCGCGTAACACTTCTTGCCCAACAGCGCGTTGCCGCCGTAGCCGGAGCCGAACGACCAGATCTCGCGGCTCTCGGGGAAGTGCGAGATGTACTTGGTCGTGTTGCACGGCCAGGGCACGTCCGCCTCGCCCTCGGCCAGCGGCGCGCCCACCGAGTGCACCGCCCGCACGAAGTCGCCGTCCTCGCCCAGCTCGTCCAGGACGGCCGTGCCCATCCTGGTCATGGTGCGCATGGCGGTCACCACATAGGCGGAGTCGGTGATCTCCACGCCCAGCGCGGACAGCGGCGAGCCCAACGGGCCCATGCAGAACGGGACCACGTACATCGTCCGGCCGCGCATCGCGCCCCGGAAGAGGCCCGTCTCGCCGGCGAAGATCTCCCGCATCTCGGCCGGGTCCAGCCAGTGGTTGGTGGGCCCGGCGTCCTCGGCGCGCTCGGAGCAGATGAACGTGCGGTCCTCGACGCGGGCGACGTCGCTCGGGTCGGAGACGGCGAGGTAGGAGTTGGGCCGGCGGGTGGGGTCGAGCCGACGGAAGGTGCCCCGTTCCACCAGCTCGGCGCAGAGGCGGTCGTACTCCTCCTGGGAGCCGTCGCACCAGACGACCTGGTCGGGTTGGGTCAGCTCGGCGATCTCGGCCACCCACGCCAGCAGTCTCGCGTGCCGGGTGGGGGCCTGGGCGGCGACGGGAGCTGAGGTCAGCATCGCGTTCGCTCCTGAGGGTTGAGGGTTTGAGGGTTGTTTCAGCGTGGTCCCGGAGCACGTCCCGGCCAGCGCTGGCGCCCGGTCGGTCGCGTCGCACCGCGCCAACCCGACACCGGCCGCTCATCCGAAGGGATGGGCCGCTCATCTGATACTGACCCGACTTCTCGTCTATGTCTAGAGCAGCTCAGATGAGCAGCATCAAGGCATGGCAAAACCTCCTTGACGAAGGGGCCGGATCTGGGAGTCACTATCATTTGAGAGTCACCCCACGAAGCCACCAACGAAGCGCACCCGCAGAGGAACGCGAAGCGCGGCGGCCCGACGAGAGACGAACCGGATGTCCATGACCGGCCCCCGCGCCCCCCGCCGCTGGTGGGCGCTGGCCGCGCTCGGGCTGATCTCGCTGACCCTGGGCTTCGACCTGACGATCCTCAACGTCGCCCTGCCCACCATCTCCGCCGACCTGCGCATCGGCACCGACGAACAGCAGTGGGTGGTCAACGCCTACCTGGTGGTGAACGCCGCAGCCGTGCTGCCCGGCGGCCTGCTCGGCGACCGCTTCGGGCGCCGCCGCACCCTGCTGGTCGGGCTCGGCATCGTGCTGCTCGGCTCCGCGCTCGGCGCGCTGGCCGGCGGCACCGCCCAACTCCTCGCCGCCCGCGCCCTGATGGGCCTCGGCGCCGGGCTGATCGTGCCGCTGACCATGGCGCTGCTGCCCACGTTCCTCCCCCCTGCGGACCGCCCCAAGGCGCTGGCCGTGCTGGCGACCTCGTTCGCCGCCGGGATGCCCGTCGGGCCGCTGGTCGGCGGCTGGCTGCTCGACGAGTTCCCCTGGGGCGCGCTCTTCCTGATCAACCTGCCGGTGCTGGGGCTGGCGGCCCTGGGCTGTCGGCTGCTGCTCCCCGAGTCCAGCGACCCGGCCGCGCCCCGCGTCAACCCGCTGAGCACCGCGCTGCTCGGGCTCGGCATCGGCTCGCTGCTCTACGCCGTCATCGAGGGCGCCGAACGCGGCTGGGACCGGCCGCTGGTGCTGCTGACGCTCTGCGCGCCGCTGCCGCTGCTGACCTGGGCGCTGCTGCGGGAGAGCAGGCGCCGCCGCCCCATGGTGGACCTGCGGCTGCTGCGCGACCCGGCGTTCGGCTGGCCCACCCTCTTCAGCGCGCTGGCCAGCCTCATCCTCGCCGGGCTGCTGTTCTTCCTGCCGCAGTACCTCCAGGCGGTGCGCGGCCACGACTCGTTCGCGACCGGCGTGCGGCTGCTGCCGCTGCTGGCGGGGCTGCTGCTGACGGTGCGCGGCTGCGGGCCGCTGGTGCGGCACTTCGGCACCGGCGCCGTGGTCGCCAGCGGCCTGGTGATGCTCTCGTTCGCCGGCTTCCTGGGCAGCTCGGTGCTGGCCGACGCGGGCGAGGGCCAGCTCGCGATCTGGCTGGCCATCACCGGGCTCGGCCTGGGGCTCGCCCTGGTGCCCGCGACCGACGCGGCGATGAACGCGCTGCCGCCCGGCCGGTTCGGCATCGGCTCAGGGATGCTGAGCACGATGCGGCTGCTCGGCGCCGCGCTGGGTGTCGCGCTGCTGGGCAGCCTGCTGGCCCACAGCTACCGCGGCGGCCTGCGCACCGAGGGGCTCCCACCCGAGGCCGCCGAGCAGGCCGGCAGGTCGGTGACGGCCGCCCACCAGTGGGCCGAGACCCTCAACCACCCCGAGCTGGCCGAGGCCGCCGACGCGGCCTTCACCCACGCCACCAGCGTGGCACTCTTCGTCTGCGGCTATCTGGCCCTGCTCTCCGGCCTGTTGGCCGCCTGGCTGCTGGCCAGGAGCACCCCCGCCTCGGCCACCGGGCTCTCCCAGGCGGGGCTTCCCCACGCCGAACCGGACACCGGAGGCTGACCGCGATGAACGCCGCCTGCTCCGTCTCCCCGCTCGGCCTGCGGGAACGCAAGAAGCTCCGCACCCGGCGGGCCATCAGGGACGCCGCCTACCGGCTCTTCGCCGAGCAGGGCTTCGACGCGACCACGGTGGACCGGATCGCCGCCGCGGCCAACGTCTCGACCAGCACGTTCTTCCGTTACTTCCCGACCAAGGAGGAGCTGGTCCTCAGCGAGGACCCCCCGGCCCGCTCGCTGAGCGAGGAGCTGGCCGCCCGGCCGGCCGACGAGCCGCCGCTGACCGCCCTGCGGAACGCGCTCCACGCCGGCGTGGAGCGCGCCAGGTCCGACCCGGGCGCGCTGCGCAGGGCCAGGCAGCGGATGGAGCTGATCGCGTCCGTGCCCTCGATCCGCGACCGGCTGCACGAGGCCATGGCCGGCCCGGGGCGGGCCGCCCTCGCGAGGGCGCTGGCCACGCGCACCGGGCGGGCCCCCGACTCCCTGGAGACCAACGTCCTGGTCGGCGCGGTCCTCGGCGCCTTCCGCGAGGCGCTGCTGCACTGGGCCGGCACCGAACCGGACACCGACGTCACGGACCTCTTCGACCGCACCGTCGACGCGCTGGCCCGCGACCTCACGACCTAGGCCAGCTGTTCCGCGAGCCGCCCCGGGTCCGTCGTCGGCTCAAGGCAGACGAAACCCCGGCAGACATAGGCCGCCGGGCGGCCGTCCCTCAGCGGCCGGTCGGCCAGCAGCGGCGGGGCGTCCGCCGCGCCCGGCTCGCCCCTGGCCACCACCGCGCCGGGCGCCGTCGCCCGCAGCGCCGCGCGGTGCAGCGCCTGGGTGGCCGGGTCGTGCGACGGCCCGACAACGGCCACCTCCCTCGGCCCGTCCACCGCCGCCTCGGCCACCGCGAGACCCCAGCCGACGAACCGCGCCGCGCCCGAGGCCAGCGGCGTGACGATGCCCAACGCCCGTTCCGCCGCCGCCCGGTGACGGTCGCTCCCGGTGTAGGCGGCATAGCTCAGCAGCGCGCCGGTGGCCGCCGTCCAGCCGGCCGGCGTCGCGCCGTCCGTGGGGTCCTGGGGGCGGCGGATCAGCCGTTCCCCGTCGTCGGCCGTGTCCCAGAACGCGCCGTCCTCGCCGGTGAACCGGTTCAGCACCACGTCGAGCAGCGCCCCCGCCTCCGTCAGCCAGGCCGCCTCGCCGCTCACCGCGTACAGCGCCATCAGGCCCTCGGCGAGGTCGGCGTAGTCCTCCAACACGCCAGCGCTCGGCCCGGCGACGCCGTCCCGCGAGGTGCGCGCCAGCCGCCCGGTGGCGTCGTCCCGGTGCACATCCAGCAGCAGCCGGGCCGCCCGGGCGGCGGCCGCCACCAGGTCGGGGCGTTCCAGCAGGCCGCCGATCTCCGCCAGCGCCGCGATGGCCAGGCCGTTCCAGGCGGCGATCACCTTGTCGTCCCGCTCGGGGGCCGGCCGCTCGCGGCGGGCCGCCAGCAGCCGGGCCCGCACCTCGTCCGCCGGCGCCTCGCCGGGCAGCCGCAGCACCGAGGTGCCGCCCTCGAACGTGCCCGCCTCCGTCACCCCGTACCGTTCCGCCGCCTCGGCCCCGGCCTCCGGCCCGAGCGCCTCGGCCAGCCGCGCCGGGGTCCAGACATAGGCCGCGCCCTCGGCGTGCCCGCCCTCGGGCGTCTCGCTGTCCGCGTCCAGCGCGGACGCGAACCCGCCCTCGGGCGTGCCGAGTTCGCGCACCACGAAGTCGGCGGTCTCCAGCGCGACCCGCCGCGCCAGGCCCGAGCCGGTGGCCCGCCACAGGTGCAGATAGACGCGGGCCAGCAGCGCGTTGTCGTAGAGCATCTTCTCGAAGTGCGGCACCACCCAGGCCGCGTCCACCGAGTAACGGGCGAAGCCGCCGGCGAGCTGGTCGTAGATCCCGCCGCGCGCCATCGCCTCGCAGGTGCGCTCCACCATGGCCAACGCCTCGTCAGAGCCGGTGCGCGCGTGGTGCCGCAGCAGGAACTCCAGCACCATCGACGGCGGGAACTTCGGCGCCCCGCCGAAGCCGCCGTTCCGCTCGTCGAACTCGCCGGTCAACGCGCCGACCGCCAGGGCCAGTTCGTTCTCGCCCGGCGGCGCGGGCGCCCGGTAGTCCAGCCGCCGCCCGGCCAGCTCGCCGGCGATCCTGCCGGCCACCTCGCCGACCTCGCCCCGCCGCTCCCGCCAGGCGGCGACGACGCCCTCCAGCAGCTGACGGAACGACGGCAGCCCGTGCAGCGGGCGCGGCGGATAGTAGGTGCCGAAGTGGAACGGCTCCCCTTCGGCCGTCATGAACACCGTCATCGGCCAGCCGCCCTGCCCGGTCGCCGCCTGCACGGCCTCCATGTAGACCGCGTCCACGTCGGGCCGCTCCTCCCGGTCCACCTTCACCGCGACGAAGTGGTCGTTCAGAAACGCCGCGATCTCCGGGTCCTCGAAGCTCTCCCGCGCCATCACATGGCACCAGTGACAGCTGGCGTACCCCACGCTCAACAACACGGGCACATCGCGACGCCGCGCCTCCTCGAACGCCTCCGGCGTCCAGGGCCACCAGTCCACGGGGTTGGCGGCGTGCTGGAGCAGGTACGGGGACTGGGAGTTGGTCAGGCGGTTCATGACCGCATCGTGGCACGGCCCGACCGGGGACGGCTCGCGGAACGCTTCCGCCCGGCGGTGCGGGCGCCGGGTTCACGTCCGGGGCGTGAAGGTGGGCAGGGCGAGGGCCGAGTGGGCCGGCCGTTCCTCCGGGACGGGGATGGCGCTCAGGCCGCGCAGCCGGTCGTCGCGCCGCTCCAGGTCCCGGGCGGTGGTCGGGAAGAGGGTGGCGCCGCCCTGGCCGACCAGCTCCTGGTTCACGCGCACGAACTCCCGGGTGTCGCGCTCGTAGGCGGCGAAGCCCGCTATGTGATCCCGGTCCGCGAGGCAACCGGCGAGCATATAAGCGCCAACGAGCGCGAGGCTGGTGCCCTGCCCGGTGAGGAACGAGGGCGCGTACGCGGCGTCGCCCACCAGCGCGACCCTGCCACGGGACCAGCGGGGCATACGGATCTGGCTGACCCCGTCGAAGAACAGGTCGTCCGCGTCGCGCAGGGCGGCCAGCATTCCCGGTACCTCCCATCCCGCGTCGGCGAAGACCCTGGCGACCAGGTCGCGTTGGGCCTCCGGGTCCCGGAACGCGTCCATGGGGGGCTCCGGCTGGGCGAAGTTCAGGAAGGCGTGCACCCGGTCGTCCTCCCCCACGGCGTAGAGTGCGGCGGCCCTCCCCGGGGTGTTCCACACGACGGTCTCGTGGGAGAGCCCGAAGGTGTTGCGCATGGTGAACACGGCGAAGCAGTAGCCGAGGTAGCGGTGGAACCGCTCTTCGGGGCCGAACAGCATCTCCCGGGTACGGGAGTGCGTTCCGTCCGCCCCGACCACCATGTCGAACGTACGGCTGCCGCCCCCGTGGAAGGTGACGTCCACTCCGTGGACGGTCTGGTCGAGGGTGTCGATGGAGTCGTTGAAGAGGAACTCCACGTCGTCCCGGACCGCCGTGTGGAGAGCGTCCGTCAGGTCTCCGCGCCGCACCTCCAGGTCCCGTCCCGCGACGCCGCCGGTGACGGCGTGCGGGTGCAGCGAGGCCACCTCGGTTCCGTCCCCGTCGCGGAAGGTCAGCCGTCGCAGGTCGATGTGCGCGTCTCGCAGTTGTGGCAGGACCCCCATCCTCTCCAGGACGTCCAGTGCGGTGCCGCGCACGTCGATGGGGTAGCCGCCGCCGCGCGGCGCGCCCGCCTTCTCCACCACCGTGACCGCGTAGCCGTAGCGGGTCAGCCAGAACGCGAGGGCGGGGCCCGCGATGCTGGCCCCGGATATCAGGACCTCGCGCCTCGGCCCGGTGCGGGTACCGGTGGACGTGGCTGTCGGCTGGTCGGTGCGGGTCATGCGGTGACTCCTTTGCTCATGGTGCGGGTGACGAAAAGCGCCAGCGACGTCACGACGCCGGCCATGACGAAGCCGGCGACGTAGGCCGATTCGGCCGCGACCTCCGACCCGGAAGGGGTGCCGGCGGTGAGCAGAGCACCGCCGAGCTGCCCGCCCACGACGGAGCCGAGCACGCGGCTCACCAGGATCAGGCTGGTGGCGATGCCGGTGTCGTTCTCGTCGACGGCGGTGGCGGTGCTGGTCATCATCGCCGTGACGCACAGGCCGTTGGCCAGCGCGATCAGCACCTTGCCGACGACGAGGTGCCAGATCTCGGTGTGGACGGCCGCCACGACGAGCAGGCCGACGGTCATCATGACGACGCCGGTGCTGACCACGGCACGGGAACCGAAACGCCGGTCGCCGATCCCGCCGAGCGGCCCGGCCAGCGTCGCGGCGATGGCGCCGGGCAGCAGGAAGACGCCGATCTCGGTGGCGCTGGCCCCGAATCCGTACCCGTCGCCGCGCTCGTCGAGCAGCTGCGGAATCAGATAGACGGCCATGGTCGTGCCGAGGCAGATCAGGCACGTCAGCACGCACGCCTTCCATATCGCGGGCCGTGCCAGCATCCTCAGGTCGATCATCGGCGAGGCCGCACGCCGTTCGACCCTCACCCATCCGGTGACCAGGACGGCCAGCAGCGCGACGAGGGCGACGAGCACGAGTGGTTGCGACCCGGCTTCGGGCGCCAGCGCGAGGACGAGCATGAGCGTGATCAGCATCCCGCTCAGAAGCAGCAGGCCGGGCCAGTCGATCCCGGCGTCGTCCGACCGGACCTGCGGATCGGGCGGCATCAGCCGGTTCACGAGCAGGGTGGCCCCGACGACCGCGATCGTCGGCAGCGCGAACATCCAGTGCCGGGAGAGCTGTTCCGCCACCGGACCGGCCGACAGCATCCCGACGATCGATCCGCCGACGAAGAGTCCGCTGACCACGCCGATGGCCACCTTGGACTCGCTCGCTGGGAGGTGTCTGCGGACCACGATGAACGACAGGGGCAGCGCGCCCACCATCGCGCCCTGCAACACCTGACCGAGCAGCAGCACGGGCAGGTTCGGGGCCAGGGCGGACACCGTGCCGCCGAGCGAGACCACCGCCATGAGCCGGATCAGGATCTTCTTCCCGCCGTAGCGGTCGCCGAACTTGCCCGCCAACGGTGTGATGAGCGCGCCGGTGATGAGCAGGACGATACTGAGCAGCGCCCCTTCGGACTGGCTCATGTCCAGTTCGCGTTCCAGGAGCGGGATCGTCGGTGCCACCACCGACTCCAGGGCACCGGTGGACAGCGCCAGTATGCCGAGAGCCCCGACAGCGGCCTTCCCGATGGGGACCGGTGTAGCCAGGGTTGTGGTCATGAGCGTCCTTTCCGTCATGGTCGGGTGAGGCCGGTCGGAACCGTCGGCGGCGCCTCGCCCCGGTGCCGCGAAGGTGAGCGCCGGCATCAGACCGGACGGAGGTCCCCGTCACGTGGTCCCGGGGCGGGACGGGAGGAAGTGTGCGGGGACGGCCGGGTGCCGGGCGTCATACCCGGGAGCCAATGTGGAGGTGCTACCCCGGTAGGGGGGCGAGTGGTGTACCGGCCGGCCACCGGCCCGGACCGGTGCCCGCCGGCGCTGACCGATCGGCGGCAGGCCAAAGGGGCGGGAGCCGGCGCCACGCCGACTCCCGCCCGGTACGCCCGCGCTACGCCCAGCGGCGCAGTGCCGCCCGTGCCGGCAGCGTGACCGCGAGCAGTACCAGGCCGCCGGCGGCGACCACGAAGGAGCCGTACACCAGCGGAGGCACATACGGCATGTCACCGGTCACGCCGGTCATCATCGGGATCAGCGTGGCCGCGGCGATCGCTGAGCCGAGGGCCAGGCCCACGGCGGAGACCAGCAGGCCCTCCCAGCGGAGCATCGTCATCACCTGGCGCCGGGTGGCGCCGACGAGGCGCAGCGTGCCCAGTTCGCGGCGGCGGTCCAGGACCGTCATCACCAGGGTGTTGACGGCGGCGACGGCCGCGAAGCCACCGAGGACCGCCGCCATGGTGTTGTTCATCCAGGCGCCCAGCTCCGCGTCGCGGTTCCGCTCGGTGGCGTAGCCGGAGGCGTCGGTGACCTCCCCCAGGGCGGCGAGCGACTCCTCCGAGCCGCCCCGTACCAGCAGCGCGCTGTCGAAGCCCGAGGTGACGTGCCCGTCCAGGGACGCCCGGTCCATGGTGACCGTGCCCAGGCCGAGGCCGTGGCCGTACACCGCGACGATCTCGGGACTGACCTCGGTGCCGTCGAGGAGATAGAGCGGGAGCCGGTCGCCGACGCCCGCGTCCGCCGAGGTCGCCAGGGTCTGGTCGATGGCGATACGGCCCGCGCCGAGCCGGTCGAGGCTGCCGTCGCGTACGTCCAGGTCCTGCACCATCGCCAGCTCCGCGCCTGAGCCGGTGACGCCCTGGGTGGCGGCCCCCTGGAGTGACCTGAACTCGCCGGAGCCGGTCGGCACGAGCACCTGCGTGTTCAGCAGCCCGACGGCGGCCTCCACGCCCGGCGCGCGGGCGGCGCGGTCCGCCGCGTCCACCGGGAGCCCGGCCGGGTCCGTCACCACGTGGTCCGCGGTGACGCCCGCGCGCAGCTGCTTGTCGGCGGCGTGGGTCTCGCTCGTGTGCATGAACACGAGGGTCGAGGAGAACGCCACGGCCAGCACGATCGGGGTGATCGCGGAGGCGAGACGGCGGGCGTTGGTACGGGAGTTGGCGGCAGCCAACTCGGCGGCCGGGCCCGCGCCGCGCAGCGGGAGGCCGAAGAGGCCGGCGCACAGCCGGGCCAGCAGCGGGCCGAGCAGCCCGACGGCGAGCATGAAGAGCATGACGACGCCGAGCGCGGCACCGGCCGCGTCGTCCCCGGCGGAGCGGGCGGACACTCCGGTGAGGATCGCGCCTCCGACGAGGGCGCCGACCCCCAGGACGGTACGGACCACTCCGGGCCGCAGCCGCTCCACCGACGCCTCCGACAGCGCCTGTCCCGGCTTGATCCTCGCGGGCCGGCGCCCGGCCATCCAGCCAGCGCAGAGCGCGGTGAGCAGCCCCATGACAACGGCGGCGAGCAGCGGTAGCCCGGAGACCCGCAGGTCCACGGCCTGCGGGACGGCTCCCCTGTCCTGGAGCTGCCCGAACCACCAGTGCGCGAGCCCGATGCCGGGGAGGCAACCGACGATCCCGGCGAGCGGCGCGACGAGCAGCGCTTCGGAGGCGACGGCGCGGCGGACCTGACGCGGGGTGGCGCCGACGGCGCGCAGCAGGGCGAACTCGCGGGCCCGCTGACCGACCGAGAGCGCGACGGTTCCGGCGGCGGTGAAGACCGCGACAATGGCCGCGATGCCGCCGAAGGAGCCGCCGATCCCGAAGAGCGTCACCTTGGCGTACCCGAGGCCCGGGTCCTCGACAGCGCCACGGTCGTCGCCGGTGTGGACCAGGGCGCCGGAGCCGGCCAGGGCCTGCTTCACGTCGTCGGCGAGGGCGTCGGTGTCGGCGCCGTGCTCCGCCAGCACGACGATGGCGTCGGCCTTGCCGGGGTGCCCGGCGAGCGTGGCGGCCTGGGTGTCGGCGAACCAGGCCACCGCGCCCGCCTCTCCGACGTCCCGGGCGGTGTCCGCGTCTCCAGCCTCGGCGACGCCGGCGACGCGGAAGTCCTGCCGCCCGGCGGCGGTCTCCAGCACGACGGTGTCGCCGACGGCGGCGCTGGCGGCGCTGGCCGTGCCCGCGTCGAGCACGACTTCGCCCTCGTCAGGCGCGGATCCGCTGGTCAGCGAGGTGCCGGTGAAGGCGTGCGAGCCCCATCCGTGCGCGGTGAGCACACCGCCCGCGACGGGCAGTTCACGGGCGCCGGAGCCGGCCCCTTCGTCCGTCGCGCGCACCGGGAAGGTGAAGTCGGCGATGGCGGTGGCCGCACCCGGCGCCTCAGCGGCCTTCGCCGCCAGCCCGGCGTCCATCCGCGCCGTGTCCGGCAGCGGCGTCGCCTCCCTCTCGCGGTCCTCGCCGCTGCCGGTGACGACGTACTCGTTCTGGTCCGCCGCCGCGACGACCGGCGCGTTGGCGTAGCGTTCCGGCGGCACCGAGGCGCGCAGGCTGGTTTCGAGCAGGATGCCGCAGGCCGAGACGATCAGTGCGGACATCAGCAGCGCGAGGAAGGTCCCCGCGAAGGACGCGGGTTCGAAGCGGACGGCCTCACGGGCCAGTCCGTTGGGGCGCCTCACGCCGCCACCCCGGCCATCGCACCCGTGCGGGAGGTGAGCAGGGCCATCCGTTCCGCGATCTGCTCGGCCGAACCGCGCTCCAGGTGGTCGGCGAAGGCGCCGTCGGCGAGGAACAGCACACGGTCGGCCCAGACGGCCGCGGCCGGGTCGTGGGTGACCATGACGACGGTGGCACCGAGTGTGTCCACGGCGTCGCGCAGCAGGCCGAGGACCTCGGCGGCGGTGCCGGTGTCGAGGGCGCCGGTCGGCTCGTCCGCGAAGATCACGTCGGGGCTGGTGACCAGGGCGCGGGCGACGGCCACGCGCTGCTGCTGGCCACCGGACAGCTCGCCGGGCCGACGCTTCGCCTTGTCGGCGAGCCCGACCTGGGCGAGCACCGCCCGCGCCCCGCGACGGTCCTGGCGCTGCCCGGCCAGGCGCATCGGAAGCAGCACGTTCTGCTCCACGGTCAGCGACGGCAGCAGGTTGAACGCCTGGAAGACGAAGCCGAGGCGGCTGCGGCGCAGCTCGGTCAGCTCGTTCTCGCTCATGCCGGTGATTTCCGTGCCGCCGAGGCGCACGGACCCCGCCGACGGCCGGTCGAGCCCGGCGGCGCACTGGAGGAAGGTGGACTTGCCGGACCCGGACGGGCCCATGACGGCGGTGAAGGTGCCGCGCGGGAGGGCGAGGTCGATGCCCGCGAGGGCGTGCACCGTGCCCGCCCCTCGGCCGTACTGGCGCCGGACGTCCCGCAGTTCGACGGCGAGGCCGGGCGTGGCGGACGGGGCCCCGGGCCGGTTGTCCACCTCCGGCCGGTTGTCCGCCTGCTGCCGCTTGCCCCTGCGTAGCCTCATGTCCTGTCTCCCTCTTCACGTGCCCTGCTGTGACGGGTGAAGAGTGCGGGGACGGCTGTGCGCCGGGCGTCATACCGGGGGGCCAACGTGGAGGTGCTACCCCGGTAGGGGATGGAGGAGCGGAGGCGGCCTAGGACCCCGGGGCGACCAGCCCCGACTCGTAGGCGAAGACCACCGCCTGCGCGCGGTCGCGCAGGTCGAGCTTGGTCAGGACGCGGCTGACGTGCGTCTTCACGGTCTGCTCGGCCAGCACCAGCGTCCGCGCGATCTCCCCGTTCGACTGACCACGGGCGACCAGGGTGAGGACCTCGGTCTCGCGTTCCGTGAGGCCCTTGAGCCGCAGCGCCGGCTTGCCCCGGGTTGCGGGACGCTGCCTGGCGAAGTCCGCGATGAGGCGGCGCGTCACGGAAGGGGCGAGCAGCGCGTCGCCCGAGGCCACGACGCGGACCGCCGCGATGAGGTCGGCCGGCGGCGCGTCCTTGAGCAGGAAGCCGCTCGCGCCCGCCCTGAGCGCCTCGTAGACGTAGTCGTCGACGTCGAAGGTCGTGAGCATCAGGACGCGCGGCCGGTGTGTCACTCCCGGCGGCGGCTCCAAGAGGCGGCGCGCGGCTTCGAGTCCGTCCATCTCGGGCATCCGGACGTCCATCAGCACGACGTCGGGATGGGTACGCCGGCTCAGTTCGACACCCTGGGCGCCGTCGGGGGCCTCGCCCACCACGTCGATGTCGCTCTGGGCGGCCAGCAGCGCGGCGAAGCCGGCCCGCACCATGGCCTGGTCGTCGACGATGATGACACGCGTTGTCACGTCAGGTCTCTTTCGGTCAGGGGAAGTTGGGCGGCGACCCGGAAGCCGCCGTCCGGCAGCGGCTCCGTGTCGAGGGTGCCGCCGATGATCCGTACCCGCTCGCGCATACCGACGAGGCCGTGCCCGGTGCCGCTCGCCTCAAGTGGCGCGGCGGGCGGCTCCGGCGGGGGTCCGTTGACCACCAGGACGACGAGCCGCGCGCCTTCGCCCGGGTCGGGCTCCGGCACCGACAGCGACACCTGTGTGGGCGCTCCCGGCGCGTGCCGCACGACGTTCGCGAGGGCCTCCTGGACGATCCGGTACGCGGACAGGCCGACCGCCTCGGGCACGTCGGCGTCGCAGGGGGAGAACTCCACCGGCCCGCGCGCCCTCGCCGTCGCCTCCACCAGCTGCCCGATCTGCGCCAGCCCCGGCTGGGGCGCCAGTTCGCCGCGCGCCTCCTCGTTGCGCAGCACGCCGAGGAGGCGCCGCATCTCGCCGAGCGACTCGCGCGCGGTCGCCGCGATGGAGGTGAACTCCTCCCGCACGTCCGGCGGAAGAGTGTCGAGGCGGTACTCGGCTGTGTCCGCCCGCACCGTGATCACGGACATGTGGTGCGCCACCACGTCGTGCAGCTCACGGGCGATCCGGGCGCGCTCCTCCAGCAGCGTCCGCCGGCTCCGCTCGGCCTCGCTGATCGTCTCCTGTTCGACCAGTCTGCGCTGCGCCTCGGACCGCTCACGCAGCGCACCGCCCAGCAGGAGCGCGACGCCCCCGAGGATGGTGAGCAGCGGACTCATGGCGCCGGAGTCGTGGGGCGCGACGAACCCCAGGGCCACGTTCGCCGCAGCCGTGGCCAGCCACACCAGCAGCAGCGTCCGGCGCCGCTCGCGCAGGCCCAGGGCGAGGCAGAGCCCGACGTACCCGACCAGTTCCATGGGCGGGAACGGCCACAGCAGCCGCTCCTCGAAGTCGACGGTGAGCAGGGCGAGCGCCCCGGCCACGTCCGCGACGAAGATCACGTACCAGGCCCGCAACGGCCGCACGACGGCGAGCAGCAGCGGCGCGGCCTGCGCGACGGCCAGCCCACCGGCGACACTGCCGTCCAGGCCGTAGTCGGCGGTGAGGACCACGATGGTCGTGGGCAGCAGGGCGACGCACAGCACGAACGCCACGGCCCACGGCAGCAGCCGGACCCACGGCCGCGAGGCCGAGGCGAGCAGCGCTCGCGGGCGTTCCTCCTCCACTGCGGTCATGCGCGCCAGCCTATGTGCGCCGCTACGGCGTCCGGAGAGGCGCGGGACGTCGGCTCCTCGGCCGTCGGCACGCGGCGCCCCCGCAGCCCGCCGCGCCGTCGACCAGCAGCGTGGTCAGCGCGGCGGTGGACAGCGATGTCCCGAAGCGGCGCATCCGCCCGTCTCCCTCCGTCTCGTCCGTGGTGACGAGCACACAGTAGGGAGACGGCGGTGGCCGACGCGTCACACCGGGGAGCCAGGCCGCCGTGATACCCGGGTAGGGGGTGGGGGACAGCCCGACCGCTCCCCGCTGCCCAGCCCGCCGCGGGCGCCCGCCGCTCAGCCCGCCGCAGGCGTGCGCGGGGGGCGGCGGCCGGTGGTGGCGCGGAGGGTGACGGCGAGGGCGACCAGGACGATGCCGAGCCAGACCACGCCCGAGACGCCCGTGTGGTCGGCCAACAGGCCGCCGGCGAGGGCGCCCAGGGCGATGCAGGTGTTGTAGGCCATGGTGTTGAGCGACATCGCGGCCTCGAAGGTCTCGGGCGCGGCGGCGAGCGTCATGTTGATCTGGCTGAGCTGGACGACGCCGAAGGCCAGGCCCCACAGGGCCATGGCGGCGATCACGCCGGCGCCGTGCGCGCCGAGCGCCAGCAGCATGACGAGCGCGCCGACCAGGGCCAGGCCACCCCCGACGAAGCTGCCGCGCAGGCTCCTGTTGACGGTCTGGCCGCCGACGAAGTTGCCGATCGCGCCGCCGACGCCGAAGACGATGAGGACGACGGTGACGAAGCCGGCGGAGGCGGACGCGTGCTCCTCCAGGTAGGGCCGGACGAACGTGTAGGCGCCGAAGTGGCCGAGGACGAAGAGCGCGACCATGACCAGGACCACGCGCAAGGGCACGTTCCTGACCGGCAGTTCGAAGACCTGGCGGACCGGGACCGCGTTCGCTGACGGCAGCGAGGGGACGGTGAGGGCGACGGCGAGGAACACCAGGGCGCTGAGGCCGGCCCAGATCAGGAAGGTGGTGCGCCAGTCGGTGGCGCTCTCCAGCAGGGTGCCGAGCGGGATGCCGACGACGGTGGCGATGGAGATGCCGGACATCACGACGGCGGCGGCCCGGTTGGCGTGCCGCTCGGGGACGATCCGCATGGCCATGCTGACGCCGATGGCCCAGAAGACGCCGCTGGCGAAGCCCATGATCAGGCGGGTGCCCAGGATCAGCGGGTAGGTGGGCGCGACCGAGGTGACCAGGTTGCCGAGGGCGAGGACGGCCAGCAGCGCGGTCAGCAGGCGGCGCCGGTTGACGCGGCAGGTCCATGCCACGAGGAACGGGACGCCGAGGCCGGCCGCGACGCCCTGGGCCGTGACCATCAGGCCCGCCGCGCCCACGGAGACGCCGAGGCTCTCACTGAGCGGGGTGAGCAGGCCGATCGGCATCAGTTCGGTGGTGAGGAAGACGAACAGGCTGGCCGTGATGGCGGCCACGCCCAGCCATCCCCGGGCCGGGGACGCCCGCCTCTGTGGTGTGACGGCCGGGGGTGTCTCTTCTCGAACGGTCATCTCGTCTCTCCGGATGAGGTCGGGCGCCGCACCCGGGCACGTCGACGAGGCCCGATCGACGGCCCTGCCCGGGGAGTTGACCCGGGAGCGTTGCGGGCCGCGTGCGGTCGCCACCAGTCTCGAACCGGACAGATCAATGAGTCCAACACATGCTTGTCACACCATGCATCTCGCATCACGATGGATCGATGGAACTTCAGCAGATGCGGTACGTGGTCGCCGTGGCCGAGACGAACAGCTTCACGAGGGCCGCGCAGCGCTGCCTGGTGGTGCAGTCAGCGCTCAGCCACCAGATCGCGCGCCTGGAGCGGGAACTCGGCGCGAGGCTCTTCGAACGGACCAGCCGCCGGGTCCGGCTGACCCCGGCGGGCGCGGCCTTCCTGCCCGCCGCCCGCCAGTGCCTGGACGCGGCGGAGCGGGCCGCCGCCGAGGTCGCGGCCACCGTCGGCGAGGTGCGGGGACGCCTCACGGTGGGACTGATCCCGTCCGTCGCGGCCGTGGACGTTCCCGCCGTTCTCAGGGAGTTCCACCGGCGTCACCCGAAGGCCCGGATCAGCCTCGACGTGGGGGCGAGCGACGAACTCGTCGAGCAGGTCAGACAGGGCGAGATCATGGTGGCCTTCCTCGGCATCCCGGTCACGGCCCGCCCCCGGGGCGTCAACGCCCGCGAGCTGGCCCGCGAGCGACTGGTCGCCGTCGTCTCCCCGGACCATCCGCTCGCCGGCGAGACCTCCGTCGACCTGGGGCGGCTGTCCTCGGAGGCGTTCGTGGACCTCCCGGCGAAGACCGCCGGCCGGGCCCAGTCCGACCTCGCCTTCGCCGCCGCCGGCCTCACCCGGGAGGTCGCCTTCGAGGTGACCAACGCGGACTACCTGGTCCGTCTGGTCCGCGCGGGGCTGGGCGTGGCCCTGCTGCCGCCGTCGTTTGTCGCGGGCCTGACCGGGATGGTCACGATCGAGATCACGGACGCGCCGGCCCGCGCCGAGTATGTGATCTGGGGCCGGGAGGGCCACACCCCGGCGGCCGACGCGTTCCTGGAGCTGTTGGGCGTCGAGCCGGCGCGGTAGCGGCCGCGTTCGGAATCCACCGGGCCGGCGCGGAACCGCCCCCGCCGGCGCGGGACATGGCGGCGCCCCCCTCGTGTGCCCGGGGAACGAAACGAGGGGGGCGTCAGGCGAACCGGCCCCTGAAGGGGGGCGTCAGGCCTGGTACGGCTTGGCCTCCAGCACCTTCACCTTGGCGGTGCTGCCGTTGGGCAGCTCGTACGAGGCCTCCTGGCCGACCTTCTTGCCCAACACGCCGCCGCCGAGCGGCGACTGGGGCGAGTAGGTCTCGATGTCCGAGGTGGCGAACTCCCTCGACGCCAGCAGAAACGTCATCGTGTCGTCCTCGTCGCCGTCGAAGGCGATCGTCACGACCATCCCGGGGGCCACCACGCCGGTGTCGGCGGGGGCCTCGCCCACCTGTGCGGTCTCCAGGAGCTGGGTCAGCTGGCGCACCCGCGCCTCCATCTTCCCCTGCTCCTCCTTGGCGGCGTGGTAACCGGCGTTCTCCTTGAGATCGCCCTCTTCACGAGCCGCCTCGATCTTCTTCGCGATCTCGACGCGGGCAGGACCCGACAAGTGATCCAGCTCCGCCTTGAGCTGGTCATACGCCTCCTGGGTCAGCCAGGTGACAGTGTCGCTGGTCTGCGTCACAGGTGCTCCTCGGGTAGCAAGAGGGGATAAAAACAAGGCCCGTCCCGGACGTGTGCGCTCCTGGGCGGGCGGATCATCGATCGAAATATCGACTCTAACAACGAAACGGTCGATGTGCGGAAGGATTACCCTGCGCGCTGAGCCACAAACCCGGGACGGGTTGTGGCCGGACGCGGGGCTCCCTGACGGCCCGTCACCGCGTCGCCGGCGCCTACTCCTCCTGGCCGGCCGCCGAGCAACCCATCAGCTCGGCCGAGGTGGCCCGACCCGTGGTGCGGAGGGTGACCGCCTGGTGGAGGCTGTCGTCCGGCTGGTCGAAGCGGAACTCGCCCCGGCCCACCTCCAGGCCGTCCTCCGCCTGCGCCCGCACCGTACAGACGCCCTCGGTGTCGGCCGGTTTGCGGACCGCGAGGTGGACGCTGATCTCCGAGTCGGAGGTCACCTCGAAGCCGGTCAACTCGCCGGTGACCCGTTGCTCCCCGATATAGGAGAAGCCGGCCCAGGCGACGAAGGCCACCAGGGCCACGCCCAGCGCGAGGCCGACCAGCCGCAGCCGGCGGTCCGTGGCGTCGTCGCGGGAGGCGGCGCGCCCGTAACGGCCCTCCGGCAGTCCGGAGTGCGTGCGGGACATGGCGACCTCCTCACGGTCTCGGCTCGGGTCCGGCCACGCCGGAGTTCTCCGGCGTCGCCGCGTCCACGGGGCGACGGCCGGGGAATACCGGCACTCGCTCCATCCGTCACTATAGAAGGCGTCTCCAGGGCCGAGACGACAGGATCGAACGACGAGGATTCCAGTCTTGACAGCCGTGACATCCGGGACAGCCGTGACACCCGGGACAGATCAACTGCGCCTCATGGCGGTGCACGCCCACCCGGACGACGAGTCCAGCAAGGGCGCCGCCATGATGGCCAAGTACGTGTCGGAAGGCGTGGAGGTGCTGGTCGCCACGTGCACGGGCGGCGAGAGGGGCTCCATCCTCAACCCCAAGCTCCAGGGCGACCCCTACATCGAGGAGAACATCCACGAGGTCAGGGCCAGGGAGATGGCCGAGGCGCGGGAGATCCTCGGCGTACGCCAGGAGTGGCTGGGCTTCGTCGACTCCGGACTGCCGGAGGGAGACCCGCTGCCGCCGCTGCCCGAGGGCTGCTTCGCGCTGCGGGACGTCGAGGAGGCGGCCGAGCCGCTGGTCCGGCTGATCCGCTCGTTCCGTCCGCAGGTGATCACCACCTACGACGAGAACGGCGGCTATCCGCACCCGGACCACATCATGACGCACAAGATCTCGATGGTGGCCTTCGAGGCGGCGGGCGACCCGACGCGCTACCCGGACTCCGGGGAGCCCTGGCAGCCGTCGAAGCTGTACTACAACCAGGGCTTCAACAAGCAGCGCACCGTGGCGCTCCACGAGGCGCTGCTGGCGCGCGGCCTGGAGTCGCCGTACCAGGAGTGGCTGGAGCGGTGGGACGAGTCCTCGATGCCGGAGCGGCAGCTGACCACGCGGGTGCCGTGCGCGGAGTTCTTCCCGGTGCGGGACAAGGCGCTGATCGCGCACGCCACCCAGATCGACCCCGACGGCGGCTGGTTCCGGGTGCCGATGGAGATCCAGCAGGAGGTCTGGCCCACCGAGGACTTCGAGCTGGCGCGGTCGCTGGTCGACACCTCGCTACCCGAGTCCGACCTGTTCGCGGGTATCCGCCAGAATTGACGTCATGACTGACGTAACTCCGCTCGCCAAGGAGCTGACCGAGTACACGGTGACGCCGGGGGTGCTCGGCTTCATCGTGTTCGCCGTCCTGGGCGTGGGGGTCTGGGTGCTGCTGCGGTCGATGAGCCGGCACCTGGGGAGGATCGACTTCGAGGAGGGCGCCGGGGAGCGGCGCGACGGCGGCGAGCCGGCCGCCGACGAGTCCTCGACCGGCCGGTCCGCCGCCACCTCCTCCTGACCCGGCGCGGCCCTGGGCCGGCCGGCGGCCAGGCCCGGACAGAACACCTAGGGCCGGGTGCCCTCCCGCGCGGGCAGGGCGCCCACGATGTCGCGGGCCGCGCGCCTGGGCACCATGCCCAGGCGCCAGGCCGGCCAGCCCGCCTCGGGACCCTGCTCGCGCTCCAGCATCAGCGCGAAGGAGTGCGCGGCGTCGGTCAGCCTGGGGTCGCGCGCCGGGTGGTCCTCGCGCAGCAGCTCGGCCAGCTCCTCCTGCGCCACCGCCGTCCCGACCTCGGAGCCGCCGGGCGAGGCCAGCGGCAGCAGCGTGCAGCGCAGGAACTGCGCCCAGTCCCGGCCGCGTTGGTCGGGGGCGTCGTCGCCGTAGCCGGCGGTGAACAGGGCCAGCGCCTCGTCGGTCAGCTCCAACGCCTGGCCGAGACGCTCGTTGCCCGCCTCGATCACGGCCAGCTCCAGGGCCGACCAGGCCTCGCCGTGCCCGACGCCGATCCGCTGGAAGTCCCGCCGGGCGTCGGTCAACAGCTGGCGGGCGAAGCCGCTGTTGCGCAGCGAGCCGGTGCTCTCGGCGCGGCTGTCGCGGGTGACACGGGCGGAGTGGTGCCGGGTGCAGGCCAGCCCGTAGACGTCCCGCATCCGGCTGAACATCGTGCGGGCGCGTTCCAGGGTGCGCACCGCCGACGTGGTGTCGCCGGCCTCCTCCTGCGCCTGGCCCAGGTAGTAGAGGGTCCACGCCTCGCCCCTGGCGTCCTCCGTCTCCTGGTGGCGCACGAGCGCGGCGCGCAGCTGGTCGATGGCGGCCGCGTCGTCGCCGTCGTAGACCCTGGCCAGGCCCAGCTGGCTCATGGCCCAGGCCACGCCGCGCACGTCGCGGGAGCGCTCGTAGAGGTCGAGCGCCAGGCGCAGCTCGCGTTCGCCGTCGGCGATCTGCCCCTGCCACAGCAGGGTTTGCCCCAGCTGGAACCGGGTCCACGCCTCGCCGTGGACGCTGCCGCTGGCCTGGTGCAACGGCAGCGCCTCGGCGAGCAGCCGGCGCGCCGACAGCACCCGGCCGCACTCCCGCTCGGCGGCGGCCAGGGCGTGCAGCGTCCAGGCCCGGTCGCCGGCCAGGTGCTCGCCGACCTGGAGGTCGAGGGCCTGGCGGAGCTTCTCGACGGCCTCCCGCAGCTGGCCCTGGTGTTGCAGGGTGATGCCGAGGTCGCGCAGGGCGCGGGCGGTCCCGGCCTCGTGGCGTGCCTGCTGGTAGAGGGAGACCACGGAGGTCAGGGTGGAGCGGGCCTTGTCCAACTCGCCGAGCTGCCGGGCGGCGACGCCGGTGCGCCAGCGGACGGAACGGGTCAACAGCCCCTGGTCGACGGCCTCGGCCAGCTCGTTCAGCTCGCCCAGGCGGTAGAGGTCGCCGCGCAGCAGGCAGTAGTCACACAGGGCGCCCAGCAGGTGTTGCACCGCCTGGCGGTCCACCCGCTCGTCGGCGTAGCGGAGGGTCGAGGTGATGAAGCTGGTCTCGTCGTCCAGCCAGCGCAGGGCGGCGTCCAGCGAGGTGAAGCCGTGGCCGCCGGCGGCGGCCGGCAGCAGGTCGGCGCGGGTCGAGGTCTTGCCGTCGACCAGCCGGATCACCGTGTCGGCCAGCTCAGCGTAGCTGCGGATCAGCCGCTCCTGGGCGGCGGACACCTGGCGGTCGCTGTCCTCGTCGTACATCCGGGCGCGGGCGAACCTGCGGATCAGCTCGTGCAGGCGGTAGCGGTTCCCCCGGGTGCGGCTGAGCAGGCCGGCCTGGGCCAGCAACTCCAGCTGGTTGGCGGCCTCCTGCTGGCCGACGTCCAGCAGCGCCGCCGCCGCGCGGGCGCCGAGGCTGGCGCGGCCGGCCAGCGCCAGCCGGCGCAGCAGCCGTCGGGTGGTCTCCTCCAGGTCGGCGTAGCGCAGCCGAAGGGCGCGCTCGGCCGGGTCGATCCCGCCCTCGCCGGGCGGGCCCCAGGCGGCCAGGTCATCGGCGAGCGCGGTGGGAGAACGCTCGTCCAGCGCCGAGCCGACCAGCCGCAGCAGAATGGGCCGGCCGGCGCACAGCTCGTTGATCGCGCGCCAGCTCTCGTCGTCGCGCGGCCCGGGAGCGATGCGGCCGCCGTCGGTGACGGAGGCGCGGAGCAGCTCCTCGGCGGCCTCGTCGTCCAGCGGCTCGATGGGCAGCTGGTGGACGGAGGCCGGGAAGGACGGGCTGATGTCGAGCGGCTCTGCCGAGGTGACCAGCACCAGGGACTGGGAGCGGGCCGGGATCAGGGTGCGGACCTGCTCGGCGTCGGTGGCGTCGTCGAGGATGATCACCACGGGCAGGTCGGTGAGGTGCTGCTGGTACCGCTCGGCGAGGCGGCTCAGCTGGCCGGCGTCGGCGGCGCGGCCGACGCCCTCGCGGAACAGGAGTTGGTCGCGGGGGGCGCCCAGCCGGTTCATCAGGTGCAGGATGGCGTCCCTGGTGGGCAGCGGGTCCTGGCTCTGGCCCCTGAGGTCGACCAGGCAGGCGCCCCGGAACAGCTCGCGGGTCTCCTGCGCGGCCCAGCCGGCGAGCGTGGTGCGGCCCGAGCCCGAGGCGCCGTGCAGCACCACCACGGTGGGGCGGGTCTCGGTGCTGGCGCGGTCGCGGTTGACCCACTGCACGATCTGGCCGAGTTGGCGGCGGCGGCCGATGAACGGGCGCTCCAGGTCGGCCAGTCGGTCGAAGGAACGGCTCAACACGGAGCGGCTGCGGGCCCTCGCCGAGCGGTCGGTGGTGCGGGTGGAGCGGGCGCCGCCGGCCCTGGGGGCGCCGATCGGGCCCCGCCTGGGGGCGACGGCCCGCTGTTGCTCCAGGTAGGGGCGGATGCCGCGCACCTCGACGGCCGTCAGCCAGGCGAGCCGCAACTGGTCGACGCCGCCCGGCTGGTGGCGGCTGCCGGCGTGCCGCTCGGCGGACCAGAGGTGCGCGAGGAGCGCCTGGACGACGAAGCCGAGCACGGCGGCGCCGGCCACCAGCAGGCCGTCAGTGAAGGCGGTGGCGGCGGAGTCGTTGATCGAGCCGACGAGCAGCACCGTGGCCAGCGCGGCGCAGACCACGGCGGCGGCGAGGCCGCCGAGGAAGCGGGGCGCGAAGCGGTCGGCCAACCGGCTGGGCGCGCTGTCCCGTTCGGCCTCGCGGAAGGCCGCGTACTCCTCGCGCGCCGGTCGTAGGATCTCGTCCAGCGAGGCGCCGGCGCGCTGGAGCAGCTGCTCGGCCGATACCCTGCCCTCCGAGCGGCGTTCCTCCGCCTCGGCCGCGCCGCGCAGCAGTCGCTCGACCTCCGCCCGGTGCCGCTCGTCGAGCGTGACCGTCTCCACTGCCATTCGCGTCCCCCTCCTCTTCTCCCCGGTTCTTCCCCGGCCCGCGTCCTTCGCGCGGGCGCGTGCGCGGGCGCCGGAACGCGCCCGCGCGCGCCCCGGCGCGTCCCAAGGCACCCGAAGGGTGCCGTAACGCCCGGAAGCGCCCGGGGAATTGGCCTGCCCCGGCTGACACCCCCTCACGCCGATTTCGACCAACTCGTTACGGGCACGTCGCACACCGGGGACGGCCCCGGCACAGCGCGGAAGGGCGCTGGCGCGCGGCGCGGGACGGCGCCGGCGCGCTGACGGCGCGGGCCGGGCCGGCCGGGTG
>NZ_RFFJ01000059.1 GCF_003696235.1 Streptomyces triticirhizae
CGCAGCCGCGGCCGCCGGCCTGCCGCTGGCGCTGCCGGCCGTCTCCGCGCTGGCCGCCCAGCCCGCCACCCTGCCGGTGCCCTGGCCGGCCGAGGCGCGCGAGCAGTTGATCACCCTGCTCGGCGCCGGGCCCGACACCGTTCCCGTCTGGGAGGCGCTGGAGGCCGGCGGGCTGATCACCCGGCTGCTGCCCGACTGGGAACGGGTGCGCTGCCGCCCCCAGCGCAACCCCGTGCACCGCTGGACCGTCGACCGGCACCTGGTGGAGACGGCCGTCCGGGCCTCCGCGTTGACCCGCCGGGTCCGCCGCCCCGACCTGCTGCTGGTGGCCGCGCTCCTGCACGACATGGGCAAGGGCTGGCCCGGCGACCACAGCGTCGCAGGCGAGACCATCGCCAGGGACATGGCGACCCGGATCGGCTTCAACGCCGCCGACACCGACGTGCTGGGCACCCTGGTCCGCCACCACCTGCTGTTGATCGAGACCGCCACCCGCCGCGACCTCGGCGACCCAGCCACCGTCGCCCTGGTCGCCGACGCCGTCGGCGACCCGCTCACCCTGGAGCTGCTGCACGCCCTCACCGAGGCCGACGCGCTGGCCACTGGGCCCGCCGCGTGGTCGAGTTGGCGCGCCTCGCTCGTCGCCGACCTGGTGAAGCGGGTGGCGGCCAGCCTCCGGGACGGCGCGGCCCCACCGCCCGAGGGCGAGCCGGGCCCCTCGGTCGCCGCCGAGCGGCTGGCCGTCGAGGCGTTCCGCACCGCGGGACCCGTGCTCGCGCTGCGGCCCCGCCCCACCGACACCGACGGCCCCGAGCGGGAGGACGACGCCGAGCCCGAGCCGGTCGGCGTGGAGCTGGTCGTCGCGCTGCCCGAGCAGCCGGGGGTGCTGCCGGCCGTGGCCGGGGTCCTCGCGCTGCACCGACTCGCCGTCCACTCGGCCGAGTTGCGCGCCATCGACCCGGTGGGCGCCGGCCAGATCCTGCTGCTGGACTGGCGGGTGTCCGCCCAGTACGGCTCGCTGCCCAGGGCCGAACGGCTCCGCGCCGACCTGGTGCGCGCGCTGGAGGGCTCGCTGGACATCAGCGGCCGCCTCGCGGAACGGGAGGCCGCCTACCGCCGCCCCCGCCGCCGGCCCGGCGCCCCGCCGCCCCGGGTGACCGTGGCCCCGCTCGGCTCCCGGCTGGCCACCGTCCTTGAGGTGCGCGCCCAGGACGCCCCCGGGCTGCTGTACCGGATCGGCCGCGCGCTGGAGGCCGCCGGCGTCTGGGTGCGCAGCGCGCACGTCAGCACGCTGGGCGCCAACGCCGTCGACGCGTTCTACGTCACCACCGCCGAGGGCACGCCCCTGAGCGAGGCCAGGGCCACCGAGCTGGCCCGTGACCTGGAGCGTGACCTGGCCGGGGCGGGCGGCTCCGGCACGGGCTGACACCTTCGGCCGCCGGGCGGATACGCTGGAGGGCACCGCCGACCTGACCGCCGATGTGTAAGGATTCGCCAGCGCCGTGTTCGACACACTCTCCGACCGCCTTGCGGCCACGTTCAAGAACCTCAGGGGCAAGGGCCGTCTGAGCGAGGCGGACATCGACGCCACGGCGCGGGAGATCCGCATCGCGCTGCTGGAGGCGGACGTCGCCCTGCCGGTCGTCCGCGCCTTCATCAAGCAGGTCAAGGAGCGCGCGACCGGCACCGAGGTCTCCAAGGCGCTCAACCCGGCCCAGCAGGTCATCAAGATCGTCAACGAGGAGCTGGTCGGCATCCTGGGGGGCGAGACCCGCCGGCTGCGCTTCGCCAAGAACCCGCCGACCGTTGTCATGCTCGCCGGCCTCCAGGGCGCGGGCAAGACGACCCTTGCCGGCAAGCTGGGCCGCTGGCTCAGGGAGCAGGGCCACACCCCGTTGCTGGTCGCCTGCGACCTGCAACGCCCCAACGCGGTCAACCAGTTGAGCGTCGTCGCCGAGCGCGCCGGCGTCGCGGTCTTCGCGCCCGAGCCGGGCAACGGCGTCGGCGACCCGGTGAAGGTCGCCCAGGACTCGGTGGTCTTCGCCCGCGACAAGCAGCACGACGTGGTGATCGTCGACACCGCCGGCCGCCTCGGCATCGACGAGGAGCTGATGCGGCAGGCCGCCGACATCAGGGACGCCGTCCGCCCCGACGAGATCCTCTTCGTCGTGGACGCCATGATCGGTCAGGACGCGGTCACCACGGCCGAGGCGTTCCGCGACGGCGTCGGCTTCGACGGCGTGGTCCTCTCCAAGCTCGACGGCGACGCGCGCGGCGGCGCCGCCCTGTCGATCGCGCAGGTCACCGGCCGGCAGATCATGTTCGCCTCCAACGGCGAGAAGTTGGAGGACTTCGACGCCTTCCACCCGGACCGGATGGCGTCCCGCATCCTCGGCATGGGCGACGTGCTCAGCCTGATCGAGCAGGCCGAGCGCACCTTCAGCCAGCAGGAGGCGGAGAAGCTCGCCAGCAAGCTCGCCAAGGGGCCCAAGGAGTTCACCCTCGACGACTTCCTGTCCCAGATGGAGCAGGTCCGCAAGATGGGCTCCATCTCCAAGCTGCTCGGGATGATGCCCGGCATGGGGCAGATGCGCGACCAGATCAACAACCTTGACGAGCGCGAGGTGGACCGCACCGCCGCCATCATCAAGTCGATGACCCCGGCCGAGCGGTCCGACCCCAAGATCATCAACGGCTCGCGCCGCGCCCGCATCGCCAAGGGCTCCGGCGTGGACGTCAGCGCGGTGAAGGGCCTGGTCGAGCGGTTCTTCGAGGCCCGCAAGATGATGTCCAGGATGGCCCAGGGCGGTGGCGTCCCCGGAATGCCCGGCATCCCCGGGATGGGCGGCCCCGGCGGCGGCAAGCGCAAGGGCGGCAAGCAGCAGAAGAAGGCCAAGGGCAGGCGCCGTTCGGGCAACCCGATGAAGCGCCAGGCCGAGGAGCAGGGCGGCGGCCGGGGCGGCCAGGACGGCGGCGCCTTCGGCATCCCGGGCGCCGGCCAGGACCCGGGCGACTTCGAACTGCCCAAGGAGTTCCGGGACATCCTCCCGCCGAAGTGACCCACTGCGGGGAACGGGCCGCCCGCGCGAAACCGATTCACGCTCGGGGCCCGTTCCCCCGTACCATCTGCCGCATGGCAAAGGCTCCCGTACTCACCCCCCAGGCGGAGGACTTCCCGCGCTGGTACCAGGACGTGATCAGCAAGGCCGAGCTGGCCGACAACGGGCCGGTGCGCGGCACCATGGTCATCCGACCGTACGGCTACGGTCTCTGGGAGCGGATGCAGGAGGAGCTGGACACCCGGATCAAGGCGACGGGCGCCCGCAACGCCTACTTCCCGCTGCTGATCCCCCAGTCCTTCCTGGCCAGGGAGGCCGAGCACGTCGAGGGCTTCGCGCCCGAGCTGGCCGTGGTCACCCACGGCGGCGGCAAGCAGCTGGAGGAGGCGGCGGTCGTCCGACCCACCTCCGAGACCATCATCAACGAGTACTTCGCCAAGTGGGTGCAGAGCTACCGCGACCTGCCCCTGCTGATCAACCAGTGGGCCAACGTGGTCCGTTGGGAGATGCGGCCGCGCGTCTTCCTGCGCACCACCGAGTTCCTCTGGCAGGAGGGCCACACCGCGCACGCCAGCTACGAGGACGCGCGCGACTTCGCCTCGCTGATCCACACCGACGTCTACGCCGACGTGATGGTCAACGTGCTGGGCATCGACGTGGTGTTGGGGCGCAAGACGCCTTCCGAGCGCTTCGCCGGCGCGATCAACACCCTCACCCTGGAAGCGATGATGGGTGACGGCAAGGCGCTCCAGATGGGCACCAGCCACGAGTTGGGGCAGAACTTCGCGCGCGCCTTCGACACCCGCTTCCTGGGGAGGGACGGCGAGCGCGAGCTGGTCTGGCAGACCTCCTGGGGCGCCTCGACCCGCATGGTCGGCGGCCTGATCATGGCGCACGGCGACGACAACGGGCTGCGGGTGCCGCCCCGGCTCGCCGCCGTCCAGGCCGTGGTGCTGGCGATCAAGGGCGACGAGGCCGTGCTGACCCGGGTCCGCGAGATCGGCGCCCAACTCGCCGCCGCCGGCGTCCGCGTGGAGGTGGACGACCGCACCGACGTGCCGTTCGGCCGCCGCGCCGTCGACTGGGAGCTGAAGGGCGTCCCGGTCCGGGTCGAGGTCGGCCCGCGCGACCTGGAGGCCGGCACCGCGATGCTGGCGCGCCGCATCCCCGGCGGCAAGGAGCCGGTCGCGATCGACGCGCTGCCCACCGTGGTCCCCACCGCGTTGGAGGAGGACCAGGAGCTGCTGCTGCGGCAGTCCCGCGAGCGCAGGGAGAGCCGCACCTTCGACGTGCGGACCCTGGCCGAGGCGGCCGAGGCGGCCAGGGCGGGGAACTGGGCCAGGCTGCCGTGGGCCGAGGTCGGCGCCGAGGGCGAGAAGCGGCTGGCCGAGGACGCGGTCACGGTGCGCTGCCTGGTCGCCGAGGACGGCTCCGTGCCGACCTCGGACGACGCCCCGGGAACCCTGGCCGTGGTGGGCCGGTCCTACTGAACGACGGCGGACCGGGCGGTGTCCGGGGGGCCGTGCGAAACGCCCCGGACACCGCCCGTTCACGCTCCGAACTGACGGGTAAGTGCAAATTCGCGGACTTGCCCCGGAATCGGAACACAGCGGGGCCATCGCTCGTTATGCACGACGTGAGCACGACACCACCAGTTCTCGCCGCCGAGCTGGCACACGCGTGGGCCGACATCCAAAGGCACCACCCGGAGCTGCCGGACCTGGCCGCGCCCGAATCCCTGATCGGAGAGTCCTCGTCCGCCTGCGGCGCCGAACTCTCCTTCGAACGACTGCTGCACGAGGCGGTGCACGGCATCGCCGCCGCCCGGGGGGTCAGGGACACCTCTCGCGCGGGGCGCTACCACAACCGCCGATTCCTCGCGATCGCCGAGGAGTTGGGCCTCGACCACCCCGAGGACCCGCACCCGAGCAGCGGCTTCTCCCTGGTCACCATGAGTCCGGAGACCAGACGGCGCTACCGGCCCACCGCCGAGCGCCTCCAGCGCGCGCTCAAGGCCCACATCGCCGCCACCGCCAGCGACACCAAGCGCAGCTTCCGTGGCCCGGCCGCGCGCCACGGCTCCTCCGGGGGCGGCGTGCGCGTCAAGGCCGTCTGCGAGTGCGGGCGGAACGTCCGCGTGGTGCCCTCCGTGCTGGCCCAGGCCCCGATCGTCTGCGGCGCCTGCAAGACGCCCTTCCAGATCGTGGACGCGGTGACCGTGGGAGCCTCGTCCTGACGGCTGTGGCAGAATGGTCCGCTGAACTCGACAGTCGTCCAGGACCCCTCTCTCCTCCGACTGACGCGTCCACCGGACCCAGGCCCGCCGCATCCCCACGCGGCGGGGGCGGGTCCACCACGTCAATCACGCAGGAGACACCACACCCGTGGCAGTCAAGATCAAGCTGAAGCGACTGGGCAAGATCCGCTCGCCTCACTACCGCATCATCGTCGCCGACGCTCGTACCCGCCGGGACGGCCGGGCCATCGAGGAGATCGGCCTGTACCACCCGGTGCAGAACCCGTCGCGCATCGAGGTGAACTCGGAGCGCGTGCAGCACTGGCTGAGCGTCGGCGCCCAGCCGACCGAGCCCGTGCTGGCCATCCTCAAGGCCACCGGCGACTGGCAGAAGTTCAAGGGTCTGCCGGCCCCGCCGCCCCTGAAGGAGCCCGCCGCCCGCCCCGACCGCCGGGCCGCCTTCGAGGCCGCCGCCAAGGAGTCGGGTGGCGAGCCGAAGGGCGAGGCCATCACCCCCAAGGCGAAGAAGGCCGAGAAGAAGGCCGAGGCGCCGGCCGAGTCCTCCGAGGGCTGAGATGCTGGAGGAGGCCCTGGAGCACCTGGTGAAGGGCATCGTCGATCATCCCGACGAGGTCCAGGTCGCCTCGCGCACCCTGCGCCGGGGACGTGTGCTGGAGGTCCGGGTGCATCCCGAGGACCTCGGCAAGGTGATCGGCCGCAACGGCCGCACCGCGCGCTCCCTGCGCACGGTCGTGGGCGCGCTCGGTGGCAAGGGCATCCGCGTCGACCTGGTCGACGCGGACGAGGTCCGCTGAGGCGACACGTTCACATGGCATCACCGTGAGGGCCGGGTGCGGCGCGAGTCGCACCCGGCCCTCACGTCGTCCCGGCATTCCGCCGTCATCAGTGAGGAACGAGAGCACCGTGCAACTGGTCGTCGCACGCGTGGGCCGCGCCCACGGGATCAAGGGCGAGGTCACCGTCGAGGTGCGCACCGACGAGCCCGAACTGCGGCTGGTCCCCGGCGAGACGCTCAGCACCGAGCCGCCCGAGGTGGGGCCGCTGACCATCGAGAGCGGCCGGGTGCACAGCGGCCGGCTGCTGCTGCGGTTCGCCGGCGTCAACGACCGGAGCGCGGCCGAGGCGCTGCGGAACACCCTGCTGGTCGCCGACGTCGATCCCGACCAACTCCCGGACGACCCCGAGGAGTTCTACGACCACCAGCTGATCGGCCTCGCCGTGGTCACCGTCGGGGGCGAGACCGAGGTGGGCGAGGTGCGGGAGGTGGCCCATCTGCCGGGCCAGGACCTGCTGGTGGTGGCGCGGCCTGGCGGCGGGGAGGCGTTCGTCCCCTTCGTCGAGGCCATCGTCCCCGAGGTCGACCTGGAGCGCCGCCGCGTGGTCATCGACCCGCCGCCCGGCCTGCTCGCCCTGGACGGCTCGGGCGAGGCCGGCGCCGACGAAGCGACGGGCGGTCGGACGGGCGACGAGGCCGGCGCATGAGGCTGGACGTCATCACGATCTTCCCCGAGTACCTGGAGCCGCTCAACGTCTCCCTGGTGGGCAAGGCGCGCGCCCGGGGGCAGTTGGACGTCCGCGTGCACGACCTGCGCGCGTTCACCCACGACCGGCACCACACCGTGGACGACACCCCCTACGGCGGCGGCCCCGGCATGGTGATGAAGCCCGAGCCCTGGGGCGAGGCGCTGGACGCCGTGCTGGCCTCGGGCGAGGGGCGTCCCGTGGTGGTCGTGCCCACGCCGAGCGGGCGTCCGTTCACCCAGGAGCTGGCCGTCGAACTGGCCGAGGAGCCCTGGCTGGTCTTCACCCCGGCCCGCTACGAGGGGATCGACCGGCGGGTGGTCGAGGAGTACGGCGAGCGGCTGGACGTGTGGGAACTCTCCATCGGCGACTATGTGCTGGCCGGCGGCGAGGCGCCGGTGCTGGTGATGGTCGAGGCCGTCGCCCGGCTGCTGCCCGGCGTCCTGGGCAACGCGGACTCGCACCGCGACGACTCCTTCGCGCCGGGGGCCATGGCCGCGCTGCTGGAGGGGCCGGTCTACACCAAGCCGCCCGAGTGGCGCGGGCGGGCCGTTCCCGAGGTGCTCAGCAGCGGCCACCACGGGCGGATCGCCCGCTGGCGGCGGGACGAGGCGCTGCGGCGTACCAGCCTCAACCGGCCCGATCTGATCGCCGGTTGTGACCCGAAGGACCTCGACAGGCACGATCGCGCGACGCTCGCCGAGCTGGGCTGGGTCGAGGGACCCGACGGCCGATTTGGGCGCTCGCCGGAGGCCGTGGAAGAATAGGCCGCTGGCTCACGCCCGGCGCGCGACCCTGCC
Source organism: Streptomyces triticirhizae (assembly GCF_003696235.1). Lineage (GTDB taxonomy): Bacteria > Actinomycetota > Actinomycetes > Streptomycetales > Streptomycetaceae > Streptomyces > Streptomyces triticirhizae. The sequence continues at coordinate 7,638 of NZ_RFFJ01000059.1, forward strand.
ACAGGGGGACCGACGCCGCCGGGGCGAGAAGGGCCAGACTCACACACCCGGCAACGTACCGCCGCGATGACCTGTGGCATCGGGCGAGGAAAGCAGCAGGCCATGAACCTCCTGGACAGCATCGACAGCACCTCCCTGCGCGAGGACGTCCCCGACTTCCGTCCGGGCGACACCGTCAACGTCCACGTCCGCGTCATCGAGGGCAACCGCTCCCGTGTCCAGCAGTTCAAGGGCGTGGTCATCCGCCGGCAGGGCTCCGGCGTGCGGGAGACCTTCACGGTCCGCAAGATCAGCTTCGGCGTCGGCGTCGAGCGCACCTTCCCCGTCCACACCCCCGTGGCGGAGAAGATCGAGGTCGTGACCCGTGGTGACGTCCGCCGCGCCAAGCTCTACTACCTGCGCAACCTGCGGGGCAAGGCCGCGAAGATCAAGGAGAAGCGGGAGAACTGACCGGCCCGCGCGGGCGGTTAGCATCTCCGCGTGACCGACTCCGACGCGGAAGCCTCCTCGGGACCTCCCGAGCCCGAACGCCCCGAGCGCGACCAGCCCGCCGACTCCCCGAAGTCGAAACGGCGCTGGTCGCGCTCGACCCGTTTCTGGCTGTCGGTGGTGTTGGCTACGGTGGTGGTCACCTCCCCGGTCAGCAGGTTCGTGGTGCAGCCCTTCGTGATCCCCAGCGGCTCGATGGAGGGCACGCTGCGGGTCGGCGACCGGGTGTTGGTGAACAAGCTGGCCTACAGCTTCGGTGGCGAGGTGCAACGGGGCGACATCGTCGTCTTCGACGGCACGGGCTCGTTCGTCGCCGAGGAGTCCGATCCCGGGCTGCTGGAGGGCCTGCTGCGGACGGCGGCCGGCGCCGTGGGGCTGGCCAGGTCGTCCGACTCCGACTTCGTGAAGCGGGTGATCGGCATCGGCGGGGACCGGGTGCGCTGTTGTGACGACGAGGGCCGGATCGAGGTCAACGGCGAGCCCCTGGAGGAGCCATATCTCTATCCGGGGGACAAACCTTCGAATGTCAGGTTTGATATTCGAGTGCCCGAGGGACGGTTGTGGGTAATGGGCGACCACCGTTCTGACTCGGCGGACTCCAGGGAGTATCTGGGCTCCCCGGGGGGCGGCACCGTCCCCGAGGACAGGGTCATCGGCCGTGCCGACTGGGTCGGTTGGCCCATCGGCCACTGGACGTCCCTCCGGTCGGACCATGGGTGAGCGGGGACGTCCGCGCGGACGCCGGGGCGAGAGCCGGGGGCGTCGCGCGGGGAAGAGGCCTGAGCCGAGGCCGGACCGGGCGTCCGGGCCGGGCCAGGACGACCAGCGTTGGGGCCGCCACGCGGCGCCGCGCGGCGCCCACCCTCCCGAGTCGGACCGCGAGCCCACGCCGACGCTGCGCGGCCCGGGCGAGGGGCGGGCGGCGCGCCGGAAGGCCGCCAAGCGGATCAAGCGGCGCCGCCGGCTGCGGGCCACCCGCGAGATACCCATCCTGATCGGCACCGCGCTGCTGATAGCGCTGGTGCTGAAGACGTTCCTGGTGCAGGCGTTCGTCATCCCGTCCGGCTCCATGGAGGAGACGATCAGGATCGACGACCGGGTGTTGGTGGACAAGCTCACCCCGTGGTTCGGCTGGGAGCCGGAGCGGGGCGACGTGGTGGTCTTCAAGGACCCGGGCGGCTGGCTGGACACCGAGCAGAACGCGGGCTCCGAGAGCGACCCGCCGGTGGGGATCAAACAGGGCCGGGACTTTCTGACCTGGATCGGTCTGTTGCCGTCGCAGGACGACCAGGATCTGATCAAGCGGGTGATCGCCGTCGGCGGCGACACCGTGGTGTGCTGCGACGAGGACGGCCGGATCACGGTCAACGGGGCCGCCCTGAACGAGCCCTACCTCTACCCGGGAAACCCGCCCTCGCAGATCGAGTTCGAGGTGGAGGTGCCCGAGGACCGCCTCTTCGTGATGGGCGACCACCGGTCCAACTCGGCCGACTCCCGGTACCACCTCGACGATCCCGGGCAGGGTACGGTACCGAAGGACCTGGTCGTCGGCCGTGCCGTGGTGATCGCCTGGCCCTTCGGGCACTGGCAGCGGCTGGGCGACGCCGAGGCGTTCGCGGGGGTGCCCGAGCCCGACTCCGGCACCGTCAACGCCCGGGGTCCCACCGAGGTGAAGGAAAACGCACCCCTGCCGATCCCTGCGGAACTCCCGCTCGTTATGGGTGTGGTGGGCCTGTTGCGGCCCTCGGACCGGTCAACGCGAGGCGTGAGGAGTGGAAGTGGGGGATGTGGCGGTGGGTGCGCGATCCAACGCGGAGGAGCCGGAGGACCGTCCGGTGAGTCCGAATGGCGACGCGCCCGGCGGTGGCTCCCCCGGGGCGGGGTCGGCAGGTGGCGGCGGCGAAGACGGCGCGCCCGGGGCTGCCGGGGCTGCCGAGGAGGCGGCGGAGACGGGGCAGGAGGCTGACCAGGGGGCGAAGCGGGGAGGGAAGGGGACCGGCGACCGGCGCAAGCAGCGCTCCTTCTGGAAGGAGCTGCCGATCCTGATCGGCATCGCGGTGGTGCTGGCGCTGGTCATCAAGACCTTTCTGCTCCAGGCGTTCTCGATTCCCTCGGACTCGATGCAGAACACCCTCCAGCGGGGTGACCGGGTGCTGGTGGACAAGCTCACCCCGTGGTTCGGCGGCACGCCGGAGCGGGGCGAGGTGGTGGTCTTCCACGACCCGGGCGGCTGGTTGGGGGAGACGCCCTCCAACGGCGGGTTCGGCGCGGCGGTGCAGGACGCGCTGAGCTTCATCGGGCTGATGCCGTCCGCCGAGGACCAGGACCTGATCAAGCGGGTGATCGCGGTCGGCGGGGACACCGTCGAGTGCCACAAGGGCGGCTCGGTCATGGTGAACGGCGAGGCCATCGACGAGAGCGACTATCTCTACCCGGGCAACACCCCGTGCGACGACCGGCCGTTCGGTCCGATCGAGGTGCCCGAGGGGCGGCTGTGGGTGATGGGGGACCACCGTCAGGACTCGCTGGACTCCCGCTACCACCAGAACCTCGCCGGTCAGGGCACGATCTCCGAGGACGAGGTGGTCGGCCGGGCCGTCGCCATCGCCTGGCCGGTGACGCGCTGGGGGACGTTGCCGGTGCCGGGCGCCTACGACGCGCTCGCCGGGCCGGCGGCCGTCGGCGCACCGGGCGCGGTGGCGTTGGTGGGCGCGGTCCCGCTGGTGCTGTGGCGTCGCCGGCGCGCGGCGGCGGCCGACCGGTGGGAGACGCGGGGCCCCACGGGCTGATCGGCACGGCCCCGGTGGGTAGGGTCACCCCCTGAGACCGATCAGGAGGGGGCGCCGATGAGCGGGACGCCACGCCGTGGTGGGCGAGTCGGCCGCGCGCTGTCCAATGTGGCCGTGGGCCTGGGGTGTGTGCTGTTCCTCGGCGGCTTCGTGCTGGCCGCCTTCCTCTACCAGCCCTACACCGTGCCGACGGACTCGATGGCCCCCTCGGTGGCCTCGGGCGACCGGGTGTTGGCCGAGCGGATCGAGGGGCACGAGGTGCGGCGGGGCGATGTGGTCGTCTTCCGGGACGACACCTGGGGCGACCTGCCGATGGTCAAGCGTGTGGTCGGCGTCGGCGGCGACACGGTCGCCTGCTGCGACGAGGCCGGTCGGCTCCTGGTGAACGGCGAGCCGGTCGAGGAGCCCTATCTCGACGAGAGCGAACGGGCGGCCTCGCCGACCGGTTTTGACGCCGAGGTGCCCAAGGGTGAGCTGTTTCTCCTGGGGGATGACCGTTCGGACTCGCTTGACTCCCGGAGCCTGCTGGCGGAGGGGGAGCCGTCGACGGTGCCCAGAAGCGCCGTCTCCGGACGGGTCGCTGCCACCGTCTGGCCCCTGGACCGCCTGGGGTCGCTTCCCGAGGCGGAAGGATTCGCCGACCAGCCGGGCGGCATCTCGGGCCGGGGCCCGCTGTGGCCGCTGGTCTGGGCGACCGGCGGCGGCGCGGTGTTGATCATCCTCGGCGGGCTGCACGGCCCCCTCGTTCGGCTCACCTCACGTTCCCGGCGCGATGGCGTGCGCTCGTCCTCGGTGACGCACAATGAGGGGACGCACGGCTGAAGGGGATCACGCCATGAGTGCCGAGGACCTCGAAAAGTACGAGACCGAGATGGAGCTGAAGCTCTACCGGGAGTATCGGGACGTCGTCGGTCTGTTCACGTACGTGATCGAAACCGAGCGTCGGTTCTATCTCACCAACGACTACGAGATGCAGGTCCACTCGGTCCAGGGTGAGGTGTTCTTCGAGGTCAGCATGGCTGACGCCTGGGTGTGGGACATGTATCGGCCGGCTCGGTTCGTCAAGCGTGTGCGGGTGCTCACCTTCAAGGACGTGAACATCGAGGAGCTGAACCGCAGCGAACTCGACCTTCCCGAGGACTCCGGCTTCAGGGGCGGGCGCGGCGGCTAGTGCGCCCGTTTCACCCTGGTGGGTGAGCAGTTTCTGGCCAGTGCCCGAGTTATCCACAGATTTGCGTTCCCGGCCCCACGGGGGTGTCCAGGGTGCCATGCTGCCGGCATGAGATCACTGTGGGTAGCGTTGATGACGCTGCCGGTGCTGTTGGGGCTGTTCTCCGGGGCGGCCGCGTTGCCGGGGGCTCCGGGGGTTGCCGCGTTCTCCGGGGTTCCGGTGCCGGCCCGGGCGGCGGGCACGGCCGGCCCGGGTGCTGTGGAGGGCGTCGCGCCGGGTGGGGGCCTGGCCCGATCGGCCGAGCCGGCCCCGGCGAGTCCGGCGCTGGGCTGGCCGGTGCCCGGGGTGGACGGCGGGACGCGGCCCACGGTCATGCGCGGCTTCGAGCCGCCGCCCACGGCCTGGGCGGCGGGGCACCGGGGCGTCGACCTGGCCACGGTGCCGGGGGCCACGGTCCTGGCGGCGGCCGAGGGGCGGGTGTCGTTCGCCGGCCGGGTCGCCGGGCGGGGCGTGGTCACGCTGGAGCTGTCCGGCACCGGGGACCCGCCGCTGCGGCTGACGCACGAGCCGGTGGCGCGGCTGGTCAGGGAGGGGGACCTGGTGGGTGCCGGGGAGCCGCTGGGGGTGCTGGAGCCGGGGCCCTCGCACTGCGCCGGGCCGTGTCTGCACTGGGGGCTGCTGCGGGAGCGGACCTACCTCGATCCGCTCGCCCTGCTGCCGGAGCGGCTGCTACGCCGGGGTCCCGCCCGGCTGCTGCCGGTCTTCGGCGTCCCGGAGCCCCCGGGGCTCCCCGCCGCCGGCGACCCCGTCGAGGGCGATGGCCACCGCCAACTCGGCGATCCGCTCGGGGGAGTGGGCCCCCCGGCCGCCGGTGGCGACGCTCACGGCGGCGTCCACCAGACCACGGAGCAGCCCGGCGACCACCGAGGGCTCGGAGTGGCCCAGCTCGCGCAGCACGTCGACGACCAGTTCGGCCAACTCCCCGTGCGTGGCCCTGATCTCGGCGCGGGCCGCGTCGTCCAACTCGCTGACGGAGATCGCCACCACGGCCTGGTGTCGCTGGTCGGTCGCCAGCGCCAGCTGTTGGCGGACATAGGCGGCGATCTTCTCGCGGGGCGTGTCCACGGCGTCCATGGCGGCGGAGACCTCGGCGGCCCACAGCGGGAAGTCGTTGGCGCACAGCTCCGTGACGAGGGCGGCCCGTGAGGAGAAGTACTCGTAGACCGAGGAGCGGGCCAGCCCGGTGCGCTCGGCCAACGCCGCGAAGGTCAACGCCCGGGCGCCGCCCTCAACCAGCAGGGCGCGGGCGGCCTCCAGCAGCGCTGCGCGCCGCATCGCGCGGTGCTCGGCCACCGTGGCCGCTCGAATCCTGGGCACCCTCCCACTCTAGGACGCCCGCGTGTGAGGAGCCCACGGCCGCGCACGGTTTCAACCGGTGACGTCGGCGAGCTTGGCGCGCAGCTGCAACACCGACTTGGTGTGGATCTGGCTCACCCGGCTCTCCGTGACGCCGAGCACGGCCCCGATCTCGGCCAGCGTGAGCCCCTCGTAGTAGTAGAGCGTCACCACCGTCTTCTCCCGCTCGGGAAGGGTGTTGACCGCGCGGGCCAGCAGCCGGCGCAGCTCGCGGTCCTCGGCCACCTCCACCGGGTTGTCGGCGGCGGTGTCCTCCAGGGTGTCCATCAGGCTCAGCCGGTCCCCGCCGCCCTCGCCCGCGTGCAGCAGCTCCTCCAGGGCCACGACGTTGGCCAGCGACAACTGGCTGAAAACCCCGTGCAGTTCCTCCAGGGGGATGTCCATCTCCCGGGCGACCTCCGCCTCCGTGGGGGTGCGGCGCAGCGACGCCTCCAACGTGGCGTAGGCGCGCTCGATGGCGCGGGCCTTCTGCCGAACCGAGCGGGGAATCCAGTCCAGCGCGCGGAGTTCGTCGATCATCGCGCCCCGGATGCGGGTGATCGCATAGGTCTCGAACTTGATGGAGCGCGTCGGGTCGAACTTCTCGATGGCGTCGATCAGGCCGAACACCCCGGAGGAGACGAAGTCCGCCTGCTCGACATTGGGCGGCAGCCCGACGCTGACCCGGCCCGCCACATACTTCACCAACGGTGAGTAGTGCAGGATCAGCTGCTCGCGCAGCCGCTCGTCGCCGGTGGACTTGTAAGCACGCCACAGCTCGTCGAGCGCGGAGGGCGCCGAGGGGGTCATGGCGCCCTCCGCCGCGTCCGGTGCAGCCTGAGCCACCTGCCAGGGCCCGGGGGAGTGCTGGGGCATACGTCGTCGTGAGCCGTTCTGCGGGGGGTTCGTGGAGGTTCTGAAGACAGAACTCTGTGAGCGTAGCGTGACTGAAGGGTCGCATCGCGCATGTGTCGTCCGGGGAGGGATGCGCAGATACGTTCCGCTGGCCGCACGCTGGGGTTACGCGCCGCCATGGCCCCTCGCAATCACCACCCTCGCGTGTCGGGTTGACCCCGGCGACAACCGCCAGTGTTCGCCCACCCGTTCGACGAAGCCCAGCGCGCACAGCTCGCCCAGCCGGGCGCGCGCCTCGCCCTCGCTCGTGCAGGCACCCCTGGCGATCTCCGTCAGCGGAAGCGCGCCGTTCGCCGGCAGCGCGTCCAACACCCGCGCCGCGCGCGGCGCCAGCAGGTCCCGTGCCACCAGCGGCTCGGGCCCTGGCTCGGCCAACTCGCCCATCTCGCCCACCAGCTCGACGATCTCCGCCGCCTCGCTCACCAGCGTGGCCTCCGCCCTGATCAGGCGATGGGACCCCGCCGAGAGACCCGAGGTCACCGGCCCCGGCACCGCCATCAGATGGCGCCCAAGCCCTGCGGCGTAGCGCGCCGTGGCCAGCGCCCCGCTGCGCCGCGCCGCCTCGACCACCACCGTCCCCCTGGTCAACGCGGCGATGACCCGGTTCCGTTGGACGAAGCGGCCGCGCGTCGGGTGGTCGCCAGGGGCCAACTCGGCCACCAGCAGGCCACCCCGGGCGATGCGGTCCAGCAACTCCCGGTGCGCCAGCGGATAGCTCACGTCGACGCCGCAGGCCAACACGGCCACCGTCACACCCGAGACGGCGAGGGCGCCCCGGTGCGCCGCGCCGTCGATGCCGAAGGCCGCTCCGGAGACCACCGTCCACCCGCGCTCACACAGCCCGGTCGCCAACTCGGCGGCCACATGCGCGCCGTAGTCCGTGCAGGCCCTGGCCCCGACCACGGCCACGGCGCGGAGCGCGACAAAGCGCAGCGAACACGGGCCACGCACCCACAGCCCGATCGGCGCGGCCGCCCCCAGATCCGCCAACTGGCCCGGCCACTCCCGGTCCCCGGGACACAGGAAACGCCCGCCCAGCTCGCCGATCCGCGCCAGATCCCGCTCCGGCTCGGCCCGTTCGGCGCGCAGCAGCAGCCCGGCCCAGCGCTCCGCGCTCACCTCGGGCAGCGCCGGGCCCCTGGCCCGCAGCGCCTCCCAGACCGCCTCCGGCCCCCACGCGGCGAGCCAGCGCCCGACCCGCGCGTCCCCCGGCTCCACGACCCGCGCCAGCGCGGCCCGGGCCAGCCGCTCGGCCTCGGCGATCACGACAGGCTCCCCGCGACACGCGCGCGGCGCCGCACCCCGGTGCGCAGCTCCAGCGCGACGTCCACGTCCTCGGCCGTGGGCCGGTCGTGCCCGGCGAGGTCGGCCACCGTCCAGGCCACGCGCAGCACGCGGTCCAGGCCACGGGCGGTGAGCAGGCCCCGGTCCATGTCCTGCTCGGCTCTGGCCAGGGCACCCGGGTGGGGCGCCCAGCGGGTGCGCAGGATGTGCCCGGGCACCTCGCTGTTGGTCCGCCACGGGGTGTCCGCCAGCCGCTCGGCCGCGCGGTGCCGGGCGGCGAGCACCCGCCCGGCGACCCGGGCCGTCGGCTCCCCGCCGCCCGGCGCGACCAACTCGGCCCGGCTGACCGGCTCCACCGGCACCCGCAGGTCCACCCGGTCCAGCAGCGGCCCCGACAGCCGCGCCTGATAGCGCCGCACCGTGCCGGGGAGGCACTCGCAGTCCCCCAGCGGGGAGCCGTGCCGGCCGCACGGGCAGGGGTTGCTCGCCAGGACCAGCAGCACCCTGGCCGGCATCCGCACCACGCCGGCCGCCCTGGCCACCACCACACAGCCCGACTCCAGCGGCTGCCGCAACGCGTCCAGCGCCTGCCCGCTCATCTCGGCGGCCTCGTCGATGAACAGCACCCCGTGGTGCGCCAGCGAGACGGCGCCCGGCCTGGGCAACCCGCTGCCGCCGCCGACCAGCGCGGCCATCGAGGCCGAGTGGTGCGGCGCGCAGTACGGCGGCCGGTCGATCAGCGGACGCCCGGCCGGCAGCGAGCCGCTCACCGAGTGCACCGCGCTGACCTCAAGCGACTCCTTCCTGCTCAGCGGAGGAAGCAGCCCGGGCAACCGCTCGGCCAGCATCGTCTTGCCCGCGCCGGGGGCGCCCTTCAGCAGCAGGTGGTGCCGCCCGGCGGCGGCCACCTCCAGCGCCCGGCGGGCCAGCGACTGCCCCGAGACATCGGCGAGATCCGGCGGCGGCTCCCCGCCGTCCGGGCCCAGCGGCCCGCCCGGGTCCATCGCGCTCCAGGCCCCGGGGCCGAAGCCGCCCCCGGACCCCGGGGGCTCCGGCTCCGGCGCCTCCTCGGGCACCGGCTCGTCGGCGAGCAGCGCGATCAACTGCCGCAGGCTGCGCACCCCCAGCACCGCCATCTCCGGCGCCAGCGCCGCCTCGGCGACCGCGCCCTCGGGCACCACCACCTGCCGGTACCCCGCCTCGGCCGCCGTGAGGACGGCTGGCAGCACGCCCCGAACGGGCCGCACCCGCCCGTCCAGGGACAGCTCACCGATCATCATCACGTCGGCGATCGACCTCGGATCGATCCGCTCGGCCGCCGCCAACACCGCGCAGGCGACCGCGAGATCGAAGCCGCTGCCGAACTTCGGGACCGAGGCGGGGCTGAGGCCCACGGTCAGCTTCTTCTGTGGCCAGGGCGCGCCCGAGTTGACCACGGCGGCGCGGACCCGGTCCCGGCTCTCGGTCAGCGACTTGTCGGCGAGGCCGACCAGCGAGAACGCCGCCACCCCAGGCTCCAGATCGGCCTGTACCTCGACCACCATGCCCTCGACCCCCACCAGCGCCACGGCACAGGTGCGTGCGAACCCCATCACGCCACCCCCCGCACATGCTCGACGCGGGCGGCGCCCCGCCGGGGCAGCAGCACCCCGACGAGATCGATCCGCATCCCGCCCGGCGGTGGCTCCGGATGGAACGCCAACCACCGCTCGTCCAGCCAGCGTTCGGCCAGTCGGCGCAGCCGCTCCAGCTGCGCCGGGGCCATCCCCGCCAGCGGGTCCTGGAACCCGCCGGCCCTGCGGGTCTTCACCTCGCAGACGACCAACGCCGAGCCGGCCGGCTCGGCCGCCACGATGTCGATCTCTCCGGCGCGACAGCGCCAGTTCCTCTCCAGGACGGAGAGGCCGGACTCCCGCAGCCGTCGCACGGCGACCTCCTCGCCGAAGCGGCCCAGCGCACCTCGCTCGTTCATGCCGCATCACCTCCGCGACTCACTGTGACCGGCACCCGGGAAAGAAGTGGATCTTGGTGGATAACCAGCCGGTTGTGGATAACCTCGCCACCTCTTCGAGTGAACGAGCCCTCCGAGCCCCCGATCTCGGTCACGCTGTGTAAGCATCGACGCGAGGAGTCACGCCGTCCGGCCGAGCGGGGCGGCGACCGGCGCGGGACGCGGAGGAACGCATGGCGGCAGGAGCGCACCCACCTTCTCGCCCTCGGGGGCCAACAGGGCGACGCGAGCGTGCTGGCGCAACGGCTCCGGGGGCGGCGAGGCCCCATGGGCCCGCGTCGTCGCCTGCGGCGTGCGCCGGGACGGAGAGGCCCGGGGCCCCGATCGCGTTCCGCGCCCACCCGACGCGCACAAGCCCAGGCCGTGCCGGGGAACGGCGCCGGTCCACCGCCGAGGGCCTCCGCCCAGCCCTCGGCGGGCGGTGGGGGGCACGGCCTGGGCGCGGCTGCCAACCGACGCGCGGTGGCCGCTCGTTGATCCGCGAAGCCCCGCCGGGCTGGCTCCGGCGGACCTACCGCCGGCACCCCGACCACCATCGACAGCGGTTCCACGCGTTGACGAGCGAACACGGCCCGCCGCGGCCGGCCGGCGGCGGAGGAGGAGGTCGCGCCCCCGGCGGGGCGGCCGCGGGCGGTCCTGGGGCCGGGGTGGGGGCGGCGTTGGCCCCCGTGTGGCCGGGTCGGTAGCTGTCGCCCCGGCCCGCCGGGGTCCCGTACACTTCTGGTGGCGATCCGGGCACCCGGATCGACCTCGCACGCCCCGCCGTCGGGGCGCACCGGCCGCCCGGTGCGTGTTGATGGCCGCGCGTCTCGGTCCGTGGCGGTCGTGAGACATCGACACCCGGCACCGCGCGTCAGGGGCGTCAGGGGCGCCGGCCCTCCGGTCGGCGCCGACAACCGAGTCTGCACAAGGAGAACGGCCATGGCCGTCGTCACGATGCGGGAGCTGCTGGAGAGCGGCGTCCACTTCGGGCACCAGACCCGCCGCTGGAACCCGAAGATGAAGCGTTTCATCTTCACCGAGCGCAACGGCATCTACATCATCGACCTGCTCCAGTCGCTGTCGTACATCGACCGCGCCTACGAGTTCGTCAAGGAGACGGTCGCGCACGGCGGGACCGTCATGTTCGTCGGCACCAAGAAGCAGGCCCAGCAGGCCATCGCCGAGCAGGCGACCCGGGTCGGGATGCCGTACGTCAACCAGCGCTGGCTGGGCGGGATGCTCACCAACTTCTCCACGGTCCACAAGCGGCTTCAGCGGCTCAAGGAGCTGGAGCAGATCGACTTCGACGATGTGGCCGCCTCCGGCCTCACCAAGAAGGAGCTGCTCGTCCTCTCCCGCGAGAAGGCCAAGCTGGAGAAGACCCTCGGCGGCATCCGCGAGATGCAGAAGGTGCCCAGCGCCGTCTGGATCGTGGACACCAAGAAGGAGCACATCGCCGTCGGCGAGGCCCGCAAGCTGAACATCCCGGTGGTCGCGATCCTGGACACCAACTGCGACCCGGACGAGGTGGACTACAAGATCCCGGGCAACGACGACGCGATCCGTTCGGTCACCCTGCTGACCCGGGTGATCGCCGACGGCGTCGCCGAGGGCCTCATCGCCCGCTCCGGTGCCGCGCAGGCCAAGGACGGCGAGAAGCCGGCCGGCGAGCCGCTGCCCGAGTGGGAGCGTGAGCTGCTGACCGGTGCCGAGGAGAAGGCCGCCGAGCAGAAGCCGGCCGACGAGGCCACCGCCCAGCCGGCGGCGGCCGAGGCCGCAGCCCCCGAGGCGCAGCCGGCCGCCGAGGCCGAGCCCGCCGCCGAGGCGCAGCCGGCCGGCGAGAGCGCCTGAGGACCGTTCGGGCCCGGCGGCCGCCGGGCCCGATGGCAGCCGACGGCAGACAGCGATAAGAGCACGGGCGGTGCGGGGAGGCCGGAAGCGGCCCCCGCACCGCCGTCTCCGGTCGGTGCGGCGACAGCACCAAGCGAGCCCAGCGACCCCAACGACGAGATCCGGGAAGAGAATCACGTAACCATGGCGAACTTCACCGCCGCCGACGTCAAGAAGCTCCGTGAGCTGTCCGGCGCCGGCATGATGGACTGTAAGAAGGCGCTGGACGAGGCCGAGGGCGACGTCACCAAGGCCGTGGAGATCCTGCGTGTCAAGGGCCAGAAGGGCGTGGCCAAGCGCGAGAGCCGCACCGCCGAGAACGGCGCTGTCGTCGCCGTCATCGCCGAGGACAACACCACCGGCGTGCTGGTCGAGTTGAAGTGCGAGACGGACTTCGTCGCCAAGGGTGACAAGTTCCAGGCCGTGGCCCAGCAGGTGGCCGACCACGTCTTCGCCACCGCGCCGGCCGACCTGGCCTCGCTGCTCGCCTCCGAGATCGAGCCGGGCAAGACCGTTCAGGCGTTCGTCGACGAGGCCAACGCGACGCTGGGCGAGAAGATCGTGCTGGACCGGTTCGCCCGCCTCACCGGCGGCTATGTCGGCAGCTACCTGCACCGCACCAGCCCCGACCTGCCCCCGCAGGTCGGCGTCCTGGTGCAGCTGGACCAGGCCAACGCCGAGGTCGCCAAGGACGTGGCGCAGCACATCGCCGCGTTCGCGCCCGGCTTCCTGACCCGCGACGAGGTCCCGGCCGACGTGGTGGAGAACGAGCGCCGCATCGCCGAGGCGACCGCCCGCGAGGAGGGCAAGCCCGAGGCCGCGCTGTCGAAGATCGTCGACGGCCGCGTCAACGGCTTCTTCAAGGAGAAGGTGCTGCTCGACCAGCCCTTCGCCAAGGACAACAAGAAGTCCGTCCAGAAGGTCGTCACCGAGGCCGGCGTCTCCGTCCAGGGCTTCGCCCGCTTCCGCGTCGGCGCCTGACCCCGACGGGCCGGCGACCGTCCCGGACGCGCCGTCGGCCACGCGGTGGTCGGGACCCGGCTATTGTCGGGCGGAAGGCCGTCCGGCCGTGCGGTCGCTTCGCTGCGGCCGGGGCGACGGCAGTTGTGACGAGGAGGCCATTGCCGTACAGGGGAACCGCAAGGTCCGCCGGCAGTGGCCTCCTTGGCGTGTGCACGAGGAGAGTTCCATGAACCAGGACGACAAACCCCGCCGTTTCCTGCTGAAGCTGTCGGGTGAGGCATTCGCGGGCGGCGGCGGGCTCGGTGTCGATCCCGATGTCGTGCACAAGATGGCCAGGGAGATCGCGGCCGTGGTGCGGGACGGGGCGCAGATCGCGGTGGTGATCGGCGGCGGCAACTTCTTCCGTGGCGCCGAACTCCAGCAGCGCGGCATGGACCGCGCCCGCTCCGACTACATGGGGATGCTGGGCACGGTGATGAACTGCCTCGCCCTCCAGGACTTCCTGGAGAAGGAGGGCATCGACTCCCGGGTGCAGACCGCGATCACGATGGGCCAGGTCGCCGAGCCGTACATCCCGCTGCGCGCCGTGCGGCACCTGGAGAAGGGCCGCGTGGTGATCTTCGGCGCCGGCATGGGGATGCCCTACTTCTCCACCGACACGACCGCCGCGCAGCGGGCGTTGGAGATCCACGCCGAGGCCCTGCTGATGGGCAAGAACGGCGTGGACGGGGTCTACGACTCCGATCCCGCGCGGAACGCGGACGCGGTGAAGTTCGACGCCCTGGACTACGGCGAGGTGATCACCCGGGACCTCAGGGTCGCCGACTCCACCGCGATCACCCTGTGCCGCGACAACCAGCTGCCCATCCTGGTGTTCGAGCTGCTCGCCGAGGGCAATATCGCCCGTGCGGTAAAGGGTGAGAAGATCGGCACACTCGTCAACAGCCAGGGCCGGCGGGCCTGACGGTCCGTCAGCGCACACAACATCGAACCAGGAGCACGTGGTGATCGAAGAAGCCCTCCTCGAAGCCGAGGAGAAGATGGAGAAAGCGGTTGTGGTCGCCAAGGAGGATCTGGCCGCGATCCGCACCGGCCGTGCCCACCCGGCGATGTTCAACAAGATCGTGGCCGAGTACTACGGGACCATGACCCCGATCAACCAACTCGCCTCCTTCTCCGTGCCGGAGGCGCGGATGGCGGTGGTGACCCCGTTCGACAAGTCGTCGCTGCGCAACATCGAGCAGGCGATCCGCGACTCCGACCTGGGCGTCAACCCCACCAACGACGGGCACATCATCCGCGTCGTCTTCCCGGAGTTGACCGAGGAGCGCCGCAAGGAGTTCATCAAGGTCGCCAGGACGAAGGGCGAGGACGCCAAGATCTCCATCCGTGGGGTGCGGCGGAAGGCCAAGGAGCTGATCGACAAGGCGATCAAGGACGGCGAGGTCGGCGAGGACGAGGGCCGGCGTGGCGAGAAGGAGTTGGACGACACCACCGCCAAGTACGTCGGGCAGGTGGACGAGTTGCTCAAGCACAAGGAAGCCGAGCTGCTTGAGGTCTGAACGGTCGGGCGCCGCGCCGATGCTCGGGCGCCGTGCCGCGCGTGATCGATCGGACCGAGAGAACCGACAAGGACACAGCCATCCGTGAACGAATCAACCCGGGGGCCGTCCCCGGCCACCGGGCGGGCGCCGGCCGGACCCCCGGCCCCTCCTCCGCCGAAGAAGCGCGCCGGGCGTGACCTGAGGGCCGCCGTGGGGGTCGGGGTGGGTCTCGGGGCCCTGGTCCTCGCCGCGCTCTTCGTCTACCGGCCCGCCTTCCTGGTCGTGATAGCGGCGGCCGTGGTCGTCGGCCTCTGGGAGCTGTCCACCCGGTTCGCCGAGTGCAAGCGGATCAGGGTGCCCCTGGTGCCGCTGGCGCTGGGCGGCGTGGCGACGGTCGTCGCCGGCTATCTCGACGGCGCCCGGGGCGCCTGGTCCGCCCTGGCGCTGACGGTGCTGGCCACCTGCCTGTGGCGGATGTTCTCCTCCCCGGAGAACTATCTGCGCGACGTGACCGCCGGCGTCTTCGCCGCGTTCTACGTCCCCTTCCTGGCCAGCTTCGTGGCCCTGATGCTCGCCGCCGACGACGGCGAGTGGCGGGTGCTGGTCTTCATACTGCTCACCGTCGTCGCCGACACCGGTGCCTACGCGGTCGGTTGGCGGTTCGGCCGGGCCAAGCTGGCGCCCAGGATCAGCCCGGGCAAGACCAGGGAGGGCCTGGCCGGCGCGGTGTTCTTCGCGGCGGTCGTCGGCGCCCTGTCGATGATGTGGCTGATCGACGACGGCACCTGGTGGCAGGGCGTGCTCCTCGGCCTCGGGGTGGCCACCAGCGCGACGCTGGGCGACCTCGGCGAGTCCATGATCAAACGGGATCTGGGCATCAAGGACATGGGCTCGCTGCTCCCGGGGCACGGCGGGATCATGGACCGACTGGACTCGCTGCTGCCCACCGCGCCGGTGGTGTGGCTGCTGCTGGCGGTCTTCGTCGGCGCCGACTAGGCCGTGTCCGGCGGATCACTGGCAGAGCCAGAGCCAGAGCGAGCCGGACCGCTGCGGCGGTGACGGTGCCGTGGAAGACGTAGGCCCGCTTGTCGTAACGGGTCGCGACCGCGCGAGAGTTCTCGAGTCGGTTGATGGTCCTCTCGACCTCGTTGCGGCGCCGGTAGTGGTCGCGGTCGAAGCCCGTTGGCCTGCCGCCTTCTCTGCCCTTGCGGCGGCGGTTGGTCCGCTGGTCCCTCGGTTCCGGGATCGTGTGCCGGATATGGCGTCTTCGCAGGTAGCGGCGGTTGCGGCGGGAGCTGTAAGCCTTGTCGCCGCTGACGCGGTCCGGCGGGGTCCGGGGCCGTCCGCCCAGCGGACGGGGAACCCGGAACCGGTCCAGGACCTCGGCCATCCGCAGGGCGTCGCCCCACTGGCCCGGCGTGAGCAGGAGGGCCATCGGGCGGCAGCCGCCTTCACTGGCGAGGTGGATCTCGCAGGTCAGGCGGCCCCGGGACCGTCCGAGTCCCTCGTCGGGGCGGTGGTGCCGGGGCGTCGTCCTTTTTTCGGGATCCGCCGACGGGCTTCGCGGGCGCCGGCCGCGCGCTGATGGGCCCGGCAGGATGTCGAGTCGACGCCGACCATCGACCAGTCGATCCGTCCTGCCAGGTCGGCGTCAGCCTGGACCGCTTGCGGGCTCCGGTCCCAGGTCCCGTCCGCCGACCAGCGGCGACGCCGTTCGTAGACGGTCTTCCACGAGCCATAACGTTCCGGCAGGTCACGCCACGGGACCGGTCCGGACCCGGAACAGGAACCCGTTCACCACGACGCGATGGTCGTTCCGACGTCCACCCCGGCCACCCAGAGGCGGCAGATGCGGCTTCAGCAACGACCACTCGCGGTTCGTCAGGTCCCCCCGACCCATGCCCGAATCAACGAGCGACCGGTCGGAAGGTCACATGATCCGCCGGACAGGACCTAGACGCCGGTCCGTCCGTCGACAAGCTCTCGCACGATGTCGAGATGCCCGTTGTGTCGGGAGATCTCTTCGATGAGGTGGAGGATCACCCAGCGGAGGTCCACGTGGCGGCCGTCGCTGATGGGGCGCTTGGCCCTTGAGTTCACGTCGTGGTCGGACAGCAGGCCACGGTAGCGGTCGCTCTGCTCCTCATATTCGGTGAGCAGCTGAGGCAACGGGATGTCGACCGCTGTCCGCATCTCGGGGTCGGGGTCGTCGTCGCTCGCCCGCGTGAGCGGACCCGCGGGTTCCTCCCCTAGGAACATCACTTGGACCCAGTGATACTCGACCCACCGCAGATGGCTGATCAGCCCGCACAGGGTCATCAGCGGTGAGTTCGGAAGCGGGGCTCTGCGGGCGTCTTCGGCGGACACACCCTCGCACTTGGCTCGCGCCGTGTCGCGGGCGTACTCCAGGAAAGTGATCAGCTGCGTGCGCTCGTCCCAGGTGGGAGGCGTATCGGTTCGTGGCGTCATCGCGGAGAGTTTCCCCCGGGGCGGAGGGACGGTCGAGGGATTAATGGGCGGGCCCCGTCGATTACTGCCTCATCCACCTTGGGCACGGCGGCCCGGCAGGGTCCGCCGGACAGGTTCTAGCCGCCCGGCGTCGCCCGGCGGCGACCCGCGCCCCGTTCAGGAGACCAGCCGCTCGACGCCCCGTCCGATCCTGGCCAGGGCCCGCGCGACATGGGGTAGGGCGAGGGGGTCGGCGGCGCGCAGGGACTGCCACTGGAGCGCGGGGGTGTCGCCGTACAACATGCTGGTGGCGGCCTTGAAGCGCAGGGCGTGGACGTCGTCGCCCAGCAGGTGGCCGGCGAGGACGACGAGGTCGCACTCGTCGAGGAGGTGGCGGGCCAGCGAGGGCGAGTCGGTGACGCCCTTGGCGGCCAGTACGGGGCGCAGCGGCTCGAAGTCCGGGTAGACGTAGAACGCCCCGGTCGGCGGGCGGCAGGTGGCACCGGCCGCGACGAAGATCTCGTGCACGGCGCGGGCCACCGCCCCGTGGAGCCGCGCGCTGGCGGCCAGGTGGGCGCGGAGTTCGGGCGGCTCGGCGAAGGCGTAGGCGGCGACCTGCTGCATGGGCCCGGCCAGCGTGGACCACACCTCGCTGGCGACGGAGAGCACGTCGTCGCGCAGGGCCAGGCCGGCCTCGTCGCCAGGGAAGCGGGCCACGCCGATCCGCCAGCCGCCCAGCGCCAGGCTCTTGGACAGCCCGCTGGTGACGACGGTGCGGTGCGGGATCACCTCGGAGGGGCTGAGGAACGGGGTCGTCGGGTCGTGGACGACGTCCCGGTAGATCTCGTCGGAGACGACGGTCAGGTTCTCCTGCTCCGCGATGGCGCAGATCTCCCAGATCAGGGCGGGCGAGGCGAGGGTGCCCGTCGGGTTGTCCGGCAGGGTCAGGATGACGGTGCGCGGGTCGCGGCCGGCCCGTCGTTCCGCGTGGAGGGTGGCGCGCAGGGCGGCCGGGTCGGGGACGCCGCCGGCCTCGGCCGGGATGGGGACCGAGACGGCGTGCCTGCCGGCGATGGCGGCCTGGGGCGCGTAGGTGTTCCAGGCGGGGCGGGGGATCACGACGTCGCCGGGCAGGACCAGGTTGAGCGCCATCAGCAGCGGTTTGCTCCCGGGCGCGACGACGACCTGGTCGGGGCCGGTCGGCATCCGTCGGCGCGTGAAGTAGCCGGCCACGGCCTCCCGCACGGCGGCGTCGCCCTGGACGGCGCCGTACCCGTTGCGTCGGGCGCCGGCCAGGAGGTGCTCCACCAGCGGGTCGAAGGCCGGCAGCCGGGACTCGCCGAAGCCCAGGTGGAGGATGTCGTCGCCCAACGCCCGGCGTTCGGCGACCAGTTGGTTGAGCGCCAGGTTCGGCGACATGGGGCGGGCCGTCACCGTCGGGGTCGGCGGCTCGGTCGATGTGGTCATGACAACTCTCCTTCGGTGGTGGTGGCACGCGGCGCGCGGCCCCACACGGCCGTCGCGATGTCGGCGGGCGTCTCGGGGGCGGGCTCCAACTCGTCCAGCCAGGCGGCGGTGGTGGAGTAACGGGCCCGGAACGGCCGGCCCACGAGCGAGGGGTCGCGGGCCTGGAGCATCCGGAGCTGGAAGTAACGACCCTTGGTGGTCTCCTCGACGCCGTCGACCACGACCTTGCCCGGCGTCGCGGACATCACCGGCCCGCGCACCGTCCTGGCCAGCCCCGGCAGGGCGCGGTAGGCCGAGCGGAACACCTCGGCGGCCTTGGCCAGCGGCACCTTGAAGTAGTCGTGGGGGCCGGTGTCCCGCTCGACGAACATGTAGTAGGGCACGGCCCCCGCCGCGAGTTCGGCCTTCCACAGCGAACTCCACGCCAGCGCGTCGTCGTTGACGCGCCCGATGAGCGGCGCCTGGCAGTAGACGACGGCGCCGGTGGCCCGGATGCGGGCCAGCGCCCTGCGGGCCGGCTCGGTGCTCAGCTCCCTGGGGTGGGTGAAGTGCGCCATCACGGCCAGGGTGCGCCCGCTGGCCACCACCCGCTCGAAGAGCCGCAGCACGTCGTCCGCGTCCTTGTCGGTGACGAAGCGGTGCGGCCAGTAGGCGACGGACTTGGTGCCGATGCGGATGGTGCGCACGGTGTCGACCGCCAGCAGCGGCTCCAGGTGCTCGCGCAGCCGGCTGGTGGTCATGATCATCGGGTCGCCGCCGGTGACCAGCACGTCGTGCACCTCGGGGTGCGCGCCCAGGTAGCCGATCAGCTGCTCGGGTCCCGGGGCGGCGAACCGCAGGTCGGCGTCCCCGACGAACTGCGCCCAGCGGAAGCAGTAGGTGCAGTACGAGTGGCAGGTCTGCCCCTGGCTGGGGAAGTAGAGGACGGTCTCCCGGTACTTGTGCTGGAGGCCCGGCACGGCGGAGCCGGCGACGCTGGGGACGTTCAGCTCCAACTGGCCGGAGGGGTGCGGGTTGAGGCGGCCCCTGATCTCCCGCACGGCGGCGGCCGTCGCCCGCCGGTCCCCGCTCGCGTTGGCCTCGGCGAGCAGCTTCTCGTCCCCGGGGGACAGCATTCCGCGCTGCGGGAAGACCATCCGGAACATCGGGTCGTCCGGGACGCGGTCCCAGTCGACGAGTTCGGAGAGCGTGTACTCGTTCACCCGGAACGGCAGCACCTGGGATATCAGCGCGACGGTCTCCACCTGCTCCCGGGTGAGCGGAAAGCGTTTCGCTATGGCGTCGATCTGCCGTGGGCCGAAGGCGCGGAAGCGGGGGGTCTCGACGGGGCTCGGGGCAAGCAGCGGCATGATTACGGCTCTCCTCCGGGGACGGCGGGTGCGCAGGGGGAAGGTCAGGAGCGGTCGGGAATCAGCTGAGATCTGGTCAGGATCGAGTGAGACCTGTTCGGTCTCTGGTCGGGACGTGGCTCAGGAACGACGCGGGGTGGTCGGCACCTCGGCGAGCGCGGCGGGGGTGACCATCCGGAGGAACGGGATGATCAGCAGCAGCGTGGCCACGGTGAAGAAGAGGAAGGTGAAACGCAGCCCCGCGAACTCGGCGAGCAGGCCGCCGATGCCGGCGCCCAGCGGCATCGCGCCCCAACTGAACAGCCGGGCGGCCGCGTTGTAGCGGCCCAGCACCCCGTCCTCGACGAGGAACTGGCTGATGGTGCGGGAGTTGACGGTCCACAGGATGCCGCCCATCCCGCCGAGGAAGGCGCCGCCCGCCACCAGCCACATGTTGGTGGTCAGGGCGGGCGCGGCGACCATCGCGGCGGTGCCGAGCAGGTCGGCGAACATCGCGCCGCGCCGCCCGAGGAGCCGGTTGACGGCGCGCACGGTCATCGCGCCGACGAGGCCGCCGACGCCCAGCGCGCTGAGCACGATGCCCCACTGTCGCTCGTCCAGGTCCATCTCGTGGATCGCCATCAGCGGCATCAGCGCCAGCCAGGCGCCCCAGCAGGAGGCGAGCACGGTGAGCGAGAGCGCCATGATGCGCAGCAGCCGGTGGTTCCACAGCACGCGCAGGCCCTCGGCGATGCGCTGGTTCACGGAGGTGGTGGGCTGGTCCCGGCGGGTGACCGGCGTGAACCGGCCGACGAGGAACGCCAGGATGACCATGGCGACGGCGTAGGCGGCGCCGGTGGTGCCCAGCGCGATGCCGGCGCCCGCCGCCAGGAGGAGGCCGCCGACGAACGGGCCGCAGAACTCGTTGGTCACGGTCTCGGCGCCGGCGACCCAGGCGTTGGCCCGCTCCCGGCCGTGGGGCGCCACGGCCGCCGGGATCAGCGCGGTGGCCGAGGTCAGCGCGACGACCTCGGCGAAGCCCAGGGCGATGCCGCCGGCGTAGAGCGCGGGCAGCCCGGCGCTGTCGTTGGCGACGGCCAGCAGCAGGCCGGCGATGGCGACCAGCCGCACGCTGTTGGCGATCCACAGCAGCCGGCGGCGGTCGAAGCGGTCCACCAGCACGCCCACATGGAGGGCGATCAGCAGCCAGGGCAGGGTGAGGGTCAGCGCCACCCCGGAGACCAGGGCGGGGGAGTCGGTGATCCGCGTGGCCATCAGCGGCAGCACCATCTTGGTGACGCCGTCGGCGAGGTTGGTGACGGCGGTGAAGCCGACCAGCACCGCCGTGTTGCGTTCGCTGCGGAGGTGGCCCGGCGGGATCTCGTCGCCGGCCCCGGCCGGCGGGTCCTGCGCGCGCGGCGGGTGCTGCGGGTCGGCGGGCTCCTCGGGTGCGCGGTCGGGGGTCAGCATGGGCGCCTCGGAGCTGTCCATCTCGTTCTCCTTCACGGTGCGCGGCGCGGTCAGCGCGTGGCCAACGGCTGTGGCTCTTCGGCGGGTTGGGCGGCGTCGGGAAGGCCGGGGAGCGCGGCGAGCCGGTCGGCGAGCCGGGCGACCTCGCGGGCGGGCCGGCCGCGCAGCAGGCCGTAGTGGTCGGTCGTGAGGCGCACCACGGACAGGCCGCCGCCGCAGCGGGCGCGCCACTGGTCGACGCCCTCCTCGTCCAGGTCGGCGGCGACCAGCAGAGCGGGCGCGGCGACCCGCACGGCCGCGACATGCCCGGACATCGCGGCGACATGGCGCCGGTGCAGGGCGGCGTGGGCGCTCAGCGCGTCGGGCCTGGCCTCGGCGCCCCGGGCGCCGGCGACCCTGAGCAGCGCGGTCAGCAGCCGGGCCTCGCGTTCGGTCGAGTCGCCGAGGGAGAGGACGGCCGGGCGCAGTGCCTCGGCCCCGGCAGCGCGCAGCGCCGACTCGGTGAAGGAGAGGAAGTCCTCGGGTCGCGCCCTCCGCACGGCCTCGGGCGCCGGCGGGTCGAGGAGCAGCAGTGGGGGGCAGGGCGCGCCAGCGGCCTCAAGCCGGGCGGCGACGGCGTGCGCCAGCAGGCCGCCCATGGACCAGCCGGCCAGCACGTCGGGCGTTCCCTCGGCCGCCGTCAGGCGCGCGACATGGCGGTCCGCCATCGCCGCGACCGTGGGGTTGGCGTCGCCGGTGTCGCCGGTGTCCTCCTGAACGGTGATCCGCCAGTCGTCGGGCAGCGCGTCGGCCAGCTCCCGGTAGGGGAGGCGTCCGGTGGCGGCGCCCGGGATCAGGTGCAGCCACCGGCCCTCGGGCGTGCCCTCGGCGAGCACGGCGAGGCCGCCGGGGCGGGGCGTCGCGGCCGGCGTGGGCGGGGGCGTCGCCCGCGCTCCGGCGGGCGGGGCGGTGGGGTTCGCGGGTGCGGCGGCCCGGAGGCCGAGCAGCTCGGCCATCCGGCGCGGGGTCGGGCGGTCCAGCCACTCCGTGACGTCCAGCCGCCGGCCGGTGTGCCCCTCGACCGTGTCGATGAGGCTGAGCACCTGGAGGGAGTGCCCGCCGAGTTGGAAGAAGTCGTCGTCGGCGCTGGCCGGCACGCCCAGCGTGGCGCGCCAGAACTCCAGCAGCTCGGCTGCCGGTTGACCGGCCTGTTCGGCGGTGGCGGCGGCGGGCCGAGCGGCCGGCTCGGCGTCGGCGCTCGGGCGGGCGCCGACGCCCGCGCCCGCCGTGGCGCGGGTGCGCACCCCGATCGCGTGCACGG
>NZ_RFFJ01000006.1 GCF_003696235.1 Streptomyces triticirhizae
CGGCCGGCGGGGGCGGCCCGCCCCCGCCGGCCACGCGCCGCCGGCCACGCGCCTGCGGGGCGGTTCAGCCCCTGCCCCCCAGGGGTCTCAGGCCGTCGGGCGGCCCAGGGCCCGGTAGGTCCAGTCGGCCTTGCGCCAGAGCGAGGCGTCCAGCGTGTTCCGCCCGTCCAGAATGTGGCGGTTGGACACCACCTCGCCCAGGGCCACCGGGTCCAACTCCTGGAACTCGCGCCACTCCGTGAGGTGCAGCACCACGTGCGCGCCCCGCGCGGCCTCCGTCGCCGACTCGGTGTAGCGCAGCGTCGGGAAGACGGCCCGGGCGTTGACGACGGCCTTGGGGTCGTAGACGCTCACCTCGGCGCCCTGGAGGTGGAGTTGACCCGCGATGTTCAACGCCGGGGAGTCGCGGACGTCGTCCGTCTCCGGCTTGAAGGCGGCGCCGAGCACCGCGACCCGCCGGCCCAGCAGCGAGCCGCCCAGCGCGTCCCTGGTCAGCGCGACCATCGAGGCGCGGCGGCGCATGTTGAGCGAGTCCACCTCGCGCAGGAACTGGAGCGCCTCGGACGCCCCCAGCTCCCCCGCCCTGGCGAAGAAGGCGCGCAGGTCCTTGGGCAGGCAGCCGCCGCCGAACCCGATGCCGGAGCGCAGGAACTTCGGGCCGATCCGTTCGTCGTGCCCGAGCGCCTCCGCGAGCTTGACCACGTCGCCGTCGGCGACCTCGCAGACCTCGGCCATCGCGTTGATGAAGGAGATCTTGGTGGCGAGGAAGGCGTTGGCCGCCGTCTTGACCAACTCGGCCGTCGGCAGGTCGGTGACGACGAACGGGCTGCCCTCGGCGACGGGCGTCGCGTACACCTCGCGCAGCACGGCCTCGGCCCGCTCGCTGGTCACGCCGACCACGATCCGGTCGGGATGGAGGGTGTCCCGCACGGCGAAGCCCTCCTGGAGGAACTCCGGGTTCCACGCCAGCTCGGCGGCCTCGCCGGCCGGCGCCAGCTCGGCGACGCGGCGGGCCAGCCGCGCGGCGGAGCCGACCGGGACGGTGGACTTCCCGACGACCAGCGCCGGCCGGTCGAGGTGGGGCGCGAGGGAGTCCACCGCGCTGTCGAAGTACGACATGTCACAGGCGTACTCGCCGGGGCGCTGCGGGGTGTTGACGCAGATGAAGTGCACGTCAGCGAAGGCGGCGACCTCCTCGAAGGAGGTGGTGAACGACAGCCGCCCCGTGGAGTCCGGCAGGCCGGCGACGTGCTGGCGCAGGATCTCCTCAAGTCCCGGCTCGTACATCGGGGAGAGCCCCCGGGAGAGCAGTTCCACCTTGGCCGGCACCACGTCGATGCCGATCACCTCGAAGCCCAACTCCGCCATGGCGGCTGCGTGGGTGGCGCCGAGGTAGCCGAGACCGATCACCGAGATCCTGAGAGGCATGGCCCCGAGCATAGACGGACGGGCCTGTCGGCAAGCTCACCTATCCCCAGGCCCGCCATGACCCTAGGATCAAGTTACTTAACAGTCATGAACCAGTGGCACCACTGGCCCGAGCCAGTGCGGCACTGAACCAGCGAACCGCTTCGTGGGCAGGGAGTGAGACAGGTGGCAGGAGCCGGGGACTTCGATCTCTACCGTCCGGCCGAGGAGCACGAGATGCTCCGGGAGTCCGTTCGGGCGTTGGCCGAGGCGAAGATCGCGCCGCACGCGGCGGACGTCGACGAGCAGGCGCGTTTTCCGCAGGAGGCGCTGGACGCGCTGGTCGGCAACGACCTGCACGCGGTCCATGTGCCGGAGGAGTTCGGCGGCGCGGGGGCCGACGCGCTGGCCACGGTGATCGTGATCGAGGAGGTCGCGCGGGTGTGCGCCTCCTCCTCGCTGATCCCTGCCGTCAACAAGCTGGGGTCGCTGCCGCTGATGCTGTCGGGCTCGAAGGAGTTGCGGGAGCGGTATCTCACCCCGCTGGCCAAGGGGCAGGCGATGTTCTCGTACTGCCTCTCGGAGCCGGACGCGGGCTCGGACGCCGGCGGCATGAAGACCAGGGCGGTGCGGGACGGGGACTCCTATGTCCTCAACGGCGTCAAGCGGTGGATCACCAACGCCGGGGTCTCCGACTACTACACGGTGATGGCGGTCACCGACCCGGAGAAGCGGACGCGGGGCGGGATCTCGGCGTTCGTCGTGGAGAAGGGCGACGAGGGGGTCTCGTTCGGGGCGCCCGAGAAGAAGCTCGGCATCAAGGGCTCGCCGACCCGCGAGGTGTATCTGGACAACGTGCGGGTGCCGGCCGAGCGGATGATCGGCGACGAGGGCACCGGCTTCGCGACCGCGATGCGCACCCTGGACCACACCCGGATCACGATCGCCGCCCAGGCGCTGGGCATCGCGCAGGGCGCCCTGGACTACGCGAAGGGCTATGTGCGCGAACGCAAGCAGTTCGGAAAGCCGGTGGGCGACTTCCAGGGCGTCCAGTTCATGCTGGCCGACATGGCCATGAAGCTGGAGGCGGCCCGGCAGCTGACCTATGCGGCGGCCGCCAGGTCGCAGCGCGAGGACGGCGACCTGACGTTCTTCGGGGCCGCCGCGAAGTGTTACGCCTCGGACGCGGCGATGGAGATCACCACCGACGCGGTGCAACTCCTCGGCGGCTACGGCTTCACCCGGGACTACCCGGTGGAGCGGATGATGCGGGACGCCAAGATCACCCAGATCTACGAGGGCACCAACCAGGTCCAGCGCATCGTGATGGCCCGCAACCTCCCCTGACCGAGCGGTCGTTGACCCTCCGACCCGCCGGGTCGGGGGGTCAGCCCGCCGCGCGTTCCTCCTCGCGGCGGCGGATCAGGGCGGCCACGCTGTCCAGAAGGAAGTCGAGGTTCTCGTTGAAGTCGTCCTCGGCGGTGTTCTCGTTGTCGAAGATCCCCGACGTGGCGACCTTGGCGAGCGTGGGAAACCGCTCGTCGGTGGCGACCCTGGCCATCATGCGGCCGTAGACCCGGCCCCACTCCTCGTACGAGACGCCGGTGCGCGCCGAGGCGCTGGTCATGGTGAGTTCCTGTCGGGTGTCGCCCAGGACGAAGCCGCTGATGATCAGCAGCACCCCGATCATGTCGCCCTCGTTGAGCGCGGTCCGGTCCAGCGCCGCGAGGGCCACCTCCATCCAGGCCAGGTTGTTGGGGCCCATCGGCGGGGCCCCGATGGGAATGTCCAGCATCCAGGGGCGGTCGAGCAGCAGTTGCCTGGTCCCGCGCGCCCAGTTGCGCAGCACGCCGCGCCAGTCGTCGGGCCAGTCCGAGGTGTCCGGCACCGAGGTGGCCATGGAGAACATCAGGTCCAGCAGGTCGTCCTTGCTGGGCACATAGCGGTAGAGGGTCATCGTGGTGACGCCCAGCTTCTGGGCGATGCGGCGCATCGAGACCGCCGCGATGCCCTCCTCGTCGGCGATCCGAACGGCCTCCCCCACCACCTGGTCGAGGCTGAGGCTGCCCCTGGGCCCGCGCGTGCCGGGGCTCTGGGTGCGCCAGAGCAGGTCGAGCAGGTACTGCGGGTCCCGCCCTCGGGTCTCGTCCGCCGCCATGTCGCCGCTCCTCGATCCTTCGTGCCAGGCCAGGGACCGCCGCCATCGTAGAACTCTGTACAGCGTCCACAGAAAGTGTACGCTGTACAGAGTTAGTGTACGCCGTACAGGGTTTCCCGTTCGGCGTGCGCCGGGACGTGCGCGAACGCGGATGCGGAGAGGGCGAGGTGGGGCGCGATGACAGCGATCGTGGCCGAGGGGATACGCAAGCGGTACGGGGACACCCGGGCCCTGGACGGGTTCGACCTGACGGTTCGGGAGGGCACGGTGCACGGGCTGCTGGGGCCCAACGGCGCCGGAAAGACCACGGCGGTGCGGACGTTGACCACGCTGGCGCGGATGACGGAGGGCCGGGCGACGGTCTGCGGGTTCGACGTGGCCAGCCAGCCGGACGAGGTGCGGGCCAGGATCGGGCTCACCGGGCAGTACGCGGCGGTGGACGAGTTCCTCAGCGGCCGGCAGAACCTGGTCCTCTTCGGCCGGCTCTTCGGGCTGCGGCCCCGGGCCGCCCGGCGCCGCGCGGACGAGCTGCTGGAACGGTTCGACCTCACCGGGGCCGCGGGACGCAGGGTGGACGGCTACTCCGGCGGGATGCGCCGCCGGCTCGACCTGGCGGCCAGCATGATCGTGGTGCCCCGGGTGCTCTTCCTGGACGAGCCGACCACCGGGCTCGACCCGCGCAGCCGCAACCAGGTGTGGGAGGCGGTGCGTTCGCTGGTCGCCGAGGGCACCACGGTGCTGCTCACCACCCAGTATCTGGAGGAGGCCGACCAACTCGCCGACCTGATCTCGGTCGTTGACGCCGGCCGGGTGGTGGCCGAGGGCACCGCCGACCAGCTCAAGTCGCGGCTGGGCGGGGACCGGGTCGAGGTGGTGGCGCGCGAGGCCGCCGACCTCGGAGCCGTGGCCGCGCTGCTGCGGCGCGTCTGCGGGGTCGAGCCGGAAGTCGACCACGAGACGCGGCGGGTGGTGGCCGAGGTGGACGACCGGGTGCGGGCCCTGACCGACGTGGCCGGCGCGCTGCGCGCGGCCGGGCTGGCGGTCGAGGACCTGGGCACCAGGCGGCCGACCCTGGACGAGGTGTTCCTCCACCTCACAGGCCGCCCGACGGACGACGCCACGCACCCCGAACGGGAAGGAGCCACGGCATGAGCGCGCACGCCACCACGGACGCACCCGGCGAGGCCCGTTGGCGGGGGCGCGCGCGGCGCGGGCCCCGGGTCGCCGTCTCGGACGGCCTGGTGATGACCCGGCGCAACATGGCCCAACTGGCGCGCAGCCCCGAGGAGATCTCCCTCTACTTCAGCCTGCCGATCCTGTTCGTGCTGGTCTTCGGCTATGTCTTCGGCAGCGGGATGCGGGTCCCCGGCGGCGGGAACTACCGCGAGTTCCTGCTCCCCGGCGTCTTCGCCATGACCATGCTCTACGGGATGGGGGCGACGGGAACCTCGTTGGCGTTCGACGTCAGCCGGGGCGTGGTGGACCGCTTCCGGTCGATGCCGATGGCCAGGTCGGCGCTGCTGGTCGGCCGGTGCCTGGCCGATCTGCTGCGCGGGCTGCTGGAGATGACCGTGCTGGTGGTCTGCGGCCTGCTGGTCGGCTGGGAGTGGCACCGGGGCGTCGGGCTCGCGCTGGCGGCGGTGGGCCTGGTGCTGCTGCTGCGGGTGGCGATGTCCTGGATCGGGATCTACATCGGCCTGCTGCTGCCCAACCCGGACACGGTCGGCACGGTGATCTTCCCGTTGGCCTTCCCGCTGACCGCCCTGTCCAGCATCTTTGTCGCGCCCGAGCTGATGCCCGGCTGGCTGGGCACCATCGCGGAGTGGAACCCGCTCTCGGCGACGGTCGCCGCGACCCGCGAGCTGTTCGGCAACCCGGGCCTGGGGAGCGACTCCTGGGCGGCGGACCACGCGCTGCTGCTGGCGGTGGCCTGGCCGGTGGCGATGGTGGCGGTGTTCGCTCCGCTGGCCATCCGCCGCTTCCAGCGGCTCACCGACTGAACCGGTCCCCGGAAACGGGCGGGGCGGGGCCGGCACCCACCGGCCCCGCCCCGCGTTCGCCCCGGAGCGCGAACGCTCAGATGCTGACGCCGTGCTCGCGCAGGTACGCCAGCGGGTCGATGTCGGAGCCGTAGGAGGGGCCGGTGCGCACCTCGAAGTGCAGGTGCGGGCCGGTCACATTGCCGGTGGCGCCGGAGAGGCCCACCTGGTCGCCGGCGCCGACCGACTGGCCGACGCTCACCGAGAGCGAGGAGAGGTGGGCGTACTGGCTGTAGTGGCCGTCGGCGTGCCGGACCACGACCTCGTTGCCGTAGGAGCCGCCGCTGCCGGCGGTCACGACCTCGCCGGCGGCGATGGAGACCACCGGGGTGCCGGTCGCGACGGGGAAGTCGGCGCCGGTGTGGTACCCGGAGGACCACAGCGCGCCGGCGTTGCCGTAGCCGCCGCCGCTCACGCCGGCCACGGGGGCGACGTACTCGCCGCTCGGGGCGGGCTCGGCCGGCTCGTCGGCCTCGGCGTCCCCGAGGTCCAGGGAGAGGGTGAGGCCGGGGGCGATGTGGCCCGGGTCGTCACCGATGACCTCGCGGTTGGCCTCGTAGAGCTGCTCCCAGCCGCCGGCGATGTCATGGTCGGCCGCGATGCGGTACAGGGTGTCGCCGCCCTCGACGGTGTAGCTGGCGGGCGCGGCGCCGGCGGCGCCGGCGGCGAACAGGGGCAGGGCGAGGCCGGCGGCCCCGGTGGTGAGCAGCGCGGCGGCGCGGGACACGCGGCGGGACGGCTGACGGCGGTGGCGTCCGGTTCCGGACATGGGGTCTCCTCTCCGACGCCTGCGAGGTCAGCTGTCGGGTTCGGGCCGGAGTCGCCCGGCCACGGCCGGCCGCGACGCGCCTGGGCGCCGGGTTCTGCCGTGACTTCACCCCTAGCCGGAGATCGAACGAGATCCGGCGGAATTGGGTCCCCCGCTCCTGTCAGACGGAATGACCACGTTCCCGCTTCCGGTGACAGGATTCGGCGTCCGGAGCGGTTCGCCGCGAATGCGACGCGGACCGAACGTTAAACCCGGGAATTCCCCCCGGACAAGAAAGCGGGAACGCCGGGAACGTGACCCGAATATCACGGACGCCGGCATATGACGCTGCGTTCTGATCGTTTTCCGCACCGTAGGCGGCGCGCCGTTCCGGGAGAGGCGTCAACTGCACGCGGAAAAGGGACACTTCGCCGGGCGCTATCTCACCTTTGGGGCTATTGCCCGTTTTTCCGGCCGTCCAGGCTCTCGATGGTGGCGATCGACGGGCCGCGCCCGCTCGCCAGATCGGCGGCCACGGTCTCCGCATCGCGCAGCACCCGCACCGCGTTCTCCCAGGTCAGCTTGGCCAGGTCGGCGCGCGACCAGCCGCGTTCCAACAGCTCGGCGATCAGCAGCGGATAGCCGGAGACGTCCTCAAGGCCACGCGGCAGGAAGGCCGTCCCGTCGTAGTCCCCGCCGATCCCGATGTGGTCGACGCCGGCCACCTCCCGCATGTGGTCGAGGTGGTCGGCCACGGTCGCCGGGGTGGCCGTCGGGCGCGGGTTGGCCTCCTCGAACGCGCGCTGCACCCGCATCCCCGGCTCCGTGGTGTCCAGCGGGTGGAAGCCGTTGGCCGTCATGTTCGCGTCGGCCCGGCGGGTCCACTCGATGGCCTCGGGCAGCACGAACTTGGGGACGAAGGTGGCCATCGCGACCCCGCCGTTGGCGGGAAGCGCGGCCAGCACATCGTCCGGAACATTGCGCGGATGGTCGCAGACGGCGCGCGCCGAGGAATGCGAGAAAATCACCGGCGCCTCGGAGATCCGCAGCGCGTCCCGCATCACGTCGGCGGAGACATGGCTGAGATCGACCAGCATTCCGACACGGTTCATCTCCCGCACCACCTCGGCGCCGAAGGCCGAGAGGCCGCCGTGCCGTGGCTCGTCGGTGGCGGAATCCGCCCAGTCGATCGTGGAGTTGTGCGTCAGCGTCATATAGCGCACGCCGAGCCGGTGAAAGGCGCGCAGCGTCGCCAGCGAGTTGTTGATGGAATGGCCGCCCTCGGCGCCCATCAGCGAGGCGATCCGGCCCTGCGCCCTGGCCGCCACCATGTCGTCGGCGGTCAGCGCCCTGGCCAGGTCGGTCGGATAGCGGTCGAGCAACCGCCCGACCACGTCGATCTGTTCGAGGCAGGCGCTGACGGCGTGGTCGCCGCTCAGCTCGGCCGGCACATAGACCGACCAGAACTGCGCGCCGACGCCGCCGGCCCGCAGCCGGCGCAGGTCGGTGTGGAGCCGGCCGGTCAGGTCGCCGGCGATGTCGGCCCGGTCCAGGTCGTAGCCCACGGTCTCGCGCAGCGCCCAGGGCAGGTCGTTGTGCCCGTCGACCAACGGGTGCTCGGCGAGCAGCGCCCGCGCCTCGGCCAGCCGGTCGGCGGCAACCTCGCTCATCGGGCCCGCTCCTCGGTCTCGTGGGGCGGCGTGTCCAGGGAGGCACGCAGCCGGCGGCCCTTCTCCCTGGCCTGCTCGCGCAGTTCGTCCTGGAACGCGCGCATCCGGGCGCGCAGCTCCGGGTCGGCCGCGCCCAGGATGCGGGCGGCGAGCAGCCCCGCGTTGCGGGCGCCGCCGACGGAGACCGTGGCCACCGGCACCCCGGCGGGCATCTGCACGATGGAGAGCAGCGAGTCCATCCCGTCCAGGTGTTTCAGCGGCACCGGGACGCCGATCACCGGCAGCGGGGTCAACGAGGCGAGCATTCCGGGCAGATGAGCGGCCCCTCCGGCCCCGGCGATGATCACCGAGAGACCGCGTTCGGCCGCTTCCTGCCCATAGGTGACCATCTCGGTGGGCATCCGGTGCGCCGAGACCACGTCGGCCTCATAGCGGACGCCGAACTCGTCGAGCGCCTCGGCCGCCGCCCGCATCACCGGCCAGTCGGAGTCGGAACCCATCACGATGCCCACCTGGGGCGCCGGGCTGTCGCTCATGCCTCACCATTCGTCGTTTCGGCGGTCGTTCACTCACGGCGGTCGTTCACTCGTCGATCAGGCCGCGAAGGTAGTCGGCCGCGTGGCGAGCACGTTCGGTCACGTCGGCCAGGTCGTCGCCGAACGTGTTGACATGCCCCACCTTGCGGCCTGGCCTGACGTCCTTGCCGTACATGTGGATCTTCAGGGCCGGGTCCCTGGCCATGCAGTGCAGATAGGCCGGATACATCTCCGGGTACTCCCCGCCCAGGACGTTGGACATCACCGTCCAGGGCGCGCGCGGCCTGGGGTCGCCCAGCGGCAGGTCGAGCACGGCCCGCAGATGGTTGGCGAACTGCGAGGTCACCGCGCCGTCCTGGGTCCAGTGGCCGGAGTTGTGCGGGCGCATCGCCAGCTCGTTGACCAGCACCCGGCCGTCCCGCGTCTCGAACAGCTCGACCGCCAGATGGCCCACCACCCCCAGCTCTGCGGCGATCCGCAGCGCCATCTCCTGGGCGTGGGCGGAGAGTCGGGGCGCGAGGTCGGGCGCGGGCGCGATCACCGTGTCACAGACGCCGTCGACCTGCCGGGACTCGACGACCGGGTAGGCCACGGCCTGGCCGTGCGGGGAACGCACCACGTTGGCCGCCAACTCGCGGCGGAAGTCCACCCGCTCCTCGCCCAGCACCGGCACCCCAGCGCGGAAGGCGTCGCCCGTCTCCGCCTCGGAGCGCACCAGCCACACGCCCTTGCCGTCGTAGCCGCCGCGCACCGTCTTCAGCACCACGGGGAAGCCGCCGACCTCGGTCGCGAAGCGGGCCACATCGGCCGGGTCGGTCACGATCCGGTGGCGCGGGCAGTCCACGCCAAGTTCGGTGAGTCGGGCGCGCATCACGCCCTTGTCCTGGGCGTGCACCAGCGCGTCGGGCCCGGGGCGCACCGGGATGCCGTCGGCCTCCAGCGCGCGCAGATGTTCCGTCGGCACATGTTCGTGATCGAAGGTGATCACATCGCACCCTTTGGCGAACGCGCGCAGCGTGGCCAGATCGCGGTAGTCGCCGACCACCACATCGTTCACCACCCGCGCCGCCGAGTCCTGCGGGGTGTCACTGAGCAGACGGAAGGTGATGCCGAGCGGGATGCCCGCCTCATGGGTCATTCGGGCGAGCTGACCGCCTCCGACCATGCCGACCACGGGAAATGTCACGCGCCCCAGCGTATCCGGCCCCCGTTCCGCCCCGGCGGGGGCCCGGAACCGCGACGGCCCGTGGCCACGTCCCTGCTGGTGGTTCGCGACCGCGAAGGCCGCCCGAGGCCGAAGGCGCGTGAGCCGGGAGCACAGAATGAGACAGCCCGAAGCACAAGGCGAGAGGCGTGGGGACGTGAACAGCGTGAACGGCGTGAACGGTGGCAACGGCGTGGCCGGCGGGACGACGCGAGGCCGGGGGGCCCGCGCGCGCCGGCTGCTGCTCGCCCCGCTGGCCGCGTTGGCGCTGCTGCTCACCGGCACCGCCTGCCAGGACGACGAGCCGGAGCAGCCGCGGTTCACCGACGCCGACGCCGGGGCGCCGGTCGAGGTCACCGCCGGCGAATCATTCCTTCTGGCCCTGGAGGAGAACCCGTCCATCGGCTGGGAGTGGACGGTCATCGACCCGGAGCCGGACGAGGCCGTGGTGCGGGCGGACGGGGACCGGTACGAGTCCGACGGCGACGAGCCCGGCACCGGCGGCACCCGGCTGCTGCGCTTCGAGGCGGTCGCGGCCGGCGAGACCGAGATCACCGTGACCCGCCTCTTCCGTGGCGAGTACGAGCCGGAGACCGACCTCGTCTTCGACATCCGGGTGGTCGACGCCGGGTGAGCCGCACGACGGGCCGTTGTCGGGAGGCGCGATTAGCATGGCGCACATGAAGGAGGGGCGTCCGCTCCGGGACCGGGTGCGCGGGGTCGCGAGGGAGGCGGCGAAGTTCGGCACGGTCGGCGCGTTCGGCTTCCTGGTCAACGTGGTCGTCTTCAACGTCTGCTCCCAGGTGCTGGGCCTGGCCCCGATCCGCTCCGGGGTCATCGCCACCTCGGCCGCCATCTGCACCAACTACGTGGGCAACCGCTACTGGACCTACCGCCACCGCGACCGCTCGGGCCGGCGCCGCGAGATCGCCCTGTTCGTGCTGTTCTCCTGCGTGGGGATGGTCATCGAGAACGGCGTGCTGGCCCTCTCCCACTACGGCCTCGGCCTCACCTCGCCGCTCGCCGACAACCTGGCGAAGAACGTGATCGGCCTCGGCATGGGCTCGCTCTTCCGCTTCTGGTCGTACCGGACCTGGGTCTTCCGCCGCTCGGGACGGGCCCCCGAGGCGAGCGGCGAGCCGCTGCCGGTCGGCTCCGCGGCGCGCTGAGGCCGCCGCGCGGCCGTCGCGGCCCGGCGCCCCGCCTCAGCCTTCCGGGGCCGGGTCCTCCATCTCGCGGCTGAGGAAGAGCGCGAACACCGGCGGGGAGAGCCCCAGCAACTCCAGCCGCCCCCCGTCCGCCTCGGCCAGGTCGCGGGCGACGGCCAGCCCGAGGCCGGTGGAGTTCCGGCCGCTGACCGTGCGTTCGAAGACCCGCGCGCCCAGCTCCTTCGGTACCCCTGGCCCCTCGTCCGTGACCTCGACCACCACCTGGTTCCCGGCGACCCGGGTGCGCAGGGCGACCGTTCCCGCGCCGTGCATCAGGGAGTTCTCCACCAGCGTCGCCACCACCTGGGCGACCGCGCCCGGGGTGCCAACCGCGCGCAGCCCCTGCTTGCCCGAGTGCACGATGGCCCGCCCCGCGCCCCGGTAGGCCGGCCGCCACTCCTCGACCTGCTGGGCCACCACCTCGTCCAGGTCGAAGCCGACGGCCGAACCCAGGCGTGGATCACGGGAGTTGGTCAACAGCCGCTGCACCACGTCGGTCAGCCGCTCGACCTGGACCAGGGCGACCGTCGCCTCCTCCTTGACCGTGTCCCGGTCCTCGGTGGCGATGATCTCCTCAAGCCGCATGGACAGCGCGGTCAACGGGGTGCGCAGCTGGTGGGAGGCGTCGGCTGCCAGCCGCCGCTCGGCGGTCAGCATCCGGGCGATCCGTTCGGCGCTGGCGTCCAGCACATCGGCCACCCGGTCCAACTCCGGCACCCCGTACCGGCGGTGGCGCGGGCGCGGGTCGCCCGAGCCGAGCCGTTCGGCGGTCTCGGCGAGGTCCGTCAGCGGCGCGGAGACCCGCCGGGCCTGCCGCACCGCGAGCAGCGCGGCGGCGGCCACGGCCAGCAGGGAGACCACGAGGATGATCATCAGCATCCGGCCGATCTCGTCGCTGACCACGCTCCTGGGCTGCCGCACCACAACCCGTTCGCCGTTCGCCCCGGTCTGGGTGCTCTCCATCGGGTTCTCGCCGGCCCCGGGGCCGAGCCGGATGGGCGGCTGCCCGACGAGTTCGATCAGCACCTGGCGGTCGGGCGGCGCGGAGGCGGCCATGTCCTCGGCGGTGATCGGCTCGCCGGAGGCGATCCGGCTCTCCACGTCCGCCAACAGGCGGGCGGTCTCGGACTCCAGCCGGTCCCTGGCGCTGGCCTCGATGGTCCTGGTCTCCACGAGGAACAGCGAGACGCCGAAGACGGCGATCACCACCAGGACGACCGAGAGCGTGGAGTTGATCAGACGACGGCGCACGGCGGCCTCGTCTCAGCTCTTCTCGAAGCGGAATCCCACTCCCCGGACGGTGACGATGTAACGCGGGTTGGCCGCGTCGTCGCCGAGCTTCTTGCGCAGCCAGGAGATGTGCATGTCCAGCGTCTTGGTCGAGGACCACCAGGTCGTGTCCCAGACCTCCCGCATCAGCTGCTCCCTGGTGACCACCCGGCCCGCGTCCCGCACCAGGACCCGCAGCAGGTCGAACTCCTTGGCCGTCAGGTGCAGCTCGTCCTCGCCCATCCAGGCGCGGTGCGACTCCACGTCGATCCTGATGCCGTGCACGGCGGGGGCCGGGCCGCTCTCCGCGTTCCCCCGGCGCAGCAGGGCCCGCACCCGGGCCAGCAGTTCGGCCAGCCGGAAGGGCTTGGTGACATAGTCGTCGGCCCCGGCGTCCAGCCCCACCACGGTGTCCACCTCGTCGGCGCGGGCGGTCAGCACCAGCACCGGCAGGCCGAGCCCCTCGGTGCGCAGCCGGCGACAGACCTCCAGGCCGTCCATCCCGGGAAGTCCGAGGTCGAGCACCACCAGGTCGACGTCCCCGCGCAGTCCCGCCCGCAGCGCCTCGGGGCCGTCCTCGCGCACCTCCACCTCGTATCCCTCGCGGCGCAGGGCACGGGCCAGCGGCTCCGAGATGGATGCGTCGTCCTCGGCGAGCAGCACACGGGTCATGCGCTGATGGTAGACGCCCGCGTCACCCGGGCATGGCAGGTCCCGGAGGAAGGGAGGGGAACGGGCCGTCCGTCGGCAACGGGCCGTCCGTCGGCAACGGGCGCCGCCCTCGGCCGGGAGCCGGCGACCGGAGGCCAGCGGCCGGCGACCGGCCTTCGGTCGGGGGGAGCGGCTGGCGCCCGTCGGGCGGGACCGGTCGCCCGTCAGTCGGGAACGGGCGCCCCCAGCTCGGCCCAGACCGTCTTGCCCACCGCGTCGGGCTCGTGCACCACGCCCCAGTCGAGACAGAGCCGCTGGACGATGAACATCCCGTGCCCGCCGGGGCGGCCCGGCAACCGGGTGGTCCGCAGCGCGGGGGTGCCGGCGCCCCGGTCCAGCACCTCGATCCGGATCAGCTTGGTGCCCCGGCCTATCCGCAGCTCCTCGGGGCCGCCGGCGTGCAGACAGGCGTTGGTCACCAGCTCGGAGACGACCAGCAGCACATCCTCGACGGCCGCGAACTGCTCCTCGTCCACGGCCGGCAGCCAGCCCCAGTCGTGGAGCGCCTGGCGCGTGAACTCGCGGGCTTTGGAGACCACTCCGCTCGTGCCGATCAGCCGTAGCCTGCGGACCTGCCGAACCGCTTCCTCGGCGGGGGCCACCCGGTGTCGCTGCGCACCCTGGTCATCAGCGGGGCGCGGTCGAGTCGTCCCCATGCACGCCTCCCCTAGCCTTCTCAGCCATCTTCGCGCCCCGTCGTCCTGGGCGGCGTTTCCTCAAACCAGCCGGGTGCCGGGTTCGTTCCGTTCGTTCCGTTCGGTCCGGTCGGTCCGGCATCGCGTCGAGTGGTCTCCTGCCCGGAGGTGCGGGTCGCACACCCGCCCCTTCGGGGCAATCGGCCGGGCGGGGCGACACGCTCCGACGTGCGCTGTCCGAACCAAGTGTGACGGGCGGGGATGGCCGCGTACAGCGGCCCCCGCCGTGGCGTCAGTCGCCCGGTGGACCGGCCAGGGCCTCGTCGAGGGTCTCGTGAACCGTGAACACGGCGGTGGCGCCCGTTATCTCCAGAATTCTCGCCACGATCGGCGGCATTTCGGCCAGATGCACCGCGCCGCCGGCCTGTTCGGCCTCCAGTCGTGTGGCGAGAAGCACATTCAGTCCGGTCGAGTCGCAGAACTCCAGACCGGAACAGTCAACGACAATCCGGGCACCTCCGGACACCACACACTCATGCAGTGCGCTGCGGAGCTTTTCGGCGGAATGGTGATCGAGTTCACCGACGGGCGCGACCACCGAGGACCCAGCCGTGCGCCGAACATCGACCGTCAGGCCACGCCGGTACGTCTCCCCCGGCATTCCGCGGTCCATGCGGCCCCCTTCTCATTGGAGCGCCCTCCTGGCTAGGTTCGAAACCTTAGCCTCTGGAGGCCCGGTCCGGCACCCCAACAGGACCGACATTCCTCGCAATTCGGACGTAGCAGACTTGCCATAGTTGCTGAAATCCGGGTAGGGCTAGAGAAGCACCTGTTTTTTTCGAACCGGCTTGGAGGCGCCGCAACCCCCAGTGCACGTCATGGCTTCGGCGGCCATACGCCGTGAAACTACGGAGGACAACCACATGTCACCGGCCCCTCGTACCCACGAACCGCATACCGGCGCTCCCGCGAAGGACGCCGCCTCGACCCCCGCCGACCCGCCGGCCGAGGCCGAGGACGTACTCGCGTCCATCCCGGAGATGCCGCCGTTCGATCAGGTGGCCCCGCTGGACGCGCGTGAACTGTCCAGGAGCCTCTTCGGCCGCCTCCGGGATCTGGAGGAGGGCACCCACGAGTACGCGTATGTGCGCAACACGCTGGTGGAACTCAACCTGGCGCTGGTGAAGTTCGCCGCCGCCCGGTTCCGCTCCCGCAGCGAGCCCATGGAGGACATCATCCAGGTCGGAACGATCGGTCTGATCAAGGCGATCGACCGCTTCGACGCCGACCGTGGAGTGGAGTTCCCCACCTTCGCGATGCCGACGATCGTCGGCGAGATCAAGCGCTTCTTCCGGGACACCTCCTGGTCGGTCCGGGTTCCCCGGCGCCTTCAGGAGCTGCGTCTCGACCTGGCCAAGGCGGGTGACGAGCTGGCCCAGAAGCTGGACCGCTCCCCGACGGTGGCCGAACTGGCCGAGCGCCTCGGGCTGTCCGAGGACGAGATCGTGGAGGGCATGGCCGCCTCCAACGCCTACACCGCGAGTTCCCTCGACGCGCAGCCGGAGGAGGACGACGCGGAGGGCGCGTTGGCCGACCGGATCGGCTACGAGGACCACGGGCTTGAGGGCATCGAGTACATCGAGTCGCTCAAGCCGCTGATCGCGCAGCTGACGCCGCGCGACCGCAAGATCCTGTCGCTGCGCTTCGTGGCGAACATGACGCAGTCGGAGATCGGCGAGGAGCTGGGCATCTCCCAGATGCACGTCTCCCGGCTGCTGTCGCGGACACTCGGCAAGCTCCGTCGCGGGCTGATGGTCGAGGAGTGAACGGGACCGGCACGCGGAACGGGACCGGCACGCGGAACGGCACCGGCACCGGCGCGCGGAACGGGAACGGGAACGGCACGCGGAGGGGGACCACCGCAGGGGCCGGGACCATGGCACGGGCCGAGACCACATAACGACACCGACACCGCCTCGGGGCGAGCGACACGGTTCGCCGAAGACGGTCAGCCTGGACGGCGCGCGGCTTTCCTCCGCGCGCCGTCCAGGCTTTTGTGCGCGGGGCACCCTGGGGCGAGCGACATTGCGGGGGCGGGCGGTTCAGGGGGCACGCCAGGGCGCGCTGACCGGGCGGTTCCGGCGGGCGGCCGGGCGGTTCAGGAGGTGGTGGCCGCCAGCGCCGCCACCTCGGGGAGCAGCGCGAGCGCGCCCCGGGCGCGGGCGACCAACTCGGCGCGCCCCGGCGGCTCGGCCCCCGAACCGACCTCGGCGTGCAGCCAGTCGTGAGGTTCGGGGCCGCCGGAGGGAACCCGGGCCGTCACCCTGGGCGCGGCCGGCGCCTGGGCCGAACCGCGCGCGGTGAGGACGGACGCCGTGGGCGTCGTGCCGAACGACCTGGACCTGGGCGCGGCCAGCACCCTGCCCGTCGCCGCCGGCTCCGCGCTGCGCGCGCCGCGCCGCCTCGGCCCGATCCTGGGGCGGCGGGTGCTGGTCATCGGGGGCGGCAGCGGGGTGGGGCGGTTCGCGGTGCGGCTGGCCGCCCTCGGCGGGGCGCGGGTGATCGCCAGCACCACCGACCCCGGCAAGGAGAAGTTGCTCCGTGAACTGGGCACGCACGAGGTGGTGTTCGGCGCCGCCGGCGTCGAGGAACTGACCCGGCGCCCGGTGCACGGGGTGATCGACCTGGTGGGCGGCGACCATCTGGTCGCCGGCTACCGGGTGTTGACGCCGGGCGGCGTGCTGATCGCCCTCGGGCACACGGCGGGGCAGGGCGAGGCGTTCCGGGTGGGCGACTTCGAGGGCCCGCTGGGGCACGACCGGATGACCACCTCCTTCTATCCGCTCGACGACCAGGTGGGGATCGGCGCGGATCTCGGCTGGCTGGCGGGGTTGTTGGGGAGCGGCGAGCTGGGCGCGAACATCGGCTGGCGCGGCGACTGGACGCGGCTGCCGGAGGCCACGGCCGCCCTGGTCGACGGGGCGGTCCCCGGGAAGGCCGTGCTCGACGTGATCGGTTGACGGCGGCGGGGGAAACCCCGTGCGGGCCGGGAGAAGGCCCCGTTAGGGTGCCGACATGCCACCCATACTGCTCACCGTCAACGCCGGCAGGAGCGCGGCCGTCGCGCGGACCAACGCCCCCAGCGGGCTGACAGGCATCGACAAGCGCCCGGTCGACGGCGAGGTCGCGGTCAGCGCGCCGGGCCCCAAGGGGGTGGGCGGCAGCGGGCTCGCCGGGGACTCCGTCGCCGACCTGCGCCACCACGGGGGCGACGACCAGGCGGTGTACGCCTACGCCAGGGAGGACCTGGACCACTGGGCCGCCGAGTTGGGCCGTTCCCTGGAGAACGGCGTCTTCGGTGAGAACCTGACCACCGAGGGCATCGACGTCAGCGACACCCGGGTCGGTGAACAGTGGCTGGTGGGCGACGAGTTGCTGCTGGAAGCCACCTCACCGCGCATCCCCTGCGCGACGTTCGCCGACTGGATCGGCGAGCGCGGCTGGGTCAAGCGGTTCTCGGAGGCCGCCCGTCCGGGAGCGTACTTCCGGGTGCTGCGCCCGGGCACCATCCGGGCGGGGGACCGGATCGAGGTGGTGCACCGGCCCGCGCACGAGGTGTCCGTGGCCTTCGCCTTCCGCGCGCAGCTCGGCGAACGGGCGCTGCGGCCCCGGCTCCTCGCGGCCGGACCCGCGCTCCACTCGGAGCTGTACCGGAATGCCACCGCCTGGGCCGAGGGCGCCTGACTCACCGCCGCTTCCGGTCCTTCTCCCGGCTCCCTCCGCTCGCGTCGTGGCCCTCCCCGGGCGTCCGGGGCTCCGCCGGTGTCCCCGCTCGGTGCTCGCCCCGGCCCTCGGGTGTCTCCGCCCGTGTCTCCCTCCGGTGCTCGTCCCGGTCGTCCTCGCGGCCGTCCTCTCGGCCCCGACGTATCTCCGTCCGGTTGTCCTCTCCGCCGACGGGGTCGGGGGTGTCGTCGGAGTCGTCCCCGACGGCCTCAGCGAATGAGGCGTCGATCAGCCGCTGGGTGAGCCGGCGGCGCACATAGACCGCGAGGACCGCCAGCACCAGCCCGGTCAGCAGCAGCGGGGAGCGCAGCGCCGCCTCCCGCCCCCAGTGCGGCTCGGCCAGCGTCACCAGCAGGCCGCCCAGCGCGGCGCCGAGCGGGATGGTGCCCCAGCCCAGCAGCCGGTAGACGCTGTTCACCCGGCCCAACAGCCGGTCGGGTATGAGGGTTTGACGCAGCGAGACGGTGGTCACGTTCCACAGGACCACGACGAAGCCCAGCAGGCTCATCACCGAGCCGACCAGGTACGCGTTCGAGGCCACGCCGGTGATCGTGAAGACCAGCGTCTGCACCACCGCCAGCAGCGACAGGCTCCGGGCCCGGCCGATCGCCTGGACGACGCGACCGGCGAGCAGGCCGCCGACCAGGGCGCCGACGCCGGTGACCGAGGAGAGCAGCGCGAAGCCGACCGGCCCGAGCCCCAACACCTCCTGGGCGAAGAGCACATAGGTCACCATGGCGCCCTGCGAGGCCATGTTGGAGATGGCCAGCGCGATCGCCAGCCGGCGCAGCAGCGTGTGCCCCCAGAGCCAGCGCACGCCCTCCCTGGTCTCCGCCCAGAGGGAGGTACCCACCTTCGACGCCTCGCCGGTGCCGACCGCTGCGACGCCCGGGCCCCCGGGCGTCGCAGCCGCCGTCGAGGCGGCGACCGGCGGGGCGGCGACCGGCGGGGCGGGCGGGCCCGCGCTCCTGGCGCGGAAGGTGCCGCGCAGCGTGAGCAGCAACACCCCCGCCACCACGGCCGTCACCGCGTCGAAGGCGAAGGGCGCGGCCAGCGTCAACGCCAGCAGCACGCCGCCCAGCGGCCTGGCCAGAAAGTCGTCGGCGACGATCTGGGTGGCCATCAACCGGCCATTGGCGCTGTCGAGTTGTCTCCGCTCCACCACGGAGGGGAGGAGGACCTGCGAGGTGTTGTCGAAGAGCACCTCGGAGAAACCGAGAGTCAGCGCGCAGGCGCAGAGCAGCGGCATCGTCATGGCGTCGACCGCGACCAGCAGCGCGACGGCCCCGACGACCAGGGCGCGGACCCCGGTCATCCACACCATCACCAGCCGCCGGTCCAGCCGGTCGGCGAGCGCGCCGGCCGGCAGGCTGAACAGCAGCCAGGGCAGCCGGTTGGCCATCGCGACCAGGGCGATCAGAAACGCCTGGTCCGTGAGGGTGCTGGCCAGCCAGGGGAACCCGATGGCGCTCGCGCCCTGCCCCAGGTTGGAGACCGTGCTGGCCGACCACAGGCGCCAGAACTGCCGGCCCAGGCCCCGGCGTTGGCGCCGGGAGTCGTCGGGTGCGGCGGCGGTGTGGGGAGCGGCGCCCCGCTCGCGGCTTCTGCTCTTCATGTCGGGCATTCTGCCTCTCGTCACTGACAGTGACAATCGATCGCGTCGCGGGACGATGCCAATACGCCAACGCACGCCCCCGGTTGACCGACGCGCGCCCCCGGTTGTGCGCCCCGCGCGAAACCCGCCGGTAACTCTTGTGAAGCTCCCGGTGCGATCGGGAACGGCCGAGCACCATATGGACACGGAGCACACGATCGACAACGCTCAGGGCATGACCCTCCCCACGCCTCCACAACCCCCACACCCCGCGCAAGGGGCGCACGCGCCCCCTGCGAGCGCCCCGCTCGACTCCCTGGCGCTGCTGATCGCGCTGATCGGTCTCATCACGCTGATCGTCGGCTCCTCCACCACCTCCTGGATCGCGCTCCGCTTCGACGAGGGGCAGTCCGAGTTGACCCTCAACGAGGTGGCCAGGCTGCTGCCTTCGGCCGAGCGCGGCAGCGCGCTGGGCGGGTTCGCGCACGCCTACCTCCAGTACTGGAGCGCCCCCACGGCGCTGGTCGCGGCGCTGGCCTCGCTGGGCGCGGCCTGGCCGCGCCCGGGGCACGCGCCCCGGCGCGCTCTGGGCCGACTCGCCACCGTGGCCTGTCTCTTCGGGATCGTCGCGACGGTCCTGCTCGCGGCGTCGCTCAACGGCCTTGGCGTCAGGGAGGGTTACTGGAGCGAGTGCCGGGTGCTGGCCGGCCCGTGGGTCGCGGTGGTCGGGCTGGCGCTGATGCTCGCCGGCGTTCGCCTGAGCCAGCGGCCCGGCCGGACGGCGCGAAACGAGCCCGCCCGGCCCGAGGCGACGCGGGACGCGTTCGCCGCGCCCGCCGGCCTCGACGCGGGCGCGACCGGACCGAGTTGGGCCGAGGTCACCCAGGCGCCCGAGCCGCTCGGCGAGACGCCCGTTCAGGCGACGCGCGTCCCGTCCTGCCAGACGGCCGAGACCAGCGGGACGCCCGGCCGATAGGCGAGGTGGACCGGGTCGGGCGCGGCCAACAGCGCCAGGTCGGCCCGGGTGCCGGGCGCCAACCGCCCGATGTCGGTGCGGTCCAGGGCGGCCGCCCCGCCGGCGGTCGAGGACCAGAGCGCCTCGTCGGGTGTCATGCCCATCTCGCGAACGGCGACGGCCAGGCAGAACGGCATGGAACTGGTGAAGGACGACCCGGGGTTGCAGTCCGTGGCGAGCGCGACCACGACCCCGGCGTCCAGCAGCCGGCGGGCGTCCGGGTAGGGGGCCCGGGTCGAGAACTCGCAGCCGGGCAGCAGCGTGGCGACGGTCGTTCCGTCGGCGAGGGCCGCCACGTCGGCGTCCGTCAGATGGGTGCAGTGGTCGGCGGAACGCGCGCCCAGCTCCACGGCGAGCGCGACCCCCGGGCCGGGGCCGAGCTGGTTGGCGTGAACGCGCAGCCCCAACCCCCGAGCGCGGCCGGCCAGGAGGACGGCGCGGGCCTGCTCGGCGTCGAACGCCCCACGCTCGCAGAAGACGTCGATCCACCGGGCGTGGGGGGCGCAGGCGTCGAGCATCGGGCCGGTCACCAGGTCGACATAGGCGGCGGGGTCGTCCCGGTACTCGGGCGGCACGATGTGGGCGCCGAGGAAGGTGACCTCCGTCAGCTGCCGGACGGCGATCCGCAGCGCCCTGGCCTCGTCCTCGACGGTGAGCCCGTAGCCGGACTTGGTCTCCACGGTGGTGGTGCCCTGGCGGGCCATCTCGTGGCGGAAGTGGGCCAGCCGCCGGGCCAGTTCGGCGTCGGTCGCGGCGCGGGTGGCGGCGACGGTGGTGGCGATCCCGCCGGCCTCGTAGGGCCGCCCCGACATCCGCGCGTGGAACTCGGCGGTGCGGTCGCCGGCGAAGAGCAGATGCGCGTGGGAGTCGACGAAGCCCGGAATCACGCTCCGTCCGGCCGCGTCGATGTGACTGTCAGTGGCGGGTGCTCTACTGGACGCACCGATCCAGGCGACGCGATCGTCCTCCACCACGAGGGCCGCGTCCCGGATTCGGCCGAGTGGTCCACTGCCCAGGGAGGGGTCGTTGGTGACAAGGGTGTTGATGTGGGTGATGGCGATGCTGGGCATCGGGGGCGCCTCCCGGTGCGGGGTGCTGGTGCGGCCGCTGCGGCTGGTGCGAGCGGCAGGGACGGTGGGAGCGGTCGGGGCCTGGCTGGGGGTGCGGCCGTGGGCCGCGACGCTCCCGCCGGGCCGGGTCAACGCCGGGCGTGCAGCGCGGCGATGGCGCGGCGCAGCGCGCGGGGGGCGTCGTGCACCAGCTGGTGACCGCCGTGACGGACGATGTGTCGCCCGCCCACCACGGTGTGCCGGACGTCGGCGCCCGTGGCGGCGAAGATCACCGCCTCGGCGGCGAGGCGGGGCGGCGGCCCCGCGGTCCGCACCGTGTCCAGGGAGACGGTGGTGAAGTCGGCGAGCGCGCCGGTCTCCAGCCGCCCGGCCTCGGGCCAGCCGAGCGCGGCGTGGCCGTTCTCGGTGGCGCAGCGCAGCAGTTGGTCGGCGGTGAAGTGGCCCCTGGCCTGGGTGCGCACCCGCTCGCCCAGCTCCACGGCCCTGGCCTCCTCGAAGAGGTCGATCACCGCGTGGCTGTCGCTCCCCAGGCTCAACGGGCAGCCGGCGTCGCGCAGTCGCACGGCGGGGCCGATGCCGTCGGCCAGGTCGCGCTCGGTGGTGGGGCACAGACAGGCTGTGGTGCCGGCGGCGCCGAGGAGGGCCACGTCGGCCCCGTCCAGGTGGGTCGCGTGGACCGCCGTGGTCCTTCGTGTCAACACCCCGTGGTCGGCGAGGAGTTGGGTGGGGCTGCGGCCGTGGGCCGCCTGGCACTCCTCGTTCTCCCTGGGCTGCTCGGAGAGGTGGACATGGAGCGGGGAGCCGTGGCGGGTGGCCCAGTCGGCCACGGTGGCCAGCGCCTCGGCGGGCACCGCCCGCACGGAGTGCACGGCGGCGCCGATCCGGGCCACGTCGGTGGAGCGCAGGGCTTCGGCGCGCTCGGCCCAGGCCTCCACGGTCCCGTCC
The DNA here is from genome assembly GCF_003696235.1 of Streptomyces triticirhizae. Classification (GTDB taxonomy): domain Bacteria; phylum Actinomycetota; class Actinomycetes; order Streptomycetales; family Streptomycetaceae; genus Streptomyces; species Streptomyces triticirhizae. Next base: position 21,993 of record NZ_RFFJ01000006.1, read on the forward strand.
GAGAAGCGCCGCTGGTGACGGTCCGGCGGCCGGCCGAAGCCGGCCGAGAGATAGCAGGTGTCAAGGAGGGTGATACGGATGCCGGCCTCGCCGGCGGCGGCGATGAGCGCCTCGGCCATCGCGTTGGGGTCGTGGTAGCGGGTGCCGTCCGGCTGGTGGTGCACATAGTGGAACTCGCCGACGCATGTGATGCCGGCCAGCGCCATCTCGGCGTAGACGGCGCGGGCCAGCGCGTAGTAGCCGTCGGGGTCGAGCAGGAGGGAGAGGTCGTACATGGCGTTGCGCCAGGTCCAGAAGGTGCCGCCGCCCACCTGGGCGGTGGAGCGCAACGCCCGGTGGAAGGCGTGGCTGTGGACGTTGGCGAGCCCGGGGATCGTCAGGCCCCGCAGCGAGACGGCGCCGATCGGGGGCTCGTCCACCCCGGGGCGCACCTCGGTGATGGAGCCGTCGAGCGCGGTGGCGATCACCACGCCTGGCTCCACGGTCCCGTTGAGCCAGGCGTGTTCGGTCCAGTACGTCTGGGCGGTCAGCGACATACCAGCCCCTCCAGTACCTCGGCGAGTGCGGCGACTCCGGCCAGACAGTCCCGCTGGTCGGCGTGTTCGGCCGGGGCGTGGGAGACCCCGGTGGGGTTGCGCACATAGAGCATCGCGGTGGGCACCACGGCGGAGAGCACCCCCGCGTCGTGCCCGGCGCCGGTCGGCAGCACGGGCGCGTTGTCCAGGCGGGCGGCCACGCTGTCCCGCAGCGCCGGCGTGAACCACTGCGCGCCGGTGTGCGACTCACGGGTCACGGCGAGTTCCACGCCGTCCCGGGCGGCGCGCTCCCCCGCGCCGGCCTGGATGGCGGCGACCAGCTCGGTCAGGGTCGGGCCGTCCGGCGCCCTGGCGTCCAGCCAGCCGGAGACCCGGGACGGGATGGCGTTGACCCCGCCGGGTTCGACGGTGACCTTGCCGAAGGTGGCGAGCGCCCCGGCCAGCCGGGCCCGCTTGCGGGCGGCCAGCACGGTGTGCGCATAGCTGAGCATCGGGTCCCTGCGGTCCGTCAGCCGGGTGGTGCCGGCGTGGTTGGCCTCGCCGGTGAAGTCGAAGCGCCAGCGGCCGTGCGGCCAGATCAACGAGCCCACGCCGACCGGCCGGTCCAACTCGGCCAGGGCACGCCCCTGTTCGATGTGCAGCTCGACGAAGACCCCGACGCGGCGCAGCCGTTCGGGGTCGGGACCGAGCCCCTCGGGGTCGTGCCCGGCGCCGAGCATGGCGTCGGCGAGGGTGACGCCCCCGGCGTCCGTCAGCGCCCTGGCCCGCTCCGGCTCCAGCGCGCCCACCGCCAGCCGGGAGCCCACGCAGGCCACGCCGAAGCGCGCGCCCTCCTCGTCGGCGAACGCGACGACGCCCAGCGGCCGGCGCCCGGTGCGGCCCCTGGCCCGCAGCTCGTCGAGCGCGGCGAAGGCCGAGACCACGCCGAGCGGCCCGTCGAAGGCGCCGCCGTTCGGCACCGAGTCCAGATGGGAGCCGGTGACCACGGCGTCGCCCACCGTGGGATCGCCCAGCCAGGCCCACTGGTTGCCGTTGCGGTCCACCTCGTGGGTCAGGCCGCGCGCCAGCGCCTGGACGCGGAACCACTCGCGCAGTTCGCCGTCCACCGGCGTCCAGGCGTGCCGGCGGTAGCCTCCGGTGCGCGCGTCCCGGCCGATGGGCGCCAGTTGCTCCCACATGGCGGCGAACGAGCCGACGCCGCCGCTCGGTTCGGCGGCCGGCGCGGCCCCCTCCCACGCGCGCCCGCCCTCCGGCGGCGACGCCACGGGCTCCAGCGGTTCGGCCTCGGTCACCGCGCGCCCCCCGCCGGGCCGTCGGAGCCCGGGGCCCCGGGACCTGAACCAGCCCCGCCGCCGCCGGCCCCCGACCCCGGGGCCGGCGCCTCGCGCGTGCCCTCCGGCCCCTCGCGCAGGGGCACCCGCACCCCGTCCCGCTCGGCCACCTCGACGGCCCGCTCGTATCCGGCGTCCACATGCCGGAGCACGCCCATCCCCGGGTCGTTGGTCAACACCCGCAGCAGCTTGCGGCCGGCCAGTTCGCTGCCGTCGGCCACCGTGACCTGCCCCGCGTGCAGCGAGCGCCCCATGCCGACGCCGCCGCCGTGGTGCAGCGACACCCAGGAGGCGCCCGAGGCCACGTTCACCATGGCGTTGAGCAGCGGCCAGTCCGCGATGGCGTCCGAGCCGTCCCGCATCCCCTCCGTCTCCCGGTACGGCGAGGCCACCGAGCCGCAGTCCAGGTGGTCCCGGCCGATCACCACCGGCGCGGCCAACTCGCCCGAGGCGACCATCTCGTTGAACCGTTCGCCCGCCAGCGCCCGTTCCCCGTGCCCCAGCCAGCAGATCCGCGCCGGCAGCCCCTGGAAGCGGACGCGTTCCCCGGCCAGCCGCAGCCAGCGGGTGAGCGGTTCGTTCTCCGGGAACAGGTCCAGCACCGCGCGGTCGGTGGCCGCGATGTCCTTCGGGTCCCCGCTCAGCGCCGCCCAGCGGAACGGCCCGCGCCCCTCGCAGAAGAGCGGCCTGATATAGGCGGGAACGAAGCCGGGGAAGGCGAACGCCCGGGCGTAGCCGGCGAGTCGCGCCTCGCCACGGATCGAGTTGCCGTAGTCGAAGACCTCGGCCCCCGCGTCCTGGAAGCCGACCATCGCCGCCACATGGCGTGCCATCGACTCCCTGGCCCGCTCGGTGAACTCGGCCGGGTGCCGGGCCGCGTAGTCCGCCATGTCGTCCAGCTCCACGCCCAGCGGCAGATAGCTCAGCGGGTCGTGGGCGCTGGTCTGGTCGGTCACGATGTCGACGGGCGCGCTCATCTCCAGCAGCCGGGGCACCACGTCGGCGGCGTTCCCCAGCAACCCGACCGACAGCGGCCGGCGCTCCTGCCGGGCGCGCACCGCCAGCGCGAGCGCCTCGTCGAGCGTGGCCGCCCGCACGTCGAGGAACCCGTGCTCGATCCGCCGCACGATCGCCCGGGGGTCGCAGTCCACGCACAGCGCGACGCCGCCGTTCATGGTGACGGCCAACGGTTGGGCGCCGCCCATGCCGCCCAGCCCGGCGGTCAGGGTGAGCGTCCCGGCGAGGCTGCCGCCGAACCGCCTGGCGGCGACGGCCGCGAAGGTCTCGTAGGTGCCCTGGAGGATGCCCTGGGTGCCGATGTAGATCCAGGAGCCGGCGGTCATCTGCCCGTACATGGTCAGGCCCAGCGCCTCCAGGCGGCGGAACTCCTCCCAGTTCGCCCAGTCCCCGACGAGGTTGGAGTTGGCGATCAGCACCCTGGGCGCCCACTCGTGGGTGGTGAGCACGCCCACCGGCCGCCCCGACTGGACCAGCAGCGTCTCGTCGTCCGCCAGGGTGGTCAGGGTCGCGGCGATCGCGTCGAAGGAACGCCAGTCCCTGGCGGCCCTGCCGGTCCCGCCGTAGACCACCAGCCGGTCCGGGTGCTCGGCCACCTCGGGGTCGAGGTTGTTGTGGAGCATCCGCAACGCGGCCTCCTGCGGCCAGCCCCTGGCCGTCAGGGTGGTCCCGGTCGCCGCCCGCACCGGGCGTGCCCCGGGAAGCGCGCCCGACGCCCCCGACGTTCCTGCCGGCTCTGAGGGTCCTGCCATGGCGCCTGCCTCCCCGATGTGGGCGGAATATTCAATCACTCTAGGGGCTGAATAGATTCGCTCAACAGGGCGCGGTTCCCCTTTCTCACGGGCCTGACCCCGGCCGCCCGGTCGTGTTTGGCTGGGGGCATGGTGCTCCCAACCCGACGCGACCAGGCCGTCCGGGCCCTGCTCGCCCACGGCCTCCTCACCGACGACCAGCCCCTGGCCGCCCTGCTCGACCTGCGGGGCGTCCAGGAGTCGGCCTCCGCTCTCCATGCTGCCTTCGATGCGGTCACCGCGCCCGGCCAACGGGTGCTGCACACGTTCGCCGTCAAGGCCGCCACCCTGGTGCCGGTGCTGCGGCTGCTGGACGGGTTCGGCATCGGCAGCGAGGTGGCCAGCCCGGGCGAGCTGGCGCTGGCCGAGGCCGCCGGGCTCGCCGCCGACCGGATCGTGCTCGACTCCCCCGCCAAGACCGGCGCCGAACTGCGCCGCGCCCTGGACCTCGGCATCGCCTGCAACGCGGACAACCCCCAGGAGCTGGAACGGCTCGACGCCCTGCTCCCCGACCACCCCGGCCATGGGCCGATCGGGCTGCGGATCAACCCCCAGCTGGGCGGCGGAACCATCGACGCGATGAGCACCGCGACCGCCACCAGCAAGTTCGGGGTCGCGCTGCGCGACCCGGGGGCGCGCGACTGGGTGGTGCGCGCCTTTCTCACCCGCCCCTGGCTGACCCGGCTGCACTGCCATGTCGGCTCCCAGGGCATGGCGCTGGAGGCGATGGCGGACGGCGTGCGGGAGACCTACGAGCTGGCCGAGGAGATCAACGCGGCGGCCGGCCGGCGGCAGGTCGACACCCTGGACATCGGCGGCGGGCTGCCGGTCAACTTCGCCTCCGACGAGATCACGCCCGCCTTCGCCGACTACGCGCGGCTGCTGAGGGAGACGGTGCCCGGCCTCTTCGACGGGCGGTACGGGCTGGTCACCGAGTTCGGCCGGGCGCTGCTGGCCAAGGCCGGCATGGTGGTGGCCCGCGTCGAGTACACCAAGGAGTCCGGCGGCCGCCCGATCGCCGTCACCCACGCCGGCGCCCAGGTCGCGACGCGCACCGTCTTCGCGCCCGCCTCCTGGCCGTTGCGGGTGGCGGCCTACGGCCCTGGCGGCGAGCCCAGCGCCGAGCCGCTGGTCAGCCAGGACGTGGCCGGGCCCTGCTGCTTCGCCGGTGACCTGGTCGCCATCGACCGCCCGCTGCCCAGGCTCCGGCCGAACGACCTGGTGGCCCTGCTCGACACCGGCGCGTACTACTTCTCCACGCCCTTCGGCTACAACGCGCTCCCCCGCCCCGCCGTCTACGGCTACTCGGTCGACGGCCGGGGGCCCGCCGTGCTGACCCCGCTGCGCCGCGCGCAGACCCTGGCCGAACTGGTGGAGGAGGCGGGCGGCTCGCTCTGAGGCGCGCACGGAACGGAACGGAACGGCGGGCACGGAGCGGAGCCGACCAGAACGCAACGGAACGGAACGGCCCGCAACGGAACGGACCGGCGCGCACGGGGCCGAGAAGCGGCGCGCGCCAGGCGGAACGCGCGGTCTGGTGCGACGCACGCCGGTTGGCGCGGCGCGCGCCGACGAGCACGCGCCGTTCAGTCCAGGAAGACGCCCCGCGCGGCGGCCCGTTCGTCGAACCGTTCCAGCCGCGCCTGCGCGTCGGGCAGCGCGTCGCACATCGCCTCCAGCAGCGCCCGGCCCAGCAGCAGCGGCGCGCACGCCGTGTCGAACGAGAGCGCGGTGCTCACCGGCGCGACAAAGAGCTGGTCGGTGGGCGCGGCGACCGGCGCCAGCGGGCTGTCGGCCACGGTCACCACCGCGAGCCCCAACCCCCTGGCCACGGCCAGCGCCGCCGGCAGCTCACGCGGGTAGCGCGGCAGCGCGAAGCAGAGCAGGGCGCGCGCCCCCGCGTCGGCGGCCTGCTCGATCCGGTCGGCCAGATGCGAGCCGCCCTCGTCCAGCAGCCGGACGTCCGGGTGCACCTTGGCGGCGAAGTAGGCGAAGCCGCGCGCCTCGGCCGCCGCCGCCCGCAGGCCCAGCACCGGCAGCGGCCGTGAGCCCGCCAGCAGCCGGCCGGCCCGCTCCAGCCGCGTCGGATCGCCCAGTTCGGCCGCCAGCGCCCGCAGCCGCGCCACCTCGGCCCACACCGCCTGCTGGTAGACGTTGGGCTCGGCGTCCTCGCCCGCCGGCGCGCGCTCCCCGGCGCGCAGCGCCTCGCGCAGTTGCCGGCGCAGCCCCGGATAGCCGTCGAAGCCCAGCGCCACGGCGAACCTGGTCACCGACGGCTGGCTCACCCCGGCCAACCCGGCCAACTCCACGCTGGACAGGAACGGCGCCTCCTCGGCCCGCCGCACCAGCACCTGCGCGATCCGCCGCTGGGTCGGGGTCAGCCGGTGCCCATCGAACAGGCCCGCCAAGCGCGCGCTCGCCTCACTCATCCGCGTCAGTCTAGGCAGCGGCCCGAACGGGCGGACCCGAGCGCCCGGCCGGACACCCGGGCCGCGGCCCCGGGAACCCCCCGGTCCCATACGGGGGTTAGCCCCCGTGCCGCCCGCCGCGTGGAGGTCGTACCGTTGCGCCATGAAGAGTGGCCGTGATCCTGAGCTGAACCGAGACACCGACCTGAAACGGGATCTCGAAGCCGCCGTGCAGACCCGCAAGGAACTGGGTGAGGGGTACGAGGCCGAGCTGGTCGACTCGTTTCTTGAGAAGGTCGAGCAGCGCATCGAGACCACCGTGGACAAGCGCGTCCGTCGTCAACTCGCCGAGCAGCAGATGGTGATCGCCCGGGGCGGCCGGCCCTCGCAGAGCGCCGACGCACAGGGCCCCGGGGTCGCGTTCGGCCTGGCCGCGCTCTCCCTGGTGCTGGCGATCCCGCTCTCCGCGATCGCCGCCGTGCAGACCGGCCTGGCCGGGCTGCTCGTCTGCTGGGCCGGCGTGGTGGGCGTCAACGCGTGCTTCCTGGGGCACACCAAGCTGCGCGGCGGCGAGAAAAAGTCCGACTGGGACTGAGACCGGTCCCGACGTCGAGCCCCTCGCACGACAGGCGTCGAGCCCCCCGGGTGGGTGGCCCGAGGGGCTCGAGAGAAGACTGGCGGGGGCCGCCGCACCCCGGCGCGAAGCCGAGGGCGGGACGACGGCGGCCCCCGCGGGGACACGGGCCGGGTCGGGGCCTCGTGTCCGGGCGACCAGGGAGGTCCGGGAGCCGCTCCGGAGGTCCTTGGTGCCGACATCCAGAACTCTGCCGGAGCGGTGTTAACGACGCGTTGCCCAGCCGTGACACTTCGGGATCTCTTGGTGGACCCGCGTGTTCAACGCCGGTCGAGGGCGGACCCGCGCGTTCGGAGCCGACGCGTCCCCGCCCCGCGCGTTCACGCCGAGGCGCTCCCCGCTCCCACGCCGGCGCGCTCCCCCGCGAGGAAGGCCAGCAGGTCCTGCCGGCTGACGACGCCCGTCGGCTTCCCCTCCACCAACACCACGGCGGCGTCCGCCGCGTGCAGCGTGCTCATCAGGTCCGCGATCGGCTCGCCCGAGCCGACGTGCGGCAGCGGCGGGCTCATGTGCGCGTCCAGCCGGTCGTCGAGCGCGGCCCTGGTGGTGAACAGCGCGTTCAACAGCTCCTTCTCGACGACCGAGCCCACGATCTCGGCCGCCATCACGTCGGGGTGGCCAGCGCCCGGCTTGACCACCGGCATCTGCGAGACGCCGTACTCGCGGAGCACCTCGATCGCCTGCCCCACCGTCTCGTCCGGGTGCATGTGCACCAGCGACGGCATCCCGCCCGACTTGGCGCGCAGCACGTCGCCGACCCGGGTGGCCGGCTCGCCGCCCTCCAGGAAGCCGTAGTCGGCCATCCACTCGTCGTTGAAGATCTTGCTCAGATAGCCGCGCCCGCCGTCCGGCAGCAGCACGACCACCACGTCGTCCGGGCCGAGTTCGCGCGCCACCTCCAGCGCGCCCACCACCGCCATCCCGCAGGAGCCGCCGACCAACAGCCCCTCCTCGCGGGCGAGTCGGCGGGTCATCTGGAACGAGTCCTTGTCCGAGACGGCCACGATCCGGTCGGCCACGCCCCGGTCGTAGGCCTCCGGCCAGAAGTCCTCGCCGACGCCCTCCACCAGGTAGGGGCGGCCCGAGCCGCCCGAGTACACCGAGCCCTCCGGGTCGGCGCCCACCACCCGCACCCGGCCGCCGCTGACCTCCTTGAGGTAGCGCCCGGTGCCCGAGATGGTGCCGCCGGTCCCGACGCCGGCCACGAAGTGGGTGATCCGCCCCCCGGTCTGCTCCCACAGCTCGGGCCCGGTGGTCTCGTAGTGGGAACGCGGGTTGTCCGGGTTGCTGTACTGGTCCGGCTTCCAGGCGCCGGGGGTCTCGCGCACCAGCCGGTCGGAGACGTTGTAGTACGAGTCCGGGTGCTCGGGGTCCACGGCGGTGGGGCAGACCACCACCTCGGCGCCGTAGGCCCGCAGCACGTTGATCTTGTCCGTGGAGACCTTGTCGGGGCAGACGAACACGCAGCGGTAGCCCTTCTGTTGGGCCACGATGGCCAGGCCCACGCCGGTGTTGCCCGAGGTCGGTTCCACGATCACGCCGCCGGGCCGCAGCGCCCCGGAGCGCTCGGCGGCCTCGATCATCCGCACGGCGATCCGGTCCTTCACCGACCCGCCGGGGTTGAAGTACTCGACCTTGGCGAGGACGGTGGCCTCGATTCCCTCGGTCACTCGGTTCAGTCTGACCAGCGGGGTGTTGCCGACCAGTTCGATCATGGACTCGTGATACTGCACCTGGGTCTCCGCATTTCAGGGGCGGGTTCTTCCGCTGTGAACGGCGATGGAGAGCACCCTATTGCGTTGCGGGGTGGGCCGGGTTGGGCACCACACAAGTGACGGGGTGGTCGACGAGAGGCAGTGGGTGGATGTCAAGAGCGCGCGTGGCACGGAGAATCGCGACGGCGGCGGCCTTCGGGGGCGGCGGGGTCAGCCTGCTGGGGGGAGCCGCCGTGGGACTGCTGCTCACCGAGGCCAGGTACGCCAGGCGGCGGGTGCTGGACGGCTCGTCCGACGCCGAGCCGCCGGTCGCCGACGGGGTCTACGGGACGGCGTTCGCGGCGGCGGCCGGCGTTCCGTGGCGGCTCGCGATCCTGGGCGACTCGACGGCCGCCGGGCTCGGCGTCGAGCACGCCCGCCAGACCCCGGGCGCGCTGCTGGCCTCCGGGCTCGCGGCGGTCTCCGAACGCCCCGTCGAGCTGCACAGCGTGGCGCTCTCCGGCGCCCGCTCCCTCGACCTCGAACGCCAGGTGTCGCTGCTGCTCACCGAGCCGGGGCGGGCCCCGGTGCCCGACGTGTGCGTGATCATGATCGGCGCCAACGACATCACCGGCCGGGTCTCGCCCGCCGAGTCGGTCCGCCACCTCTCGGACGCCGTCTCCCGGCTGCGCACCGCCGGCTGTCAGGTGGTGGTCGGCACCTGCCCCGACCTGGGCTCGGTTGAGCCGGTCGGGCAGCCGCTGCGCTGGGTGGCGCGGCGGCTGTGCCGGCAGCTCGCGGCGGCGCAGACCATCGCCGTGGTGGAGCTGGGCGGGCGAACGGTCTCGCTGGGCACGTTGCTCGGGCCCGAGTTCGCCGCCCACCCACGGGAGTTGTTCGGGCCGGACCGCTACCACCCCTCCGCAGCCGGCTACGCCACGGCGGCCATGGCGGTGCTGCCCACGCTCTGCGCCGCGCTCGGCGTCTGGCCGGAGGAGCGGCGGCCGGGGATGCCGCGCGGGGAACGGCTGCTGCCGGTGGACCGCGCGGCGGCACGCGCGGTGCTCGAAGGGGGCACGGAGGTCAGCTCGGCGGAGCGCGGCACCCGTCGCGCGCCCTGGGCGCTCCTCAAGCGCCGGCGCAGGCGCCCGCTGCCCACCGAGGCGACGGAGCCCGTGGGACAGCAGGACGAGGAGGACGCGCCGGCGCGCGACCGCTCGCGGGGGCGGGCGGGCTGGTCGAGCGAGGCCGTGACATAACCTCTACCTGCCGGTAACTTCGACCCGGGCGAGCCGCCCGTCCGTCCCCGTTCCGCCCCGGAGGAAGCCGTGCCCGAAGCAGTGATCGTCTCAGCAGCCCGCTCTCCGATCGGACGGGCCGGCAAGGGCTCGTTGAAGGAGATGCGCCCCGACGACCTGACCGCCACCGTCGTCCGCGCCGCGCTCGACCAGGTCCCACAGCTCGACCCGGCCGAGATCGACGACCTGATGCTCGGTTGCGGCATCCCCTCCGGCGCCCAGGGCAACAACCTCGCCCGCGTCGTCGCCGTCCAGCTCGGCATGGACCACCTGCCGGCGACCACCGTCACCCGGTACTGCTCCTCCTCCCTCCAGACCACCAGGATGGCGATGCACGCCATCAGGGCCGGCGAGGGCGACGTCTTCGTCTCGGCCGGCGTCGAGATGATCTCCGTGAACCCCAGGGAGGGCGCCGAGACCCACAACCCGCTCTTCGCCGAGGCCGAGGCACGCACCGCGCACCGCGCCGAGCACGGCGGCGAGGGCTGGCACGACCCGCGCGAGGACGGTCAACTGCCCGACATCTACATCGCGATGGGCCAGACCGCGGAGAACCTGGCCCGGGCGAAGGGGATCACCCGCCGGGAGATGGACGAGTTCGGGGTGCGCTCGCAGCGGCTGGCCGAGCGGGCCATCGCCGACGGCTTCTGGCAGCGCGAGATCACCCCGGTCACCACCCCCGACGGCACCGTGGTCGCCGCCGACGACGGCCCACGGCCCGGCGTGACGATGGAGGGCGTCTCCGCCCTGAAGCCGGTCTTCCGCCCCGACGGCCTGGTCACGGCGGGCAACTGCTGCCCGTTGAACGACGGAGCCGCCGCGCTGGTGGTGATGTCCGACACCAGGGCCCGCGAGCTGGGCATCACCCCGCTGGCGCGGGTGGTCTCCACCGGGGTCTCCGCGCTCTCGCCCGAGATCATGGGCCTGGGCCCGGTGGAGGCGTCCCGCCGGGCGCTGGCCCGCGCCGGCCTGACCGTGGACGACATCGACCTGGTGGAGATCAACGAGGCGTTCGCGGCCCAGGTGATCCCTTCCTACCGGGAGTTGGGCATCGACCTGGACCGGCTGAACGTCAACGGCGGCGCCATCGCCGTGGGCCACCCCTTCGGGATGACCGGCGCCCGGATCACCACCACGCTGATCAACTCGCTGCGCTGGCACGACAAGCAGTTCGGCCTGGAGACCATGTGCGTGGGCGGCGGGCAGGGCATGGCCATGGTGCTGGAGCGGCTCAGCTGAGGAGACCGAGGAGGAGACAGCGGCGACCCCGGGTGGCGGGGTCGTCACACGGACGGGGGGCGTGCGCCGGCGGGCGCGGCCGGGCCCGGCGGTATATCCGCGCGATACCGAAGCGGACCCGGGATGTGATCCACGCCCGTTCGACAAGAAGAAGGCGCAGGTCAACGCCGACAGGGGGGCGCGTAAGGGACCAAATACCTGTCCACTTCATGACGTTTTGCACTGCACGCCGTGTCCGCGCCCCGGAAACCTGAGATAAGAAGTCAGGGACCAACAGCACTGGGAGCGAGTCCGTGAGCGCCATATCCGTCATCCTGCTGGTGAGCGCAGGCACCACCGTTGCCCTGGGCGGCCTGTCCCTGTACACCGTGCGTGCCCTGCGCGGGGAGTTGGCCGCGCTGCGGGCGGATCTGGCCGCCGGGGCGGCGCGGGTCCCGGGGGCCAGGGCCGAGGTCTCCCCCGACGATGTCAGAACGGCCGTGGTGACGGCGCTGGCCGAGGAGCGGGAGCGGGAGCTGGCGGAGGCCAGGGCGTACTGGGCGGAGCAGGACGCCAGGGAGGACGAGGGCCCGGGCGCGCTGCTGGCCGGGCGGGGCCTGAGCTATGTGGTCGCGGACGACGACGAGGAGCTGCTGGACGCCCTGTTGGAGCGCTATCTGCTGAGCGACTCGACGCTGCCCCCCTCCGTCCGCGAGGGCTCGCTGTTCCTGCCCCGGCAGTCCGACGAGGGCGCCGAGGACACGTACGAGGACGCGGGCGCGGCCCCGGGCGGCGAGGAGGACGAGCAGGCGGACGAGTCGGCCGCGTTGGCCGCCGCCCGCCGCCGGCACCCCTCGCACCCGGGGTTCACGCTCTCCGGGGAGCCGGTGGACCGCTCGGACGCCGGCGGGCGGCGCCGCGCCGACCACGGCGACACGGCCGACCGGCTGACCCAACTCGCCGCCTCCCGCGTCCCGTTGGCCGACGTACGCCCGGGCCCGCTGGGCACCCTGGACGTCTTCCTCTTCGCCGACGGCACCACGCTGTGCCTCACCCCCAGCCACCAGGAGGCCGCCGAGCGGCTGGCCTCGGCGCTGCGCGCCGGCGAGCCGCCGGTGCTGATGGGCGGCTCGGCGGTCTCCGGCGCCTATGCGCTGACCTTCTCCTGCGGCGCGGAGGAGAACGTCTATCTGCTGGCCGACCGGGTGGTCGCCTCCTCGCTGCCCGGCGAGTAGGGCGCACGCCCCGGGCGCGTGCCCCGGGCGCGTGCCCGGCGGCCACGGCGCGCGTGAGATGCTCCGGGGCGGAACGACCGCACGGAGGCGAGCGAGATGGCGGTGGAGACGGCGGAGTTGCACGCCGCGCTGGAGCGGGCCGTGGAGCGGCTGCGGCGGCTGCCGGAGAGCCGGCTGCGGCGCGGCGCGGCGGCCGAGGGACGCGCCCTCGCCGACGCGTTGACGCGCCGGGCTCAGCTGCTGGAGGAGCCCCACCGGGGCGGCACCCGGCGGGTGCCCGACGCGGGCCTGTGGGCGGTGGGCGACCAGATCGCGGTGACCGGACACGACCTCGCCCGCGCCATCGAGGCCGCCGACGACCCGGCCCGCGCGGAGCGGGAGTTGGCCGAGGCGCTGCGCCTGCTGGCCGCGTTCACGGTCTGAACGCCGGCCGCCACCCGCCCCGTTCGACGACCGCGGGAGCCCGTTCCCCACCTGAGGGACGGACGCCAGCGGGCCCCGACGAGAGTCTCGTCGGGGCCCGCTGGGTGAAGCCGTTGACGGCGCCCGCGAGGGCGCCGGCGGTCAGTCGCCCTGAAGGATGGCGATCAGCCGCAGGAACTCCATGTAGATCCAGACCAGGGTCAGGGTCAGGCCGAAGGCGGCCAGCCAGGACTCCTTCTCCGGGGCGCCGTAGGCGACGCCGTCCTCGACCATCTTGAAGTCGAGGGCGAGGAAGCAGGCGCCCAGGACGATGCCGATCACGCCGAAGGCGACGCCGAGCATCCCGTCCCGCAGGCCCAGGCCGTTGCCGCCGCCGATCATCGCGACGACGAGGTTGACCAGGGACAGCAGGATGAAGCCCAGCGCGGCGGCGAGCACGAACTGGGTGAAGCGGGCGGTGACGCGAATGATGCGCTGCTTGTACATGAACAGCACACCGGCGAAGACCGCCATGGTGCCGATGACCGCCTGCATCGCGGCGCCGGGCGCGTACTGGTTGATCGCGTTGCTGATGGCGCCGAGGAAGATGCCCTCGGTGACGGCATAGGCCAGAATCAGCGGCGGCGAGGGCTCGCGCTTGAACGACTGCCACAGGCCGAGGACCAGGGCGACCAGCGCGAAGGCCACGCCGACGCCGAGCGGCAGGTCGGTGATCCAGGCGACAGCGGCGGCGGCGACCACGGCACCCAGGGTGATCGCGGTGCGCGAGACGACGCTGTCGATCGTCATCACATTGGGGCGGGTGGGGGCGACATATCCGCCGTCGGGGCCCACCTGCGGCTGCGCATACGGGTTCCCCGGCTGCGGCGCGTAGGGGTTGGCAGGGCTCCCCGCGTACGGATTCCCGGTCTGCGGCTGCGGTCCGGCGTTGAAGCCGGCGTAGCCGCCGTCCCGACTGAACCCCCGACGCGTGAAGACCGGGTTGCTGCTCCTCATCTCACTCCTCCATGGGGCCGCACGGCACGGCCTTGCTACCAGAGTAATGCGTTAGCAAAGTCCGCACGGTAGTGCACCCAAGGAAACTACTGGAAGAGCCTCGTTGTTCCCAGCCCTTCATGAGCCCCGCTCACCCCGCCGGCGGGAGCGCGGCTCAGGGGTTTCCCACCCGCGTGGTGCCGCGCTCGGCGAACGGCGCGTAGTACTCGGTGAAGAGCTTGCCGACCAGTTCGCCACGGCTGGAGACCCCGGTCTTCCCGAACACCGTCTTGACGTGGTCCCGCACGGTGTGCGGCGACAGGTGCAGCTCCTCGGCTGTTCCAGCGGTGGAGAGCCCCCGGGCCAGGCACTGGGTCACCTGGATCTCCCGCTCCGTCAGCTCGAAGGCCGCGGCGATCAGCGGCATGACCTCCGAGGTCTTCGCCGGCTCCAGCACCACGGCCGACGGCCCGAGCGCGCCGTCGGCGCCGCGCAGGCAGGAGGCGTGGCAGACCAGCCAGCGACCGGAGCGGGTCCGCACCCTGACCCTGGCCGGTCCGCGATCGCGCCGCTCGGCGACGGCCCTGGCCTGGAGCGCCGTGGCCCGCACCCAGGCCGGAACCCGGATGCCGAACGAGGACGGGGTGGCGGGTCCTGCGGGCAGGTCCGCCAGATAGGCGCGGGCCTCCTCGTTGACCGAGAGCAGCCCGCCGGAGGCGTCGAGGAGCAGCAGCCCCGGGCCGGGTGAGCCGTCGGGCAGCGGGTTGACGGCGGGCTCGGCGAAGGAGCGAAGGGTTTTCGCCAGCGGGGTGACCAGGCTCGCGACCAGCCGGGTCTCGGCCTCGCCGAAGGCGGGCGCGCCCCGCTCCCGGAAGAGGCTGATGTGGCCGTGCGGCCGGCCGCCCACCCTCAGGACGGCGCGCAGCTCGTCCCCCAACCCCCGTGGCCGCATGAACCGTTGGTACAGCGCGCTGCGGGCCGGAAGATCCCCGGTGGTCTGGCGGAGGCCGGCGACCGGCACCCTCGCCCGGGTCAGATCGCGGAAGAGGTTCACGTTCTCGGTGAACAACTCGCACTCCCAGTAGACCGCGCAGCCGCCCTCGTCGAGGTTCTCCGCGCGGATGGGCGCGGCCAGCAGCCCGGTCAGCGGATCGACGACCCGCCACACCGACGCCTCGTGGGGGAGCAGCTTCCGCAGCTGTGCCGACGCCTCGGCGAACAGGCCCGGGGCGTCGGGCGCCTTCGCGGTTCGAGCGAGCAGCCGGGCCGTGCCGGACGGGCGTTGGGGCACTGCTGAGCTGGTCACTCCGCCATCGTGACAGCGGGCCGGCGCGTTGGCCAACCCCCCGATCGAGGGGGTGGAGGCGCCGCGTCTCCCCCGGACCCGGGGGATGGATGGGGCCCGAATCCCCGGCCGAGACTGCTGGTCGAAGCCGCGTCCGCCGGGTTGAACGGCCGTGGCCACAGCATCGGAAAGGACCCGTCCATGGCCGAGGACTCCCCCTCAAGCACCGCGTCTCCCGAGGCGCTGGACCGACTCGTCACCGAGCTGCGGGGCGAGGTGTTCACGCCCGGGGACGCGGAGTTCGCGTCGGAGCTGTCCGGATTCAACCTGATAGCCCGGCACCGGCCGGCGCTGGTGGTCCAGGCCGCCGGCGCCGGGGACGTCAGCGCCACGGTGCGGTACGCCGCCGCGCGCGGGCTGCCCGTCGCGGTCCAGGCCACCGGGCACGGCATCGCGGCCCCGGCCGACGGCGGGGTGTTGATCAGCACCCGGCGGATGAACGCCGTGACCGTCGACCCGGCCACCCGCACCGCCAGGGTCGAGGCCGGGGCCCGCTGGCACCAGGTCATCGCCGCGGCGGCCCGGCACGGGCTCGCGCCGCTGAACGGCTCCTCCGACCAGGTGGGCGTGGTCGGCTACACGCTGGGCGGCGGCCTGGGCCCGCTCGGCCGCCGGTACGGCTGGGCGGCCGACCATGTCACCAGCGCCCACCTCGTCACGGCGGACGGCGCGTCGCTGGAGGTGAGCGCCGACCGGCACCGGGACCTCTTCTGGGCGCTGCGCGGCGGCAAGGGCGCCTTCGGCGTCGTCACGGCCCTGGAGTTCCGACTGATGCCCGTGGAGCGGCTCTACGGCGGCGGCATCCACTTCCCCGCCGAGTCAGCCGCCCCGCTGCTGCGCGCGTGGCGGGACTGGACGGAGCGCGTTCCCGACGCCATGACCTCCTCGTTCGCGCTGCTGCGGCTCCCGGACGTCGCGACCGTGCCGGAGTTTCTCCGGGGCCGTCTGACGGCGCACCTGCGGATCGCCTTCACGGGGTCGCCCGAGGAGGGTGAACGCCTGCTGCGCCCGCTGCGCGCCGTTGGCCCCGCCATCGAGGACCAGGTGCGCGACATGCCGTACTCGGCGGTCGCCGACATCCACCGGGACCCGACCGAGCCGCTGGCCTACCACGAACGCAACGTCGTGCTCGCCGAGTTGGACGACGGCGCGGTGGCGCGGCTGCTGGCCCTGGCCGGCCAGGACTCCGGCTGCCAGGACCTGATGGTGGAGCTGCGCCACCTCGGCGGCGCGCTCGCCAGGCCCCCGGCCGAGCCCAACGCGGTGGGCGTCAGGGACGGCGCCTTCACGCTGTCCACGCTCTCGCCGCCGAACCACCCGGACCGCGTGCCGCACCGGATGGCGCCCTGGGGCACCGGCCGTGGCTACCTCAACTTCTTCGCGGGACCCGACACGGCCGACGCCGCGCGGGACTGCTTCCCGCCCGAGACCCACGCGCGGCTGTCGGCCCTGAAGGACCGCTACGACCCGGGGAACCTCTTCCGCTTCGGCCACACCGTCCACGGCCGCGCCTGACCACCACCGCGCCCAACCACCGCGCCCGAACCACCGCCAGACCACCCGCCACGCCCAACCACCGGACCACGCCCCGGTGGTGGAAGGACTGTCCGTGTCCACTCCCCGAGCGGCCGCGCCGGCCGCGCCCCTCCGCCCAGGACGAGACTCCCGACCGATCGGCGCCAGGTCGGCGGGGGCGCGCTACGGGATGCTCTTCGGCCCGGCCGTCTTCGGCGTCACCGCCGCCGGTGTCGCGCTTCCCGATGTGGCCTCAGCGCTGGACGCCACGCCCTCCGCCGTCGCCTGGGTGCTCACCGCCCACGCTCTCGCGCTGGGCGTCGGCACCGCCCTGTTCGGCCGGCTGTCCGACTCCCGGGGGGTGCGGGCCTCCCTGCTGCTCGGCTCGTCGGTGCTGGCCGTCGGCGCGCTGCTGTGCCTGTTCGCCCCGGGTCTCGGGTGGTTGGTGGCGGGCCGCGCCGTGCTGGCGGCCGGCTCGGGCGCCATGACCTCGGCCGCGCTGGCCCTCTCCGCCTCGACCGAGCCGGCCGACCGGCCCCGGGTGCTCGCCGGGTTCGGCGCCACCATGGCGGTCTTCTCGGCCGGCGCCACGCTCGCCGGCGGCGTCCTCACCGAGTGGGTGAGCTGGCGGGTGGCCCTGGTGCTGCCGGCGCTCTCGCTGCTCGCGGTGCCGCTGTGCCTGCGCCCGGCCGCCGCCCGCCGTGGCTCGGGGCGCCCCCTCGACCTGTGGGGCGCCGCTCTGCTCACGGTGACCGCCGGCACCTTCCCGCTGCTGGTCCAGGCGCCCGCGCTCCGGCTGCCGCCCGTCCTCGCGCTGGCGCTGGGCGTTCTGTTCGCGGGGGCGGGCGCGCTGTTGGTCCGGCGGGTGCGCGCGGTCCCCACGTCCTTCGTGCCGAGGAGCCTGGTGACCGACGGGCTGTTCCTCCGCGTCGCCGGCACCGGAGTCGGCGTCTACGCCGGCCTGTTCGCCGCCATGTACACGGTGCCGCAGCTCCTGGTCCGGGAGCACGGCTGGAGCGTTCTCGCCGTCGGCGGCTGGCTGTTGCCCGGCGCGGTCGTGGGCGCGGCGCTCTCCCGGGGCGCCGGCCGGCTGTCCGCCTCGGGCGGCGGCGTGCTGCTGGCGGCCGTCGCCGGCGCCATGGCGCTGACGCTGGCGGTCGCGCCGGGGACCGACCACGTGGGCCCGCCGATCGTCGGCGCCTCGCTCGGCTTCGCCGCCTTCGCGGTGACCCAGGTGGTCTCCACCGGGTCGCTGTCCCGCCATGTCCAACCGGCGCTGCGCGGTGGCGCGATGGGGTTGGTGAACCTCACGTTCTTCGTCGGCGGCGGCGTGGGCAGCGCGACGGCGGGGGCGTTGGCCAACTCCGTGTCGCTGTCCACCACGCTCGCGGTCGTCGCCGGCTTTCCTCTGGTGGGCGCCGCGCTGGCGCTGCCCCTTCCCGGACGAGGTCGGCGGCGCCAACTGCCGTGATGCGCCTCAGCGTCGGGAGGAGGCTCTGGGTGCCCGGAGCCGGACTTGAACCGGCACGGCCCGAAGGCCAGCGAGTTTTAAGCTCACCGTGTCTGCATTCCACCATCCGGGCACAGATCCCAAGCCGTACCGGGCGCCGGGGCGCCGAGGGAGTCATCCGAGCTTAACGGCCGGATTCGACCCGAACACCGGTGCCCCAGCGCGATGTTGTCTGATTTTATGAGCTGTTGACGAGGCGTCAGTACGCGACGGGGCTGTTACAGGCAGCTTTGGCCAGGAGGGAGCGCCACCGTCGAGCGAAGGATGACGCAAATCAACCCTCCGCATCCTTCCGCACACTCAGGGATCATCTCCTCCTCAGGTAGGACGACGGGCCGTCCCGTCTCCGACCCGGGACCGTCCGACCCGGGAACGCGGGAGGAGTTGACGGCCGGAGGGATCACAGACGGGCGGTTTCGACTCAGGATGGAGGAGTCCTTCCCGCGTCCCGGCTGGAGTACGCCGTGTCCCATGAAGCGCCAGTGCCGCACACCGATTCGACCGGCAGCACGCCCGAAGCCCCCGGCGGCGAGGTGGCCGCCAGGGCCGTGGACCTGACCAAGGTCTACGGCACTGGCGAGACCAGGGTGTTGGCCCTCGACCAGGTCAGCGTCGCCTTCGAGAAGGGGCGCTTCACGGCGATCATGGGGCCGTCGGGCTCGGGGAAGTCCACGCTGATGCACTGCATGGCCGGCCTGGACTCGATATCGGCGGGCTCGGCGAGGCTCGGCGACACGGAGCTGAACGGGCTGAACGACCGGCGGCTCACCCAACTCCGCAGGGACCGCGTCGGGTTCGTCTTCCAGACGTTCAACCTGCTGCCCACGCTCAACGCCCTGGAGAACATCACGTTGCCGATGGGCATCGCCGGGACCAGGCCCGACCGGGAGTGGCTGGACCAGGTGATCTCCACGGTCGGGCTCAGGGACCGCCTCAAGCACCGGCCGGCCCAGCTCTCCGGCGGCCAGCAGCAGCGGGTGGCGGTCGCCCGCGCGCTGGCCGGCCGGCCGGAGATCGTCTTCGCCGACGAGCCCACCGGCAACCTGGACTCGCGGGCCGGCGCCGAGATCCTGGGCTTTCTGCGCGACTCCGTCCGGGAGTTGGGGCAGACCGTCGTGATGGTCACCCACGACCCGGTCGCGGCCGGCTACGCGGACCGCGCGGTCTTCCTCGCCGACGGCCGGGTCGTGGACGACATGCCAGCCCCCACGGCGGAGCGGGTCCTGGAACACATGAAGCGGTACGACGCCAGGGGCCACACCGGCCCCTGAGCTGGCGCGGGCCGGCCGACCGGCAGCCGGCCGGGAGGCCAGCTCGTCAGCTCGTCAGCTCGACCCAGGAGCGCGGCCGCAGCGGCAGCCCCGAGGCGCCGTCGTCCGGGGTGCGGACCGCGAGGATCTGGTTGACGCCGATCCGGCCGCGCTCGAACTGGAGCGCGGACGCGGCCATGTAGAGCCGCCAGATCCGCGCCCTGGCCGGGCCGACCAGCCGCACCGCCTGGTCCCAGCCCTGCTCCAGGTTGCGCACCCAGCGGCGCAGCGTCAACGCGTAGTGCTCGCGGAGCGACTCGACGTCCCGCACCTCAAGGCCGGAACGTTCCAGCAGGCTCACCGTGCGTCCCACCGGGGCGAGTTCGCCGTCCGGGAAGACATAGGCGTCGATGAACGGGTCGATCCGGTAGCCGTCCTCGTCGGCCAGCGGACGGCGGGCGATCTGGTGGTTGAGCAGGCGGCCGCCGGGGCGCAGCAGCCGGAAGAGCCGGTCGGCGTACTCCTGGTAGCGGGCGGTGCCGACGTGTTCGGCCATGCCGACGGAGGCGACGGCGTCGAAGGGGCCGTCGGTCACCTGGCGGTAGTCCTGGACCCGGATCTCGACGCGGTCGGTCAGGTCCTCCTTGGCGACGCGCTCCCTGGCGTACTCGGCCTGCTCGGCGGAGAGCGTCACGCCCACCGCGCGCACCCCGTGGTGCTGCGCGGCGTGCAGCACCAACGAGCCCCAGCCGCAGCCGACATCGAGCAGCCGTTGGCCCTCGCGCAGCCCCAGCTTGCGGCAGATCAGGTCGAGCTTGGCGGCCTGGGCGTCCTGGAGGTCGTCGGTGCCGGGGCCCCAGACCGCGCAGGAGTAGACCATGGAGGGGCCGAGCACCAGCTCGTAGAACTCGTTGCCCACGTCGTAGTGGTGGCTGATGGCCCTGCGGTCCCGGCGCTGGGAGTGCGCGGGTCCCGGCCGGCGGCGGCGGTCCTCCTCGCGGGGCGGGCGGACCGGCAGCGGCAGGGGCCCGGAGAGGGCGAGGAGTTCGGGAACGACGGACAGCATCCGGGTGCGGGAGACGGCCGGCGCGTCCGCCCGGTCCCAGACCAGTTCGGAGAGCGCGGCGAGCGCCTGGTACAGGTCGCCGTCGACGTCGAGGTCGCCGGCCACCCAGGCGCGGGCGAGGCCGAGTTCGCCGGGCCGGAAGAGCATCCGACGCAGTGCCCGGCGGCGTCGGACCACGATGACGGGCCCCTCGGTCGGCCCGGCCTCGCTGCCATCCCACGCCCGGAGGCGGAGCGGAAGCGGTGAGCCGAGGAGCTGTTCGGTGAGAGCGGCGAGGCGGGGAGCGACAGCCACGAGACAAACCTCCGCAGATTTAGACAAACTGCCCACAGTTACCTTGGCGTCCAGCTCTCGGTGAACGCTGCCGATCCGCCGCCGATTCCGCGCGATTCCCCCCACACCGCCCCCTCGATTGGGCCGCCCGGCCCACCCGGGCAACCCGAACACGCCGAGGGCGGGCGACCGCGTGGGTCGCCCGCCCTCGGCGTGCGGTGACGGAGCCCTGAGGCGCCCTTCGGTCAGCCCGCGCGGGCCTCCGAGCGCTCCCTGGCCGGGCGCTCCTCGGCCGCGCCGGCCGGCCGCTCGACCGCCCTGGCCGGGGCCGGGACGGGCGCCGCCGCCTCGTGGAACTCGTCGCGCGGGCGCTCCACGGCGCCCAGCGAGACCACCTCGCGCTTGAGGAAGAGGCCCAGCGTCCAGTCGGCGAAGACCCGGATCTTGCGGTTCCAGGTCGGGACGGCCATGCCGTGGTAGCCACGGTGCAGGTACCAGCCGAGACGGCCACGGAAGCGGAGCGAGAGCCGGCCCAGCTTGATCATGGCCACGCCCTTGTGCAGGCCGAGGCCGGCGACCGCGCCCATGCTGGCGTGCTTGTACTCGTGCTGCGGGAAGCCACGCATCCCGGCGATGACGTTGTCGCCGAGCACCTTGGCCTGGCGCAGGGCGTGTTGGGCGTTCGGCGGGCACCAGGCGTTCTCCACCCCGGCCTCGCGCGCGGCCAGGTCGGGCACCTGGGCGTTGTCGCCGGCCGACCAGATGTGGCCGGTGCCCTTCACCTGGAGGGTGGGCTCGGTGTCCACGTGGCCCCTGGGGCCCAGCGGCAGCCCGAACTCGGCGAGCGCCGGGTTGGGCTTGACGCCGGCCGTCCAGACCAGGGTGTTGGAGTCCAGCTCGACGCCGTTGCTGAGCACCACGTGCCCGTCGACGCAGGACTTCAGCGAGGTCTTGAGGTGCACCTCGATACCCCGCTGCTTGAGGTGCTCCAGGCCCCACTCGCCGAGCTTGGGCCCGACCTCGGGGAGGATGCGCTCGGCCACGTCCACCAGCACGAAGCGCAGGTCCGACGGCTCGATGGTCGGGTAGTACTTCGTGGCGTCCCTGGCCATGTCCTCGACCTCGCCGATGGTCTCGGCACCGGCGAAGCCACCGCCCACGAAGACGAAGGTCAGCGCCTTGCGGCGGATCTCCTCGTCGGTGGTGGAGTCGGCCTTGTCCAGCTGCTCCAGGACGTGGTTGCGCAGGCCGATGGCCTCCTCGACGCCCTTCATGCCGATGCCCTGCTCGGCCAGGCCGGGGATCGGGAAGGTGCGGGAGACGGCGCCCAGCGCGACCACCAGGTAGTCGAAGGGAACCTCGTAGGGCGAACCGACGTGCGGCGCCACCGTGGCGACCTGCCGGTCCTGGTCGATGGTGGTGACACGGCCGGTGAGGACCTCTGCCTTGGGCAGCACGCGACGCAGGGGCACCACGACGTGCCGCGGGGAGATGCTGCCGGCAGCGGCTTCGGGAAGGAAGGGCTGGTAGGTCATGTAGGAGCGAGGGTCGACGACGGTGACGGTGGCCTCGCCATACCGCAGCTTCTTCAGGATGCGGCGGGCCGCGTACAGACCGACGTAACCCCCGCCTACGACGAGGATGCGCGGACGCTCCGTGGTGCTCATGCCATCGAGTATCCACCCACCCCCCGGGGCGACCTCGTGAGGCCCTTCACAAGCACCGGGCGACTTTGTGCTACACTTCGCGCCCCGCCGAGCCGAGCGCCTCTCACCAGCCGGACCCAACGGCTCCTCAGGAGCCGGGAGTCGGGCCCCTCACAAGGGAACGAGCCAGGTCGAGAGGGTGTCCCCCGGCTCCACCCGGGCGGCGCCGCCGGCCGCCCCGCCCCGCACGCGTTCGCCGCCCCGGGGCCTCCGGCGGCCGGGGACCGCTCGCCGTCCACCGTTCGGAACACTTTCGGGTCCTTCGGGCACGCCGGTCATGTGAATAACTTCACGAAGTTCGTCTCCGGCCCGCCGGGCGGCGGCCGCAGCCGGCCTCGGCCCGGCGGGAGAGCCGGCGGAAAACCCGGAAACGCCCCGCTCAGCGGGCCAGCACGCTCCACAGGAGGCCGTCCAGGATGTCGTGCTCGGAGACCGTGACCCGGGCGACGTCCGCCCGTTCCATGGCGCGCAGCAGCACCAGGGCGCCGGCGCCGATCACGTCGACCCGCCCCGGGTGCATCGACGGAACGGCCGCGCGCTCCGCGTGGGTCGCGCTCAGCAGCCAGTCGACGACCTCCCGCACCTTCTCGCGCTCCAGCACCGCGTGGTGGATCGCGGCCGGGTCGTACTCGGGCAGCTCCAGGGCCATGGCCGCCACCGTGGTGACCGAGCCGGCCAGCCCCACCAGCGTCCCGGCGCGCTCCAACGGAACGCGCTCGGCGGCCAGTTCGAGGGCCGCGTCGATGTCGGCGGTCAGCGCCGCCAGCGCCTCGGGCCCCGGCGGGTCGGCCACCGCGCCGTCGGCCGTCGTCAGATGCCGCTCGGTCAGCCGGACGCAGCCGATGTCCACGCTGCGGGCCGCCGTCACCCGCCGCTCGCCCAGCACGAACTCGGTGGAGCCGCCGCCGATGTCCATCACCAGGAACGGCCGCGCCACCTCGGGCCGGCCGGCCAGCTCCCTGGTGGCGCCGGTGAAGGAGAGCGCGGCCTCCTCGTCCCCGGTGATCACCTCGGGCACCACGCCCAGGATCTCCTTGACGCCCCGGACGAAGTCGTCGCGGTTCTCGGCGTCCCTGGAGGCCGAGGTGGCGACGAACCGCAGCCGGTCGGGGGTCACCCCGTGGGCGGCGATCGCCTCCGCGTAGTCCCGGCACGCCGCCAGGGTGCGGGCCAGCGCCTCCGGCGCCAACCGGCCGGTCCGGTCCACGCCCTGGCCCAACCGGACGATCTCCATCCGCCGCACGCGGTCGACCAGTTGACCGGTCTCCGGGTCGGCGTCGGCCACCAGCAGCCGGATCGAGTTGGTGCCGCAGTCGATGGCGGCGGCGGTGGTCAGGCTCATGCGTTCTCTCCTCGCGCGGGGTGCGGGCCGGCGTTGGCCTCGGCGGTGGCACCGGTGGCGCAGCGGCCGGCGCGCCACCACTCGGGCAGCATGGCGAGGGCCTCGTCACCCAGCGGGTTGACGCCGGGCCCGGCGACCAGCGCGTGCGCGACCAGCACATGGAGGCACTTGACCCGCTCCGGCATCCCGCCGGCGCTGGGGAAGCCGGCCAGCACCTCGATCTCGTCCCGCCGGGCCAGGTAGTCCTCGTGGGCCGCCCGGTAGGCGGCGGCCAGCTCCGGGTCGGTGGCCAGCCGCTCGGTCATCTCCCGCATCACGCCGTTGGCCTCCAGGGTGCCGATGGCGGAGGCGGCGCGCGGGCAGGTCAGGTAGTAGGTGGTGGGGAACGGGGTGCCGTCGGGCAGCCGGGGCGCCGTCTCCACCACGTCGGGGTTGCCGCACGGGCAGCGGTGGGCGACCGCGCGCAGCCCGCGCGGGGGGCGGCCGAGCTGCTCCTCGATCACCGCAACGTCGGTCGGGGTCGGGGTTTCCACGGGTGAACTCTTCTCAGGGGGACAACTCACGGGACGACGCGACGAGCGGCGGCTCCCACGGAACAACGAGTGTCGCGGACGCGGCGACCGGGCCGCTCACCGGGGGCGGTCGGCCCGATCGACGCCGTCCCACAGGTTCTGGTGCCAGGGGCGGGGCGCCAACGTCCCCCGGGTGCGCAGCCGTTCGTCCGTGCCGGCGTTGGCGCCGGGGGCGCCGTCGGGGAGGACGTAGCCGATCTCGCCGGGCCGCACATAGCGCAGCCGCTCCCTGGCCTGACGTTCGACATAGGCGTCGTCCTGCCAGCGGGCCTTGGCGTCCCGCAGCTCCTCGACGCGGTCGGCGGCCTCCCTGGCCAGCCGCCGCTGCTCGGAGATCTCCGAGCGCTGCTGCACGTACTGGCGCAGCGGATAGGCGAGGGCGACCACCAACGAGCAGACCACCAGCGCCAACAGCGCGGCCCTGCCGGTGAGCCGGCCGCGCCGCTGCTGGCCGCCGCCCCGGCGCGGCCGGGCGAGCCTGCGGCTCTGCGCCCGGTAGACCCGGGCGGCGGCCTGCTCGCCGAGCGCCCGCAACCGGGTGGCGGTGGAGAACCGGTCCCGCTGCGCGGCCACATCGCCTCCCTGTCACCCTCACGTGGACTGCCCACGACCCGTCCCCGCCACCGTACGGGACGGACGGCGGGGACCGGTCGGGGGACACGGGCGGGCGGCCGACGAGCGCCGGCCGGGGCGGTCCGCCCGGACGCCTCCGGGCGGACTGCCCGCGCGGGCTCAGCCCTTGAAGCGCGGGAAGGCGCTGCGGCCGGCGTAGACGGCTGCGTCGTCGAGGATCTCCTCGATGCGCAGCAGCTGGTTGTACTTCGCGACCCGCTCGGAACGGGCGGGCGCGCCGGTCTTGATCTGGCCGCAGTTGGTGGCGACGGCCAGGTCGGCGATGGTGACGTCCTCGGTCTCGCCGGAGCGGTGGGACATCATGCACTTGAAGCCGTTGCGCTGGGCCAGCTCCATGGCGTCCAGGGTCTCGGTGAGCGAGCCGATCTGGTTGACCTTCACCAGCAGCGCGTTGGCGGACCTGTTGTCGATGCCGCGCTGGAGCCGCTCGGGGTTGGTCACGAACAGGTCGTCGCCGACGATCTGGACCTTCTCGCCGAGCCGGGCGGTCAGCGCCTGCCAGCCGTCCCAGTCCTCCTCGGACAGCGGGTCCTCGATGGAGACCAGCGGGTAGGCCTCGACCAACTCCTCGTAGTAGTCGGTGAGCTGCTGGGCGCTGAGGGACTTGCCCTCCAGGGTGTAGGAGCCGTCCGAGTACAGCTCGGTGGCGGCCACGTCCAGGGCCAGCGCGATGTCCTGGCCCGGCGTGTAGCCGGCCTTCTGGATGGCCTCGACGATCAGGTCGAGCGCCTCGCGGTTGGAGGACAGGTTGGGCGCGAAGCCGCCCTCGTCGCCGAGACCGGTGCCCAGGCCGCGCTCCTTGAGGACCTTCTTGAGGGTGTGGTAGGTCTCGGCGCCCCAGCGGACGGCCTCGGAGAAGGACTCCGCGCCGATCGGGGCGATCATGAACTCCTGGATGTCCACGTTGGAGTCGGCGTGGGCGCCGCCGTTGAGGATGTTCATCATCGGCACCGGCAGCAGGTGCGCGTTGGGGCCGCCGAGGTAGCGGAAGAGCAGCAGGTCGCGGGACTCGGAGGCGGCGTGGGCGACGGCCAGCGAGACGCCGAGGATGGCGTTGGCGCCGAGCGAGGACTTGTCGGGGGTGGCGTCCAGGTCGAACATCGCCTGGTCGATCAGGCGCTGCTCGGTGGCGTCGTAGCCGACCAGCTCGGGGCCGATCTGCTCAATGACGGCGAGCACGGCCTTCTCCACGCCCTTGCCGAGGTAACGGCTGGCGTCGCCGTCGCGCAGCTCCAGCGCCTCGAAGGCACCGGTGGAGGCGCCGGAGGGGACGGCGGCGCGGCCGGTGGAGCCGTCGTCGAGGCCCACCTCGACCTCGACCGTGGGGTTGCCTCGCGAGTCCAGGATCTCGCGGGCTACGACGACGTCGATGGACGGCACGAGGTTCTCCTTCGGGTCAGAGTGTGTGGTCGACCTGCGCGCGACCTGTGCCGGTCCGCCGCGTCGACCTCATCCAAGGTGACTCCCTGAGCCTAACCGCCTCCCGGCCCGCCGCCGTCATCCAGCGCCCGTCACGCGCCGAGAGACCCGGCGAAATGCCTGGTCAACCAGGGTTGCGAGACGGCGAAGCTTTTTGTTTAACCACTGAAGAAAACGGGGTGCCCGGCCGGTGAACACCGGCCGGGCACGGGGCCGTTCACGGGAGGAGTCCGGAACGGCGAACGACCGCGTCGACTACAGGGACAGCTCCTGACCGGGGCGGATCAGGTTGGGGTCCTCGCCGATCACGTCGACGTTGTCGGCCCAGATCTGCCGCCAGGTGGTGTCGTGCTCCTCGGCGATGGCGGAGAGGGTGTCGCCCTTGACGACGGTGTAGGTCTCGCCGTCCTCGGCCGGGGCCGAGCGCGGCTGGGCCTCGACCGGCCGCTCCGGCTCGGGCTGCGCCTCGGGGGCGGCCTCCTCGGGCGCGGACTGCTCGGCGGAGCCGCCGGAGGTGTCGAGTTCGGGGGCCGGGCCGCCGGAGGTCAGCCCGGCCTGGGCACCGCAGACCGGCCAGGCGCCGGGGCCCTGCATCGCCAACAGCTGCTCGGCGGCGGCGATCTGCTGCTCCTTGGTGGCCTGGTCGGCGCGCGCCGCGTACTGGGTGCCGCCGGCCGCCTCCCAGCTGGACTGGGAGAACTGGAGGCCGCCGTAGTAGCCGTTGCCGGTGTTGATGGACCAGTCGCCGCCGGACTCGCACTGGGCGACGGCGTCCCAGGTGTCCACGGAGGCGGCCGAGGCGCCGGAGGCGCCGATCAGCGGGATGGCCACGGCGGCGCCGGTGACACCGGCGGCGGTGGCTATGCGGGTGGGCTTGCTGGGACGGCGGTGCCGCCCCGTGCCGGAGAACAGCATGACGTTCCTTCTCACCGGACGCCTGCGAGGTGAGCTGTCGGGTTCGGGATCAGGTGAGTTGCCCGGCCGACAGGGGCAGTTGGGCTGGCTGTCGGCTTCACCCCGAGCCGTCCACGGCGCCCGAAGGCGCCGGTCCGGCGGACACGGTCGACGCGTCGGCCATGGGCGGCCGTTGACCGTGCTGGGTCCCCCGCTCCTGTCTGCGGTGGTGCGCGTGGTGGCCCGGGTCGGCGACAGGATTCGGCGTAACGGCCCGGACGCCCGGCGGAAAACCGGGCGAGGGGACACTAAACACACCCGCGCTAACGATTCAAGAACGATGAAGATCGTCGCATCGTCCCAACTTGACCGACTTTGGCCGGAGGACGACACCTTCTCGCAGGTCAGCGAGGAAAAGGGGCGGCGGGGCGGAGCGGGACACTCCGCGAAGAACCGAGAGGATCGTCACACACCAGACGCGCCCGGGCCGGGGCGCGCCGAGCGGCCAAGAGCCGCCCGGCGCGCGCCGCTTAGCGACCGCTGGCGGTCAAGTCCAGCCGCTGGCCGGGGAGAATATAGTCGGGGTCGTCCCCAATGACCGATTCGTTCGCCCGGTAGAGGGCCGGCCAACCGCCCGAGATGTCATGGTCCAGGGCGATCTGCGAGAGGGTGTCGCCCGGAATCACCCGATATTCGCCGCCGTTGGCGCGCTCCCCCTCGTCCGCGCGCTCTCCGGCGCGGTCGCCGCGCGCCTGGTCGCGCTGGCGCTCGGCCTCGTCGGTCTCCGCCGGGTCGGGGTCGCCCCGGTGCCGGCCGTTGCCCTCCGACTCGGTGCGCTCGTCCGGCAGATCGCCGGCCCGCCCCTCGTCCGGCTGGTCCCCCGCCTCGGGGGTCTCCTCGACCGGCTCGGGCTCCGGCGTCGCGTCCCCCGGGCGTTCGTCGGAGCCGTCCGACGAGTCCTCGGGCGAGGCGCCGATCTCCTCCTCCGCCTGGGCCTCCTCGGCCTCCTCGGCGCGGTCGATCTCCTCGCGCTGCTCCTGCCGGTACTCCTGCCACACCCCGCTGGCCACCCCGCAGCCGGGCAGCGCGCCCCGGCCCATCCCGGCCATGATCCGCTCGGCCACGGATATCTGCTGGGCGCGGCTGGCCAGATCGGGCCGGATCGCGAACTCCAACCCGCCGTACTCCTCCCAGAGTTCGATCGTCAACTGGAAGCCTCCGTACTGACCGTTGCCGTCGTTGGCGCTCCACCGGCCGCCGGACTCGCACTCCGCCGCCCGGTCCCACGCCTCGTCGCCGACCGCCGAGGCCGAGCCCGCGCTCAGCAGCGGCATGGCGATGCCGGCGCCGGTGACGCCCGCTGCGACGATGAAGGCAGGAGCCTGCCGTGGGCGACGATGACGACCTGTCCCGGAGCGCATCTGCGGACCCTCCCAAACGAACACTGTTGCGGTTGAGGGGAACCTAGCCGCCCCCACCGCACGATCACAAGCCGATCCCACGCAGATCACGCGCGGATCACACTACTGACGCCCCGTCACGCGCGCCGGCGTGAACTCCACGGGCAGCGAACGCAGTCCACGCATGATCAGCCCACCGCGCCAGCGCGGCTCGGGCGCCCCGCTCGCCCGCCGCAGATCCGGCAGCCTTCGCAGCAGCACCGCGAGGGCCGTTCGGGCCTCGGCCCTGGCCAGGGGTGCGCCCAGACAGTAGTGGATGCCGTGGCCGTAGCCGAGATGGGGGTTGTCAACGCGGCTCAGATCCAGGGTGTTCGGCTCAGCGAAGCGCTCCGGGTCCCGGTCGGCCGCCGCGAGCACCACCAGCACCGGCTCGCCGGCCTCCACCAACTGTCCGCCCAGGGTGAGGCGTTCGGTGGCGAAGCGCCAGGTGGCCAGCTCCACGGGGCCGTCGAAGCGGAGCAGCTCCTCGACCGCCGTGGCGAGCAGCCGCTCGTCGCCGGCCGCCAGCCCGGCGCGCAGCAGGGCGAGTTGCTCGGGGTGGCCCAGCAGCGCGTGGACGCCGTTCCCGATGAGGTTGACGGTCGTCTCGAAGCCGGCGAAGAGCAGGATGAACGCCATCGCCGCCGCCTCGTCCTCGGTGAGCTGCTCGCCGTGATCGGAGGCGCGGATCAGCCCGGAGATCAGGTCGTCGCCCGGCGTCAGGCGCTTGCGGTGGATCAACTCCGCGAGATAGGCGCGCATCCGCTTCACCGCGCGCCCCACGCCGCCCCGCTTGCCGCTGGTGTGCAGCATCATCCCGGCCCAGGAGCGGAAGTCGTCCTGGTCCTCGGCCGGCACGCCCAGCAGGTCACAGATCGCGTAGATGGGCAACGGGAACGCGAACTCGTCGATCAGGTCGGCCGATCCACGCTCCGCGAAGCCGTCAACGAGTCGCTCGGTCAACTCCCGCACCCGGGGCTCGAACGCGGCGACCCGGCGCGGGGTGAACGCCTGCGAGACCAGCCGGCGCAGCCGGGTGTGGTCGGGCGGGTCGATGTTGAGGAGGTGCGTCATCAGCCCGGCGCCGCGCTCGCCGGGGATGCCGACCCGGCCGGAGGCGTGCCGGTCGGCGCTGTGCCGGGAGGGGTTCTTGCTGAGCCTGGGGTCGGCCAGGGCCGCGCGGGCGTCCCGGTAGCGGGTCACCAGCCACGCCTCGACGCCGCTGGGCAGCGTCGCCCGGTGCACCGGCGCGTGCTCGCGCAGCCAGGCGTAGGCGGGGTAGGGGTCGGCCAGGAAGCCTGGGCCGAACAGCGCGGGGCGCGCGCCCGCGTGCGCGCCATCCCGCACGCCGGCTCGTTCCCGCTCCCCGGCGGCGCACTCAGCCACCCGTGTGCTCCCCCGGCCGGTCCGGGATCACCGCCGAGACGCGGAAGCCGCCCTCCTCGGTCGGGCCCGAGACAAAGCCGCCGCCCAGCGCCGTCACCCGCTCCCGCATCCCGACCAGGCCGTTGCCCCCGCTGGGCAGCCTGGCCTCGTCGGGGCGGCGGGCGGCGCCGTCGGGCGCCTCGTTGCGCACCTGCACGGCGACCTCGCCGTCCCGGTGCGCCAGCCGCACCCAGGCGGCCGCGCCGGCCGCGTGCTTGTGCACATTGGTCAGCGCCTCCTGGACCACCCGGTAGGCCGTGGACTCCACCTGCTCGGGATAGTCGCGGTGCTCGCCCTCGACGGCCAGCTCCACCCGCATCCCCGCCGCCCGCGACTCCTCGACCAGCGCCCGCAGCCCGGTGAGCCGGGGCCCATCGCCGTTGCCGGCCGGCGCCGGCCGGCCGCCCTCGGGCGCCCGGTCCGCCGCCGGCTCGCCCTGGCCGGCGCCCGAGGCGATCTCGGCCAGCCGGGACGAGGCCCGGGAGGCGTCCGAAGCGCCGGCCGGGGCGGCGCGCAGCACGCCCAGCATGGTGCGCAGCTCGGTCAGCGCCTGGCGGCCCATGTCGCCGATCAACGAGGCGTTCCGCGCGGCCTTCTCCGGGTCCTTGGGCGCCACCGCCTGCACGGCGGCGGCGTGCACCACCATCAGGCTCACCCGGTGTGCCACCACGTCGTGCATCTCCCGGGCGATGCGCCGCCGTTCCTCGTCGCGCGCCCACTCGGCGCGCTCCTCGGCGCGCTCGGCCAGCAGCCCCAACTCGCGTTCCAGGCCGAGCGCCCGGTCGCGCAGGGTCTCCACCAGCCGTCTCCTGGCTCGGACATACATCCCCAGCAGCACCGGCGGCACCACGGAGGCCACGCCGAAGAGCAGCGCCACCAGGGGCCGGAACCAGACCGGGACGGCCTGCTCCCTGATCGCCGGGTCGTTGTCCAGCAGCAGATAGGTGACGATGACCGTGCCCAGGCCCTCCATGCAGGCCAGCGCGGCGATCACCCGGCGGGGCGCGTCCGTGGTGGCGAGCGTGTAGAGGCCGACGAGCGCCAGCACGGCGCCCATGTTGGCCGGCAGCACGGCGATCGAGATGAGGATCACGGCCAGCGGCCAGCGCCGCCGCACCAGCAGCGCCAGCCCGGCCAGCGCACCCGGCACCACGACCAGCCCGACCGGGAGTCCGGTCCGGTCGGCGAAGCCCACCCCCTGGACCGCGCACTCGGTGGCCGAGACCACCGCGAGCCCCGCGTCCAGCGCCACGCTGCGCCGCCGCGTCCACCACAGCAGGCGGAAGTCACCTCCGGCCGTGGGCGCCCCCTTCGCATCCATGACGACCAGCCTACGGGCGCGGGCGGCGCGGTTTTCCGTCGGGCGGAAACCCGGCCAGCGACAGGGCGGTGTGAACGTTCACCCTCGCGTTCACGCCCACCACAGCAGCCCCAGGGCGTGGCCGGCGTACGCGGCGCCGAGTCCGCCGCCGACCGAGGCCAGCACATTGCCGAAAGCCGCCGGCCAGCGGCCGGTCTCGGCCAGCCGCAGGGTCTCGTGGGAGAACGTCGAGTAGGTGGTCAACGCGCCGCAGAACCCGGTGCCCAGCAGCAGCCCGAGCCCCTCCCCGGCCGCGCCGGCGAGCGTCGCGCCGGTGAGGACGCCGAGCACCAGCGAGCCGGCGAGGTTGACCAGCAGGGTGCCCCAGGGGAACGGTCCTTCGTGCCACCGCCGCAGCCCCCGGTCCACGGCGTAGCGCAGCGGCGCCCCCACCGCGCCGCCCAGCGCCACCAGCAGCCAGCCGCTCACCGCGCGCCCCCGCCCCCGCCGCCGGCGCGCGCTCCCCAGCGCGCGAGGAGGGGGCGCACCAGCCGGCGGGCGCCCCAGGCGCCCAGGGTGACGGCGAGCAGCGCGAGGACCAGCGTCCCGCCCAGCGCGCCGAGTCCGGCCGCCACCCGCCCGTCGCGCAGCAGCGTCTCGACGTCGACGGCGTGGGTGGACAGGGTCGTGAAGCCGCCCAGCACCCCGGTGGCGAGGAACGGCCGCAGCAGCGGGTGGGGCGCCGGGACCTCGGTGAGGACGACCAGCAGGCAGCCGATCAGCAGGCAGCCCAGCACGTTGACGACGAGCGTGGTCCAGGGGAACGCGCCGGGCGGCGTCGGCCAGCGCAGCGCGGCGCCGTAGCGGGCCAGCGCGCCCAGCGAGCCGCCCACGGCGACGACCGCGAGCACGGTCGGCGGCGGAACGGGCGGCGGCGCCGGCAGGTCCGGGTCGATCGGCTCGGGCCCGACGGCCCGGCGAGGACGCTCGTCCCTCCCGGCCAACGGTTCAGCGTCCAACGGGCCCTCGGCGAACGGTCCTTCGGCGGTCACGGTGCGACTCCCCACACGTCGACGTCGCGCCCGGCGGGCGGGCGCGATGATCACGAGCAGGGACCGTTGGCGGCGCCGATGCCGCGGTTCGGGATCGGGAGGGCCCCACCTCCCCGGGCCGACACGGTCGGCCGGTCCCAGGGTACGTCCGGCCCGGGGTATGCCGTCGCGACGCGGGCCGCCGGGCTGGCATAGTGTGGGGGGCGATCGGGCGGCCCCGGTCAACCGGCGTCCCGTGGACGCGCCTTCCCCCGTGGTGTAATTGGCAGCACATACGACTTTGACTCGTAGTGTCCAGGTTCGAGTCCTGGCGGGGGAGCCCAGCTTGGGTTCTCCGCTCAGCTCCCCGGGATCGTGGTGAGGAACTCCCCGGTCCAGGCCAGCAGTTCCCTCCCCGTCAGCGGCTTACCGCCCACCCGGGCCGTCGTCGGCCTGGGCACCAGCACCTGCTTCGTCGCCGCCTTGATCACGGCGCCCGGGTAGAGCCGCTTCAGCCGCAGCTCCTGGGACTCCCGCAGCTCCACCGGCGAGAACCTGATCCGGCTGCCCTGGAGCGTGATGTCGCCCACACCGCACGACCTGGCCAGCATCCGCAGCCCGGCCACCAGCAGCAGGTTCTCCACCGGCTCCGGCAACGGGCCGTAGCGGTCGGCGAGTTCCTCGCGGACCGCCGCGATGTCCTCCTCGGTGGTGGCGGCGGCGATCGAGCGGTACGCCTGGAGCCGCAGCCGCTCCCCCGGCGCGTAGTCGTGCGGAACGTGCGCGTCCACCGGCAGCTCGACCTTCACCTCCAGCGGCGTCTCCTCCGGCTCGCCACCGGACTCCAGCGCCGCCCGGTAGTCCGCGACCGCCTCGCCGACCATCCGCACATAGAGGTCGAAGCCCACGCCAGCGATGTGCCCGGACTGCTCGCCGCCCAGCAGGTTGCCCGCGCCCCTGATCTCCAGGTCCTTCATCGCCACGTACATGCCGGCGCCCATCTCGGTGTGCTGGGCGATCGTCGCCAGCCGCTCGTGCGCGGTCTCCGTCAGCGGCTTCTCCGGCGGGTACAGGAAGTAGGCGTAGCCCCGCTCCCTGCCCCGGCCGACCCGGCCGCGCAGCTGGTGCAGCTGGGAGAGGCCGAAGGTGTCGCCGCGCTCCACGATCAGGGTGTTGGCGTTGGAGATGTCGATCCCGGACTCCACGATCGTGGTGGAGACCAGCACGTCGAACCGCTTCTCCCAGAAGTCAACGACGACCCGCTCCAGGGCCGCCTCGCCCATCTGCCCGTGGGCGGTGGCGATCCGCGCCTCGGGCACGATCTGGCGGAGCCTGGCCGCGACCCGGTCGATGGAGTCCACCCGGTTGTGGATGTAGAACACCTGGCCCTCGCGCAGCAGTTCGCGCCGGATGGCCGCGCCGATCTGCTTCTCCTCGTAGGGCCCCACGAAGGTCAGCACGGGGTGCCGCTCCTCCGGCGGCGTGGTGATCGTCGACATCTCCCTGATGCCGGTGACCGCCATCTCCAGGGTGCGCGGGATCGGCGTCGCCGACATCGTCAGCACGTCCACGTTGGCCCGCAGCTTCTTCAGCTGCTCCTTGTGCTCGACGCCGAACCGCTGCTCCTCGTCCACGATCACCAGGCCGAGGTCCTTGAACCTCACCTCGGATGAGAACAGCCGGTGGGTGCCGATCACCACGTCGACCGAGCCGTCGGCCAGCCCCTCCAGGGTGGCGCGCGCGTCCGCGTCGGACTGGAAACGGCTCAACGGGCGGACCCTGACCGGGAACTGCGCGTACCGCTCCGAGAACGTGCCGAAGTGCTGCTGCACCAACAGCGTGGTGGGCACCAGCACCGCGACCTGCTTGCCGTCCTGCACCGCCTTGAACGCCGCCCGCACCGCGATCTCGGTCTTGCCGTAGCCGACGTCGCCGCAGACCAGCCGGTCCATCGGAACGGAGCGCTCCATGTCGGCCTTCACCTCGCCGATGGTGGTCAGCTGGTCCGGGGTCTCGGCGTAAGGGAACGCGTCCTCCAGCTCCCGCTGCCAGGGGGTGTCGCCGCCGAACGCGTGGCCGGGGGCGGCCATCCGCGCCGAGTAGAGCTTGATCAGGTCGGCGGCGATCTCCTTGACCGCCTTCCGCGCCCGCGCCTTGGTCTTCGTCCAGTCCGCGCCGCCCAGCCGGTGCAGCGTGGGCGCCTCGCCGCCGACGTACCTGGTCACCTGGTCCAGCTGGTCGGTCGGCACGAACAGCCGGTCGCCCGGCTGCCCCCGCTTGGCCGGCGCGTACTCCACCAGCAGGTACTCGCGGGTGGCGCCCTGCACGGTGCGCTGCACCATCTCGATGTAGCGGCCCACGCCGTGCTGCTCGTGGACGATGTAGTCGCCGGTCTCCAGGGTCAGCGGGTCCAGCGCCTTGCGGCGGCGGGCCGGCATCCGCGCGCCCTCCCGGCCCGCGGCCCGCTGGCCCGTCAGGTCGGTCTCGGTGAGCACGACGAGGGAGGACTCGGGCGCCAGGAAGCCGTGTTCCAGCGCGCCACAGGAGACATGGACGACGGAGGGCGCGATCTCGCCGGTCAGCTCCGGGTCGAGCCGGGCCGGGACGCCCTCGCCGCCCAGCACCTCGACGGTCCGCGCGGCCGGGCCCTGGGCCTCCGTGAGATAGACCACGCGCCAGCCGTCGGCCAGCCAGCCCTTGGTGTCGGCCAGCGCGCGGGAGACGTCGCCCCGGTAGCTCTCGGGGGCCCTCAGGCCCAGGCGCACGGTGTCCGCGTCCAGCTCCTCGTCGGGCGAGAACGGCGAGACCGACCACCAGGGCAGGCCGAGTTCGGCGGCCCGCTCCCGCACCTCGGCGAGGCCACGGAGGCTGGCGGCGCCCACGTCGATGGGGGCGTCGCCGCTGTCCACCATCGCGGCGGCGGCCCAGGACGCCTGGAGGAACTCCTGGCTGGTCGCCACCAGGTCGGCCGCGCGGGAGCGGATGCGCTCGGGGTCGCAGAGCATGACGAGGCTGTTCACCGGCAGCACGTCCAGCAGCAGCTCCATCTCGTCGACCAGCACCGGCGCCAGCGACTCCATGCCCTCGACGGCGACGCCCTCGGCGATCTTCCCCAGCAGCTCGTCCAGTTCGGGGTGCTCGACGGCCAGCTCAGCCGCGCGCCGCCGCACCTCCTCGGTCAGCAGCAGCTCCCGGCAGGGCGGCGCCCACAGGCCGTGCTCGGCGACCTCAAGCGAACGCTGGTCGGCCACCTTGAAGTAGCGGACCTCCTCGACCTCGTCGCCCCAGAACTCCACCCGCAGCGGGTGCTCCTCGGTGGGCGGGAAGACGTCAAGGATGCCGCCGCGCACCGCGAACTCGCCGCGCTTCTCGACCAGTTCGACCCTGCTGTAGGCGGCGGCCGCCAGCGCCTCGGTCACCCGGGAGAGGTCGGCGGTCTGCCCGTTGCGCAGCGCGACCGGCTCCAGGTCGCCGAGGCCGGCGACCTGCGGCTGGAGCACCGAACGCACCGGGGCCACGACCACCGAGACCGGTCCCGCGCCCGGGTCGTCCGCCTTGGGGTGGGCGAGCCGGCGCAGCACGGCGAGCCGCCGGCCGACGGTGTCGGCGCGCGGCGAGAGCCGCTCGTGCGGCAGCGTCTCCCAGGAGGGGAACTCCACCACGCCGTCGGCGGGCAGCAGCGAGCGCAGCGCGGCGGCCAGGTCCTCGGCCTCCCGGCCGGTCGCCGTGACGGCGAGCACGGTCCGCCCGGCCGACCTGGCCAGCGCCGCGACGGCGAGCGGCCGTGCGGCGGGTGGCCCCACCAGGTCGAGGTGCGGGCGACCGCCGTCGCGGGCGGCGGAGACCGCCTCGCCCAGGGCGGGCTCCTGGATGACGGCGTCGAGCAGGCCGTGCAGGCTCATGAGGTATCCATCCCGGTTGGCCGGGCCCGGCGCGCGGTGGCCCGGGTGGGAGGGCCTGCGCGGCGGGCAACACGAAGCGCCCGGCACGCGCTGCGGGCCGGGGGTCTACCAGGGTACGCGTGCCCTGGGACGATCAGCTTCCGGCAACGGTGATGGTCGGCAGGTGCCGCACGGGGAAGCCGACCGACCGGGCGATGAAGCAGTCCCGGTGGGCGTCCTCGTGGAGCGCGCTGGCCAGATCGATCATGGACTCCTCGGCCACCTCGACGACCGGGTTCAGCGTGACCTCGACGAACTCGCCGACCCCGGCCGACTCCCGCATCAGCCCCTCGGCGGCGTCCCGGTAGTCCACCACCCGCACCCGCTTGAGGGAGCAGAGGGCCAGATAGGTGAGCATGTGGCACTGGGCGAGCGAGGCGACCAGCAGCTCCTCCGGGTTCCAGCGGGCGGGGTCGCCGACGAACGCGGGGTCGGCGCTGCCCTCGATCACCGGCTTGCCGGAGACGGCCACCCGGTGGTCGCGGGCGAACTTCCGGTAGCCGGCCGTTCCCTCGCCGGTGTTCCCGGTCCAGGTGACCCCGACCGAGTAACGGTGTTCACGCGGCTGACCCATCAGACCGACCTCCGGTGCTCGTCGCTGTGCGCTTCCGCGGCGCGTCTCCCATCTTGGCCCCATCCTCGCCCCATCCTCGCCCCATCCTCGCCCCATCCTCGCCGGTCCGGTCCCGGCCGGCGGCCGGGCGGGGCGGCGGCTCCGGTCCGGTCCACAACTCCGTTGGGGGGCGCGGGAGAAGCCGGCACGGGTTCGCCACATCCCACATCTGACGTGTCCATGCCCTCGACTTGTAACCTGGGCCATGCCAGGCGGAAACGTTACGGCGACATGCTGAGCCGGTGTTGCCCGCGCGGCTCCGCCGCGCCGAATTCACCCCCACACCAAGGGAGTTCGCGTGTCACGCACCCCCAGCGTCTACGCGCGTCGCAGGTTGTCCCTGCTGGCGGCGCTCACCGGACTGATATCCCTGGCGGCCCTGTTCACCGGACCATCGGCACAGGCCGCCCTCCCCACCCCCATCGCCGCCTCGACGGCCCGCACCTATCTCTCCCAGCTCACCGTCGCCGCCGAGGACCGCACCGGCTACAACCGCGACCTCTTCCCCCACTGGAGCAGCCAGGGCGGCAACTGCAACACCCGCGAGGTCATCCTCCAGCGCGACGGCAGCAACGTGGAGACCGACAACAGCTGCGCCGCGATCAGCGGAAGTTGGTACTCCCCCTACGACGGCGCCACCTGGACCGCCGCCTCCGACGTGGACATCGACCACCTGGTGCCGCTGGCCGAGGCCTGGGACTCCGGCGCCGGCTCCTGGACCACCGCGCGCCGCGAGAGCTTCGCCAACGACCTGACGCGACCCCAGCTGTTGGCGGTGACGGACAACGTCAACCAGGCCAAGGGCGACAAGGACCCGGCCGAGTGGCTGCCGCCGCGCAGCTCCTACCACTGCGTCTACGCCAGGGCCTGGGTGCAGGTGAAGCACTACTACGGGCTGTCGGTCGACTCCTCGGAGAAGAGCGCGCTCAGCAGCATCCTCAACGGCTGCTGACCGCGCGGCCCCTCCTCGGGCCCCGGGCGTCGCACGTGTTCCGCACCGGCCGGGCCGGTGCGGAACACCGCCCTGCGGTCGGCACGTTGAGTGACTGTCAGTGGCGGACTGTAGTGTCCGGCGCATGGAACGACGCACCAGCCTGATCACCCCGGGCCTCCCGCTCGCCGACGACGGCTCGTCGCCCCTCCCCGACCTCGGCGCGGCGTGGGGGTGGCGCTCAGTGCGCGGTCAGCAGCTCCGCCAGCACGGAGCCGTCGCTGTCGCCATGGCCCTCGGCGACGGCCCGCTCCATCAGCTCCATGTAGGGGGTCAACAGCTCGGCGCTGACGCCCTGTTGCTCGGCCGTGCGCAGCAGGGTGACGTTGCCGGCCACCTGCATCGCCAGGTTCGACGCCACGTCGCCCTGGTCCTCGCCCTTCTCCGCCTTCTGTTCCCCCGTCACCGCCACCCGCGCCATCGCCACCAGCCAGTCGGCCAGCAGCCCGGAGAAGCTCCCGAGGTCCACGTCGGCCTCGCGGACCAGCGCGAAGGCGTGGGTGATCCCGGCGAACATCCCGCTCATGGCGCTGAGCAGCGCGACGTCGTGGAGCGCGGCCAGGCCGGCGTCCTCGCCCACATAGCGGGCTTCGGCGGGCACGGCGAGGATCTCCTCGTGGGCGGCGAAGAGTTCGGCCGAGCCGGAGTAGAAGACATAGCCGCCGGCCTCGGGCACGCCGATCATCGGGGGAACGGCCATGATCCCGCCGTCGAGGAAGCGCGCTCCCCTCCCGGCCGCCCGGGCGGCCCAGGCCCGGGCGTCGGCCGGCGTCGAGGTGGTGAGGTTCACCAGGTCGCGGCCGGCCAGCTGGGCCCCGGCGAGGGTCTCGCCGACGGAGGCGTCGTCCAACAGGCAGAGCACCACGAGGTCGTTGGCGGCCACGGCCTCGGCGGCGCTGCCGGCGACGGTGGCGCCCAGCGCCCGCAGGGGCTCGGCGCGGGCCGGCGTCCGGTTCCAGACGGTCACCCGGTGGCCGGCGGCCAGCCAGGTTCTGGCCAGCGCGGTGCCCATGGCGCCCAGGCCCAGCAGCGAGAGGGAACGGGGGCGGTGTTCGCCGGGCTCGGCGGCCCGGGCGGTGGCAGGGGAGGACTCGGTGACGGAGGGGGTGTTGGTCATGCCGCCTAGACTTGTCCGGGTCGGGACGGGCGACAAGTACGCACTTCGGAGTGGGTGGTTACGCCGGGGTGAGTGTGCGGCTGGGAGGGCTGACCGATGACGACCACACCGCGCCCGAGGTACACGTGCGGCATCGACGCCGCGATGGATGTGATCGGCGGCAAGTGGAAGGTGCTGATCCTCTGGGCCCTGGACGAGCGCCCCCACCGCTTCGGCGAGCTGCGCCGGGCGCTGCCCGGCGTCTCGGAGAAGGTGCTGGCCTCCCATCTGCGGGAGTTGGAGGCCGACCGGATCGTGCGCCGGGAGGTGCGGGACGAGGTGCCCCCGCATGTGAGCTACTCGCTGACGCCGCTGGGCCGTTCCCTCAACGAGGCGCTGGGGCCGCTCGGCGCGTGGGGCCGGGAGCACGTGCTGGGCGGCGCCACCCACCGGGCCGCGCCGGCCGGCGACGCGGCGGGTGGTGGCGCGGCGGGTGGTCAGCCGGCCACCGGGGTCACGCAGCGGGAGGCCGCCACGCAGTAGAAGCCGTGGCCCGCGCAGTGCCAGCAGACATGGGGCGCGGCCACGCCCTGGGCCTGCCCCGAGGCGGCCAGGTAGAGGGTCTCGCGGATCTCCACCCGCTGGCCGCTGCACGCCTGGCACTGTCGATGCGGCCCGTCGCAGTCGTCATCCCCTCCGTCGAACTCCCCGCCGATGTCTCCGCCCATGCTGAAACTCCCCGAGTTGGGCCAGGGTTGCGCGTCCCGTCACAACCACGGCACTCAACGTTACCTCCCGGCCTCGGAGGTCGGTCGACCGGGCTGGTCAGGGCGTGGGGTGATCCTGTGGACGCGTGCGGTCATAGGTGAGGAAGAGCGCGCCGCCCGCCAGCGCGTGGTGGTCGGTGAGGTCCCAGACGGCCGGGTTGAACTCGGCCTCCCGGGAGAAGAGTGGCACGCCGGCGCCGATGGTCAGCGGGGCCAGCTTGACCACCAGCCGGTCGATCTCGGTGTGGAGGGACCTGGCCAGCCCGGCGCCGCCGATCAGCCACAGGTCGCGCCCTGGCTCGCGCTTCAGCCGGCGCACCCGCTCGACCGGGTCGGTCGACACCAGTTCGACCGCGGCGGCCGGCACCCGTTCCAGTCACGGAGGCCCGGCGGCCGGAGCGTTTCGCCTGGGTGGTGCTGGACGAGCGCGCCGACCCGGAGCGACCCGGTTCGCTCTGGTGTTATGGCCTCACGCCGGACGCGCTGCCCGACAGGACGGCGGTGCGGCAGTCCCTCGTCCACGGCCCGGGCCTGACGGGCGCCAGGGAGGCGACACTTCGCTCCCCCGGCGCGCTCGACGGCCGGCTGTCGCAGCTGAGGGACGGGATGAGGCGCACTCTGCTGGCCCTGGCGCGTTCGGCCGGGGCGACGACGAGCGAGGCGGGAGAGGACCTGTGAAGTACCTGCTGTTGATCTGTTCGGAGGGGCCGATCGAGGCCGAGGAGGGCGAACTCGACCCGACCGCCTGGGTCGAGGAGACCGAGGCCAGGGGCGTCCGGCTCTTCGGCGACCGGGTGCGGCCGGCCGAGGACGCCACCACGGTGCGGGTGCGGGGCGGCGAGACGCTGCTCACCGACGGGCCGTTCGCCGCGACCAAGGAGCAGATGGGCGGCTTCGACGTGATCGAGTGCGCCGATCTGGACGAGGCGATCGAGGTGGCCGCCCGGCATCCGATGGCCCGCTTCGGGATGATCGAGGTGCGACCGTTCTGGACCGAGTGATGGTCGAGGGACGGCCCCCGGGAGAGCGCGGCGACACGGTGGCCGATGCGGTCGCCGAGGCCGGGCGGGCGGA
The DNA here is from genome assembly GCF_003696235.1 of Streptomyces triticirhizae. Taxonomy (GTDB): domain Bacteria; phylum Actinomycetota; class Actinomycetes; order Streptomycetales; family Streptomycetaceae; genus Streptomyces; species Streptomyces triticirhizae. Next base: position 62,755 of record NZ_RFFJ01000006.1, read on the forward strand.
GTGGGGCCGGGTGGTGGCCACCCTGATCCGCGCCACCGGCGACTGGGAGTTGGCGGAGGAGTGCGCGCAGGACGCGTTCGCCCGCGCGCTGGAGCGCTGGCCGCGCGAGGGGGTCCCCGAGCGGCCCGGGGCCTGGCTGACCACCGTCGCCCGCGACCGGGCCGTGGACCGGCTGTGCCGGGCGGCCACCGAGAAGGCCAGGCTCCGCCAGCTGGCCGGCGAACGCGCCCTGGCCGACGGTGGCCGGCCCGGGCGGTGAACCCGTCGCGCCGGCACCGGAGTTGGCGGAGGACGAGGGGCCGGCGGACGACCTGCCGCAGCTGGTCTTCAGCTGCTGCCACCCGGCGCTGCCGCTCGCCGGCCGGGTGGCCCTCACCCTGCGCGCGCTGTGTGGCCTGACCACCGCCGAGATCGCCCGCGCCTTCCTGGTCCCCGAACCCACCATGGCGCAGCGGTTGGTGCGGGCGAAGAACAAGATCCGGCACGCCGCCATCCCGTTCCGGGTCCCGACCGGTCGGCTGCTCAGCGAGCGGCTTCCCGGCGTGCTCGCCGTGGTCTATCTGCTCTTCGACGAGGGCTATCTGAGCGGAAGTGATCGGGAGGGTCCGCCCGTTCGCGTTGATCTCTGCGCGGAGACGATCAGATTGGCCCGGCTGCTGACCGCGTTGCCGCCGGACGAGCCCGAGGCGGCCGGGCTCCTGGCGTTGGCGCTGCTCCATGACGCGCGGCGGCCGGCGCGGCTCGACGCGGCGGGCGAGCTGGTTCCGCTGGAGGAGCAGGACCGCTCCCGCTGGCGGCGGGCCGGGATCGAGGAGGGGCTGGGCCGCGCTGGCCGCTTCGGGCGCGCTCGCCGGCTACCACCTGCTGCCGGCCGCCCGGGCCGACCTGCTGCGCCGGCGCGGCCACCACCAGGAACGCGTCGCGGTCGTCGTAGCCGTACAGCGCGACGACATGGCCGCCGAAGTGCGCCCGGGAGCCGAAGTACTCCAGGTGGTGGCTGTCGAGTCGCAGCCCGACGGGGTGGCCGGCGTCGATCGGGCCCGCCACGTTCTGCCAGGCCCTGCGGGGCGAGGTGGTCTCCCGGACGACGGGTGCGAGGCCCATCCTGGCGGCCAGGTTCCTGGTGAGTTCGAAGGGTCTGACCCGGCCGCCGAGAAAGGGGAAGTCCAGGTACTTCGCGTCCCGGTAGACGAACGACAGCCCGGCGCCGAGGCCGAAGAGCGGCGGCTCCGACAGGTCGGAGCCCCCGGTGTCGCAGCAGCACCCCAGGGCCGTGGTCTCGCAGTGCGGCCCGCCCCTCGGCTCGACGCCGGGCACCCGCCGCACCGCCCCGTCGCCGGTCATGGCGTCGCCGGTCATGCCGTCGCCGGTCATGCCGTCGCCGGTCATGCCGCGTCCTCCAGCAGCGGAACGGTCACCCGCGTCACCCACTCCCCCGGCGGCGCCTCGGCCGGCCCGACCAGACAGGTCTCGCGCACCGGCGCCCCGGGGCACAACCCGTGCTCGTGGAGCGAGGCGAAGAACGCGTGGTAGGCCAGCGGCAGATGGGCGTAGGGCCCGACACGGGTGGTCCCGGCCGCCAGCCCACCGGGCAACTCCGTTCGCTCCAGGCCGGGTTGGGCCCGCCACCGGACCGAACGGGCACCCCGACGGCGATCTCGGCGCGTTCTCCCAGGTCCAGCGGGTAGAGCCCGCACAGCGGCGGCTCCCACGCCACGCCCGCCGCGTCGAGCGCGGACAGCAGCCGGGCCACGCACTCCCCGAACCGCCACCCGATCTCCGCCGGCGCGCAGACCGTCCGCACCACCGCCAGCCGTTCCAGCGGCCCCAGCGCGTCGTAGTGCCGCGGCTGCTTCACGCTCAGCCGGCAGAGGCGGGCGAAGCGCCCGCTGGTGAGGAGTCCGTCGCGCACCCGCCCGTGGTGGGCCCACCCCCCCGGGGGGGGTCCACCACGGCGCGGACCGGTGGCTACCAGTCGTGAACGGTGCCGTCCAGCAGCCGGTTCACCGGCAGGTACGCCGCCTCGTACGGGAAACGGGCGGCGGCCCCGTCGTCCAACTCGACGCCGAGCCCCGGGTTCTCGCCGGGGTGGAGCAGCCCGTCCGTGAAGGTGTAGGAGGTCCGGAAGACCTCCAGGGTGCGCGGGTCGTGCCGCATGTACTCCTGGATGCCGAAGTTGTGGATGGCCAGGTCCAGGTGGAGCGCGGCGGCCATGCCCACCGGCGAGATGTCCGTCGGCCCGTGGATGCCGGACTTGGCGCCGTAGACGGCCGCCAGGTCCAGCAGCTTCTTCATCGCCGTGACGCCGCCGGTGTGGGTGACCGCCGAACGCACGTAGTCGATCAGCCGCTCGGTGAGCAACGTGGTGTAGTCGTGCACCGAGTTGAACACCTCGCCGATGGCCAGCGGCGTGGTGGTGTGCTGCCGGATCAGCCGCAGCGCCGCCTGGTCCTCGCCGGGCGTCGCGTCCTCCAGCCAGAACAGGTCGTACGGCTCGACCGCCTTGCCCAGCCTGGCCGCCTGGATCGGCGTCATCCGGTGGTGGCCGTCGTGCAGCAGCGGCAGTTCGGGGCCGAACTCGTTGCGCACCGCCTCGAAGACCGAGGGCACATGACGCAGATAGGCCCGGGTGTCCCAGCTCTCCTCGACGGGCAGCGGGGTCCGGCGGGCCGGCTCGTAGTCGTAGCGCTCGCCGTCGCCGGCCGCCGAGGCGGCCACCCCGTAGACCGAGTCCAGGCCCGGGATGCCGGTCTGCACCCGGATCGCCCGGTAGCCGGCGTCCAGGTGCGCCCGGATCGAGTCCAGCAGCTCGGGCACGTCCCGGCCCGAGGCGTGGCCGTAGGCCAGGGCCCCGCTGCGCGAGGCGCCGCCGAGCAGCTGGTACAGCGGCATCCCGGCCGCCTTGGCCTTGATGTCCCACAGCGCGGTGTCCACGGCGGCGATGGCGGCCATGGTCACCGGGCCGCGCCGCCAGTACGCGCCCCGGTAGAGGTACTGCCAGGTGTCCTCGATCCGCGCGGCGTCCCGGCCGATGAGCAACGGCACGACGTGGTCGCGGAGATAGCTCTCCACGGCCAGCTCACGGCCGTTGAGAGTGGCGTCGCCCAGGCCGGTGACGCCGTCGGCGGTGGTGATCCGCAGGGTGACGAAGTTCCGGCCCGGGCTGGTGACGATCGTCTCGGCGGACTCGATCCGCATGGGTGTCTCGATGCGTGACATGCGTCCCGCTCTCCCCTTTTTCTTGGGTCTTCCTCGGGTCTTTCCCCGGCTCTTCCCGGCTCTTCCCGGCTCTTCCCGGCCCGCGCTCGGGCGGTCACGGGCGCGGCGCCGCGCCCGGCGGGCCGGCGACGGGGTTCGCCGCCGGCTCCGTCGAACACGGTCCGTCAACGCGGTCCGTCAACACGCCCCGTCAACGTTGCCCGTCAACGAGTTCGGCGACCACCACGCCATAGGGTGCCAGGTCCACCGTGGACAGCTCCCCGCCGTCCCCGCCGTTCCCGTCGCCCAGGCCGCGCAGCCGGCCGCCGCCCGCCAGGGTCGGGGTCACGGACAGCGGCCCGTCGCTCTGGCTGACGAACCAGACGAACGACCGCCCGTCCTCGTGCGCCATCCGCCCCACCAGCACCCGGGGATCGTCCACGGACACCTCGGGCGTCGCCCCGGCCTCGGCGGCCAGCGCCGCGTAAAGCCGCCACGTCGGCTCCGGGTTGACCCGGGGCGTGACGGCCGCCATGTGCTCCAACGGGTAGGTGGAGAGCACCAGTTGGCCCTCGCCCACCCGGCGCCTCAGCAGCGCGGGGCGGCCGTGCGCGTCGGTGGCCACCACCTCGGCGCCGTCGGGCTCCACGGGCAGATAGGAACGCGAGTTCTCGGTGCCGGCCACCGCGAAGACCAGCCGCTCGCCGGCGGCGATGGTGCCGAAGTCCCGCTGGAAGGTGAGCACCAGCTCGTCGTCCTCGATGGGCTCGGTCAGCCCGTACCGCAGCTTCTTCACGACACCGAACGTCTCGTCGAGCTTCGGCCACCACGGGCCCCGCTGCACGATGTGCTCGCCCATGAAGAACGACGCGTAGACCGTCGCGCCCGCCTCGGCGCGCGCCACCAGGTGCCGCCAGCCGCCGGCGGTCAACTGCTTGGCGGACGGCAGCAGATAGAGCGCGCAGTCGTCCGGCAGGCCGTCCGCCTCGCGCGCCACGCCCACCGGCAGGTCCGCCTCGCGCGCCGCCACATACGCCTGCCGCGTGTGGTTGAGCACGCTGCTGGCGTCCTCGGGTTGGGTGAACGGGTACATCTTCTCCAGGAACGAGGAGACCACCAGCGCCACGTCGGTGTCCGGCCGGCTCAGCCGGGGGAAGTCGACCCGCGCCAGCAGTTCGGTGAACCGCTTCACCTCGCGCAGCTGCTCCTTGGGCCGCCCGGCGTCGTCGGTGATGCCGAAGTGCATCTCGAACGGGTGGTGGCTGTAGGGCTCCTGGTCCCAGAGCGCGTCGTAGTCCGTGTTGTTCCACGGCATCCAGCCGGTGGCACCGGCCAGCAGGGTGTTGTGCAGGATCTGCCGGTAGTAGTGGGCGGCGTTCTCCTCGGAGACATAGTCCGAGGTGACGCCGAACTCCTCCATGATCACCGGCTTTCCGCCGATGTCGAGCAGCTCGCAGACGAACGCGGCGCCGAGGTGCTGGCGGACCGGGTCCGTCTCCATCCGGTAGACGTGCGGGCCGTGGAAGTCGATCAACGGCTCCAGCTCCCGGACCCGGAACCCGTTGTCCGCGCCGGTCATCTCCACGCCCCAGGCGCCGTCCCCGACCGAGACCGGCTGGGTGGCGCCGGTGGAACGGACCGCGTTCACCAGGGTCTTCGCCCAGGCGGTCACCGTGGTGGCGTCCAGGGTGCCGATGCCACGGGAACGCCAGTCGCCGTAGATCGGGATCTCGTTGGTCAGCAGCCAGCCGGCAACCGCCGGGTGGTCCTTCCAGCGGGCGGTCAACTCGCGGACGTACCACTCCTGTTGGGCGACGAACGAGGGGTCGGCGAAGATGTCGCGCCCGCCGCGCCAGACCGGGTCCCAGTTCTGCCCCGACATGTGGCCGACGAGGAAGGTCGGAATGGTGTGCATCCCCTGGGCACGGTGCCGGTCCAGGAAGTCGTCGTAGTGGGCCAGCATCCTGGGGTCGAGGGTGTTCTCGGCCGGCATGAAGTCCGGCCAGAAGAAGAACGACCGGGTGAGCGTGATGCCGTGCTCACGCATCGTGCTCAGCTCCTCGTCGATCACCTCGGGCCGGTAGTCCCGCCACATCAGCGGTCCGCCGGTGCGGGACCAGTAGTTGACGCCGATCCAGACGGTCGCCCCGTCCTCGCCGGCGGTGGGGACGGAGCTGGTCCCCGGGGTGATGCGGAGCTTGGCCGCGTTGCGCCTCATGCCTGTGATCCCTTGATCCCTTGTGTTCGGCCGTCTGGTCCTCCACCGGTATATCGTTTTACTAGGCGTCTGTCGAGGGATTGAGCGGCACGAGATGGCGCGCTACCATGCCGTACAATTCGCCGCTCGACAACGTTTTCTTCATGCGGCGGGGACGGGTTTCCGGGCGCGGTTCTCGGCGCGGCCCCTGGTCGCACCGAACGGGCAGGACCGAACGGGCAGGACGGACAGGACGCTTGGCAGCACAGCAGGGCCCTCGACGCGGGAAACGGTCCGACAAGCCGACGATCGCCGATGTGGCGGCGCTGGCCGGGGTTTCCGTCTCCGCCGTCTCCAAGGTCGTCAACAACCGTCCCGGCATCTCGCCCCCCACCCGCCAGCGGGTGCTGGACGCGGCGGAGAAGCTGCGCTGGTCGCCCTCGGCCACGGCGGTGGCGCTGCGCGGGGCGCGCACCCGGGCGATCGGGATGGTCGCCGGGCGCGCGGCGGACGTGCTCGCCGCCGACCCGCACTTCTCCGTGCTGATCTCCGGTATCGAGGCCGAACTGGCGCCCGCCGACTACGGCCTGCTGCTGCACATAGTGGGCGAGGAACCGAGCGCCGAGGAACGCGCCTACCGGCGGCTCGCCGAGGAACGTCGGGTCGACGGGGTGATCCTCACCGAGAGCCGGATCGGCGACACCCGGTTCGAACTGCTGCGTCAACTGCGGCTGCCCGCCGTGCTGGTGGGCACGCCCTGGCAGGACGACCCGGTCGTCTCCGTGCGCGCCGGCGGGGAGCAGGACGCCGGGATCAGGGAGGCCGTCGAACACCTCGCGGACCTGGGGCACCGGCACATCGCCTATGTGTCCGGGCCCGAGGACCGGGTGCACACGGTGTTCCGCCGGCGGGTCTTCGAGGCCGCCCTGGAGGAACGCGGGCTGCGGCCGACGCGGATCGTCGTCTCCGAGTTCACCGCCGACGCGGCGGTGCGGGCGGTGCGCCGGTTGCTGGCCGAGCCGGAACGGCGGCCGACCGCCGTGCTCTTCGCCAACGACACGATGGCCGTTGCGGGCATGAGCGCCGCCCGCCGCCTGGGCTTCGATGTGCCACGCGACCTGTCGATCGTCGGCTATGACGACCTGCCGATCGGGGAGTTGGTCTACCCGAGGCTGACCACCATCGGGCAGGACCTCGTCCAACTGGGCCGGTCGGCCGCGACGGCGATGTTCGCCCTCCTCGACGGCTCCCCCGAATCGGCCCAGCCCCCGCCGGTCCGCCCCCCGAGTCTGATCCCCCGCGAATCGACGGGACCGGCGCCAGGCGTGTGACGCTGGCCGCCGGGCGCTGGGCGCTGGCCGCTGGGCTTGAGCGGAGCCGCCGGCCCGCCGGCCGGCGGCAGCCCCGCCGCGCGGTCGCCCGGCGGCTGGCAGGGGGTTCGCCTGGCGGCCAGGCCGATGTGGTTCGCCTCGCCGGCAGGTGGGTCGCCTGGCGGCGGGGGGCGCTCGATCGCCCGGCGGCCAGGCCGAGTTCGCGGAGGCGCGCGCCAACGGCGGAGGGCAACCGCGCCAACTGGCGGACCGACACCGGGCCATGGGGCGGAGGACAGCGGCACCACGGCGGGGCGGTCCGATCGCGGCAGGATGAACGGCCACCGAACCGAGCGCGGCCTCGCCCAACCGCCGGGCGGACATCGGCGGGAGGGCTCTCCCGGCCTCGTCCGGCCGCGACGGCGAAGCCGGGCCGGCGACTCGGCGCACGCACCACACGGGAGGCCGCCGGGCTCGCCGGCCGCACAGCGGAAGCGCCCAGCGCCCCGCCGCCCCGGCGAGCCGCCGGGCTCGCCGGTCACCGCCCCGCGAGGACGCGTCGCACCTCGGGCAGGACGTCCGCCGACCGGCCCCAGCCCGCGCGGCGACCCCGCGCATGGGGGCGCGCCAGGGGTCGGTCGTGCCGCAGTACATCAGCATCGGGACGCCGGTGGACGCCAGCCCGGCGTCCAGGCCACGGTCGCGGGAGAGGGCCTCGTCGTCGGCGCGCGGCGCGGCGCCGTCCGCCGCGTCGATGACGGCGGCCTGGGCGGGGACCGCCGCCGCGCCCTGGCGGATGAGTTCGAACGCGTCGGCGTCGGCGGGCGGTTCGAGTTGCCGCAGCACGTGTTCCAGCGCGGAGGCGAAGCCGTCCACCGGGTCCCAGGAGCCCGCGACGGCGGGGGCGCGGCGTTCGGGCGCGTGGCGGGCCACGCCCGGGGCGGTCAGGGCGCCCATCGAGTATCCCCAGACGGTGGCACGGTCGGCGCCGAGGTCGTCGAGGACGGCCGTGACGGCATCGACGCGGCGTTCCCGCGCGTAGGCGGCGTCGCGCCGCGCGGCGCCGGTCAGGCGCTGGTCGTCGAGCCGGGGCGGACGATCATCAGCACGACGACGACCGCCCAGAGCACGTTGAACACCCCGGTGGACATGGCCAGTCGCGCGGCCAGCGCCCGCGCGTCGCGGCCCGGCCCGGGGGCTCGCTGCTCGGCGGGCGGGCCATCGGGCAGCAGATCCTCCTGGCGGGGCAGGATCACCACCACCAGCAGGGCGGCGGCCAGCACCGTGAGGGCCAGCGAGGTCAGCAGCCAGGCGTCGGTGAGGACGCCGAGTTGGGCGCCGGTGGCCAGGCCGAAGACCGGGACGGCGACGCCGACGGCCGCGTAGCCCCGGCAGATCCGGTGCAGCGTGGCCGCTATCGCGAGGGACCTGGCGGGATCGGGCTCGGCGTCGGTCGCGGCGGCGGCCTGGCGCGCGTAGCGGGGGAAGAGCGAGGCGGCGACGGTGATCGGCCCAACCGTGAGGATCGCCGCGAGGACGTGCAGGGACAGCAGCAACGTGGCCACGACGGGCTCCCGTTCTCTTGCCAATATATTGCCTGCCAATATGTAGCACGCCAAGTCCACGTTTAGGTAGGCTGCCTACTCATGAAGGCAGACGCGGTACGCGGACATCTCGACGGGCTGCTGCTGGCCGTGCTGGAACAGGGGCCACTCCACGGCTACGCGATCATCACCGCCGTGCAGCGGCGCAGCGGAGGGGCGCTCGACCTGCGCACCGGCACCATCTATCCGGCGCTGAACCGGCTGGAGCGCCAGGGCCTGCTCAGCAGCGACTGGGAGTCGATCGGCGAACGGCGGCGGCGCTGCTACCAGTTGACGGACGCCGGGCGCGCCGCCCTGGCCGGGAAGCGCGCGGACTGGCGCGCGTTCACCTCGGCGATCGGCGCGGTCCTCGACCCGGCTACGCCGGGGAACGCGACGCCGGGGAACGCCACATGAGCGCCCGCGCCCTGCGGGCCGAAGGCGCGCGGGGCGGGACCGGGGCCGGGGGCGCCGACGACGCGGTGCTCGCCTACCGGGCCAGGCTCGCCGACCTGCTCCAGGGGCCGCCGAAGGCCAGGGCCCGGCTGGTCGAGGAGATCGGGGACGGGTTCGCCGACACCGTGGCCGCCCTGCGCGGCGCGGGCTGGGAGACGGCGGACGCCGTCCGCCGGGCGGAGCGGGAGTTCGGGACGCCGGAGGAGCTGGCGCCCGGCTGCCAGCGGGAGTTGACCATCGCCCAGGCCCGGCACACCGCCCGGGCGGTGGCGCTGACCGCGCCGCTCCTGCTGGCCTGCTGGTATCCGCTGCGGAACGCCGACCCCGCGCGGGACGGGTGGCTGCCGCACCTGGCGCAGTGGCTGGCCCTCGGACTGGCGGGGGTGGCGGCGGTCGCGGCGCTGGGCGCGGTGTGGGCGTTGGGCAGCACGGGCCGGGTCAGCCGTTGGCTGCCGGTGCCGCGTGGACTGCCGGGCGCCGTGGGCTGGTTGGGCACCACGGCGAGCGGCGCGATGGCCGGCTCGGCGCTCGCGCTGACCCTGGTCGCCGCGCTGGCCACCCACTGGCCGCTGGTGGCGTTGGCCGGGTTGGCGTCGGCCGCCTGCCACGCCTGGGTGGCGTCCTCCGCCCGCGCCTGCCGCCGCTGCGCCCGGCTGCCGGCGCCGGCCTGAGCCGAACGCCCGAACGCCCGACCGCCCACGGCGAAACGGCGCGACGGCGCGACGGCCGGTGGGAGGGGGACGGCGCGGGGCCGCGACCCGGTGGTGAAGGGTCGCGGCCCCGCGCGCGGAGGTCGGGGCCGCCGACCGGGGATCTCCCGGTCAGGCGACCACCGGTCGCCCAGTCACTCGGTGGCGATCGCGTTCAGCACGTTCATCCGGCCGGCCCGGAAGGCGGGCAGCAGCGCGGCGAGCAGGCCGACCACGGCCGAGCCGAGGAAGACGGCGATGATGGTGCCCCACGGGATCTCCAGGACCGGCATCCCCTCCAGGGCGAGCAGCCGCTGGCCGGCCGTGCCCCAGGCCATGCCGAGGCCCAGGCCCAGCAGCGCGCCGAAGAGGGCGATCACCACGGACTCCAGCCGTATCATGCGGCGCAGTTGGAGCCGGGAGAGGCCGATGGCCCGCATCAGGCCGATCTCGCGGGTGCGTTCGACCACGGACAGGGCCAGCGTGTTGACCACGCCGAGGACCGCCACGATGATCGCCAGCGCCAGCAGGCCGTAGACCATGTTGAGCATCTGGCTGACCGAGCCCTCGATCAGCTCCTTGAACTCGGCCTGGTCGCGGACCTCGACCTGCGGGTACGGCGTGACCGCCGCGTCCAACGCCTCGCGGGCCGCGTCCTCCTGGCCGTCCTTCGCCCCGGCGTAGAGGGCGAACGGCAGCGGCGCCTCCGTCGCGTTGTCCAGCATCTCCTGCTGGTTGAACATCCAGGTGCCGGTGAGCACCGCCGCGTCGTCGGAGAGGATCGCCTCCACGGTGAGGGTGGTCTCGCCGCCGCCGTCGAAGGCCACCAGGACCTGGTCGCCGAGCGCGATCCCGTGCTCCTCCGCGTCGTCCTCCCCGACGGAGAGCCCGCCGGGTGCGTAGGCCGCCTCGATGTCGCCCTCGACGACGGTGACGTCGACGTCGGCGGAGAAGGTCTCCGGCACCGCGCCCGCCATCACCTCGATCTCCTCGCCGGAGTCCAGCGTGACGTCGACGTCCGCGAGCCGGTACTCGCTGACGTGGTCCAGCTCGGGTATCCGCTCGACGGAGACCGCCCCGGTGATCTCGGGGACGATGCCGCCGGGCGTCTCCGAGACCACCACGTAGTCGGCGCCCAGCGAGGAGTCGATCTGGTCGGTGGCCGAGGCCACCATCGAGGAGCCGACCACCGAGAGGCCGGCCACCAGCGAGAGGCCGATCATCAGCGCGGTGGCGGTGGCGCCCGTGCGCCGCGGGTTGCGCAGCGCGTTGCGCTCGGCCAGCCGGCCGACCGGGCCGAAGCCGCGCAGCAGGACCACGCTCAGCCCCTTGACCACCAGGTTCACCAGGGAGGGGCCGACGATGACCAGGCCCACCAGGCTGAGCAGCACGCCCAGCGCCAGATATCCGGCGCCCGCGGACGCCTCGTCCACCGAGCCGGTGAGGGCGAGGAAGCCCAGTCCGGCGATGGTCAACACCGCGCCCAGGGTGGCCCGTATCCGGCCGGCGCGCACGTCACCCGGCATCCCGGCGTCCCGCAGGGCCGCCATCGGGCTGATCCGGCCGGCCCGCCGCGCCGGGACATAGGCCGCGATGAGGGTGACCAGCACGCCCAGGACAACGCCGATGATCGGCACCGAGGGCTCGATCAGCAGGTCGTCCGTGCTGAGCTTCATGCCCAGCGCGCTCATCAGCGCCATCAGCCCGACCGCGAGGCCGATGCCCACGCCGAAGCCGATCAGCGAGGCGATCACGCCCAGCAGCAGGGCCTCGATCAGCACGGAGCGGTTGACCTGGCGGCGGCTGGAGCCGATGGCGCGCATCAGGCCGATCTCGCGGGTGCGTTGGGCGACGAGCATGGAGAACGTGTTGACGATCAGGAAGATCCCGACCAGCAGCGCGATGCCGGCGAAGCCCAGCAGCACGTACTCGAGGATCGACAGGGCCTGGCCGACCGCGTCGCTGTTCTCCTCGATGTACTCGTCGGCGGTCTGGAGCTTGTAGGTGTCCGCGCCGACCGTGGCGGCGATGGCGTCCTTCAGTTGGGCGTCGGAGACGCTGCCGTCGGAGTCCACATAGACGTTGGTCAGCTCCGCCGCGCCACCCAGCAGGTACTCGCGGGCGGACTCGGTGTCCAGATAGATCAGCGCCGCGCCCGGGTTGGTGGTCTCGAACTCCGCTATGCCGCTGACGGTCAGCTCGTAGTCGCCGAAGGCGGTGAGCAGCCGCAGCGGGTCACCCAGCGCCAGGTCCGCGTTCTCGGCGGTGTCCGCGTCGATCATCACCTGCTCGCCGCCCTCCGGCGGCGCGCCGTCGGTGATGGTCATCGAACGCTCGTCGATCGCCGTCCAGTTGGCCGCGATGGTGGGGGCGCCCGAGGTCGGGCTGATGCTCTCGTTGTCCTGGTCGATGGCCATCGCCGAGGTGGAGACGATGGACCCGGTGATCCGGTCGACGCCGGCCACCCCCGCCAGCTCCTGCTCCAGCGTGCCCGGGATGGTGTCCGGCTTGCCCGTCGAGCCGCCGGTGCCGGCGAAGTCGTCCGCGATGTCGGACTCGGCCGAGCTGATCACCACGTTGGAGGCGGTGACGTCGAACAGCTTGCTGAACGTGTTGTTCATGGTGGCCGTGAAGACCAGCGTCCCGCAGACGAACGCCACCGACAGCACGACCGCCATGCCGGACAGCACCATGCGCCACTTGTGCGCGTAGAAGCTGCGCAGCGATGTCTTGAGGACCGTCATGACGTGCGGCTCCATCCCTGCTGACCGGTGTCGAAGTTGCGCATCCGGTCGAGGACGCGGTCGGCGGTGGGGTCGCGCATCTCGTCGACGATGTGGCCGTCGGCGAGGAAGACGATGCGGTCGGCGTAGGAGGCGGCGACGGGGTCGTGGGTGAC
>NZ_RFFJ01000060.1 GCF_003696235.1 Streptomyces triticirhizae
CGTGCCCGGCCGGCAGGCCGGCGTGCCCCGGGCGGCGGGGCGCGCGACCGGTGGGGCTTCGCGCCGGCGCGTGGCATCGCGCGCCGGAGTCGGTGCCGCGCGCTCCGCCGGTGGGTGCTCGGCCGGGTGCGCGGGCGATGAGTTCGCGTTCCCCGCCCGGTCCCACGGTCAGGCGTGCCCGAAGGACGGGCGGCCTCCGGTGAGAGGAAGTGGTGACCATGGGCGGCCTGGTGGTCGTGGACATCACGGTGTCCGTGGACGGCTATGTCACCGCCCCGGGGGCGGGGCCCGAGCGCGGGCTCGGTGTCGGCGGCGAGCCGATCCACACCTGGGTGATGGAGGGGACGGCCGACGATCGGGCGGTGCTGGAGGAGGCGTACCGGGAGACCGGCGCGGTGGTGATGGGCCGGCGCCTCTTCGACGTGGTGGACGGCCCGTGGGGTTGGAACGAGGAGATGGGCTATGGCGGCCGGCGTGACCATACCGTTCAGCCGCCCTACTTCGTGGTGACCCACCGTCCGCCGGAACGGATGCGGCTGACGGGCGACTTCACCTTTGTCACGGAGGGCGTGGCGGCCGCCGTCGAACGGGCCAAGGCGGTCGCCGGCGAGCGGAACGTCGTGGTGATGGGCGGGGCCAGCGTCTGCGCGCAGAGCGTGGCGGCCGGGGTGGTCGACGAGATCCATCTCCACCTGGCGCCCTGTCTGTTGGGCGGCGGGACGCGGCTCTTCGGGCAGCTCCCGATCGAGGCCGGTGCCGGAGCCCGACCGCTGGAGATCGTCCGGGTGGTGGAGTCGCCGCACGCCACGCATCTCGTGTACCGCGTTCGGGGTTCCGACCCCGCCGGGCCGCCGGCCGGCTGAGCCGCCGGCCGGCTGAGGCAGGCCGGCACCGGCGGTCCACCGTCGCCCGCCCGGCCGTCCACCGTCGCCCGCCCGTCCGTCGTCGCCTGCCGGCCAGGGCCCACCGTCGCCCGCCGGCCTGGCCGGCAGGCCAGGACCCGCCGGGCGGTCGTCAGTCGCAGCTGCCGGCGGTGCCCGGGTCGGGCGCGCCCTGCGGGCGGCCCGCCTGGCACGCGGCGACGAACGTCGCGATGCCGTCCAACACCCGGGTGAGCCCGAAGTTGAGGATCTCCTCGGCCGGCGTGGAGAACGCGTCGGTGCCCAGGCTCATCACATGCGGGAAGTCGCCGCTGGTCAGCGCCCCCTCGATCGCCGGGCCCTGGGCCTCCCAGAACTCCTCGTCCGAGATCCCCGACTCCTCGCCGGCCTGGCGCAGCAGCACATAGTGGCGGGCGAGGCCGGTGACATAGGCGTCGAGGGTCACGATGATCTGGATCTTCTCGGGCCCGGTGAGGCCGAGCCCGTTCAGGGAGGCCAGCGCGTACTCGAAGCCGAGCAGGGCGTTGGGCCCCAGCAGCGGCCGGGCCTGGTTGACCTGGAGCAGCCAGGGGTGGTCGAGGTAGAGCCGGTAGGTGCCGAGCCCGATCCGTTCCAGCCGGGCGCGCCACCCCTCCGCCGGAGGTTCGCCGGGCGTCTCGTGGACCTTGAGCGCCTCGGGGTCATCGGGGGCCGAGACATGGTCAAGCATCAGGTTCAACAGCTCGGCCTTGCCCGGCACATAGCGGTAGAGCGACATCGTGCCGACGCCCAGCTCGGCCGCGACCTTGCGCATGGAGAGCGCGTTGAGCCCCTCGCGGTCGGCCAGGGTCACGGCGGCGGAGACGATCGCCTCCAGCGAGAGCCCCGGCTTGGGCCCCCGGCTGCGCGGACCGCGCCCTCGCCACAACAGCTCCAGGCTGCGGGTGATGGCGGCACGGTCCTGCTCGATCTCCGATGTCATCACCGCCATCCTAAAACCCGTTCGACACATCGCGTACACCGTACGCTAGATTGGGTACGGCGTACTCAGTTCGTGAGGGGAGCAGGGCATGGGGGCATCCGAGTACTCGGTGGTGGCGGAGGGGCTGCGCAAGCGCTACGGCGACAAGGTCGCCCTCGACGGGCTCGACCTGGCCGTTCGTCGGGGCACCGTGCTGGGTCTGCTCGGGCCGAACGGCGCGGGCAAGACCACATCGGTGCGGATACTCTCCACGCTGCTGCGCGCCGACGGCGGCCGGGCCGAGGTGGCGGGCGTCGACGTGCGGGCCGAGCCGGCCCGGGTCCGCCGAAGGATCGGGCTGACCGGGCAGAACGCGGCGGTGGACGAGATCCTCAACGCCCGGCAGAACCTGCGGATGTTCGGCCGCCTCTTCCACCTGGACCACGCCACCGCCGCCCGCCGCGCCGAGGAGCTGCTGGAGCAGTTCAGCCTCTCCGAGGCCGCCGACCAGCAGGTCAAGGGCTTCAGCGGCGGGATGCGCCGCCGGCTCGACCTGGCCGCCAGCATGATCCTGGCGCCGCAGGTCCTCTTCCTCGACGAGCCCACCACCGGGCTCGACCCGCGCGGCCGGAGCGAGGTCTGGAACGCCGTGCGGTCGCTCGCAGCAGGCGGCACCACCGTGCTGCTCACGACCCACTACCTGGACGAGGCCGACCAGCTCTCCGACCGGATCGCGCTGATCGACCAGGGCCGCAACATCACCGAGGACACCCCAGCCGGCCTCAAGCGCGCGGTCGGCGGCGACCGGCTGGAGGTGGTGCTCTCCGACCCCGTCGACCTGCCGCAGACGGTCAAGACCATGGCCAGGGTGACGCGCGGCGTCGGCCCCGAGCGCGACGAGGAGGCGCTGCGGGTGCACACCCCGGTCGCCGACGGGGTGGCCGCGTTGACGGCCGTGGTCAGGGAGTTGGAGGAACGCGGCATCGCCGTGGTCGACATCGGGCTGCGCCGCCCCACCCTCGACGAGGTGTTCCTCCGCCTCACCGGCGGCGAGCGGGCGCCCGCCGGAAGCGAGGCGGACGCGACGACCGCCCCGCCGCACGGGGACAGGACCGCCCCGGCACAGGAGACGACCGCCCCGTTGGACGAGGAGACGATCCGATGAGCACCACAGTCCCCGGTCAGCAGCACCGGCCGCCGCTCGACTTCGACGACACGGGCCCTGAGCGCCGCCTCTACTGGGCCGTCACCGACTGCCTGACCATCGTCCGCCGCGAGTTGACCCACCTCGTCCGGCAACCGTCCATGATCGCCTGGCAGTTGGGCTTCCCGATCGTCTCGGTGCTGCTCTTCGTCTATGTCTTCGGCAGCGCGATGGACGTCGGCGACGGGGCCGACTACAAGTCGTTCGCGATGCCGGGCCTCTTCGCGATGACCATGGCGTTCGGCTTCATGAACACCGCGATGGCGGTCGTGATCGAGAAGGAACGCGGCATCACCGACCGGTTCCGTTCCATGCCCATGGCCCCGTCGGCCGTGGTCGCCGGGCGCGGGGTCTCGGACGTGATCCAGGCGTCGTTCGACCTGCTGGTGATGGCGGTCATCGCGCTGGTGATCGGCTGGCGCTCGGACGGCGGACCGTGGGCGACGCTGGGCGCGTTCGGGCTGTTGCTGCTGCTGCGGTTCGCGCTGATCTGGATCGGCGTCTTCCTGGGGCTGATCACGCCCAACCAGGAGGTCGCGGGGAACCTGTTCGCGGTGGCGTTCCCGTTCGGGATGGTCTCCAGCGTCTTCACCCCGCCGTCGATGATGCCGGACTGGCTGGGCGCCATCGCGATGTGGAACCCGGTCTCCTCCACGGCCAACGCGATCCGCGACCTGTTCGGCAACCCGCTGCCCACCGGCGACAGTTGGATCGAGCAGAACGCGCTGCTGATGGCGGTCGTCTGGCCCCTGGTCATCACGGCGGTCTTCGTCCCCCTCGCCGTCCGCCGCTACCAGGGGCTGGGCCGCTGAGCCCTCCAGGACCCGCCGGTGGCCCGGCGCCCACCCGGGAACGGGAGCGGCGCCGGGCCACCGGCCTGGGTGCGCGGGCGCGCGGGCCCGGGGTCAGAGGCGCTCGGCGACGTAGTCGACGCAGTGGGTCAGGGCCTCGACGTCGTCGGGGGTGACCGCCGGGTACATCGCGATGCGCAGCTGGTTGCGGCCCAGCTTGCGGTACGGCTCGGTGTCCACCACGCCGTTGGCGCGCAGCACGGACGCGATCTTCGCGGCGTCCACGCCGTCGGCGAAGTCGATGGTGCCGACGACCTGCGAGCGCGCCTCGGGGTCCGTGACGAACGGGGAGGCGAACTCGGCCTTCTCCGCCCAGGAGTACAGCCGACCGGACGAGTCGGCGGTCCGGCCGACGGCCCAGTCGAGGCCGCCCTGGCCGTTGATCCACTCCAACTGGTCGGCCAGCAGGAAGAGGGTGGCCACGGCCGGGGTGTTGTACGTCTGGTCCTTGCGGGAGTTGTCGATCGCGGTGGGCAGCGACAGGAACTCCGGGATGTGCCGGCCGGAGGCCGCGATCCGCTCCACCCGCTCGATCGCCTTCGGCGAGAGGACCGCGATCCACAGCCCGCCGTCGGCGGCGAAGGACTTCTGGGGCGCGAAGTAGTACGCGTCGGTCTCCGTGATGTCCACCGGCAGGCCGCCCGCGCCCGAGGTCGCGTCCACCAGCACCAGCGAGCCCTCGTCCGCGCCCGCCACCCGGCGGACCGGGGCCGCCACGCCGGTTGAGGTCTCGTTCTGGGTGAGCGCGTAGGCGTCCACGCCGCGCTCGGCGCGCGGCTGGGCGAAGGTGCCCGGGTCCGCCGCGACCACGGTGGGCTCGTCCAGCCAGGGCGCCTTGCTGGCGGCCTTGGCGAACTTGGCCGAGAACTCGCCGAACGACGGGTGCTGCGACTTGGCCTCGATCAGCCCGTGGGTGGCGATGTCCCAGAACGCGGTGGAGCCGCCGTTGCCGAGCACCACCTCGTAGCCGTCGGGCAGGGAGAACAGCGCGGACACGCCCTCCCGCACGCGGCGCACCAGGTTCTTCACGGGCGCCTTGCGGTGGGAGGTGCCGAGCAGGGAGTCGCCGGTCGCCGCCAGGGCGTTCAGCGCCTCGACGCGCACCTTGGATGGGCCCGACCCGAACCGGCCGTCGGCGGGCTTGATCTCAGCGGGAATCTCGATATCGGCCACGAGCCGGAGCGTAGTCCCTTCCCGGTGCTCCCGGCACATCGTCCGGGGGGTGAGACACGTCGCTCCGGCTCGTGGAACGTGGTCAGGCAGCGGCCCGGCAGCGGCTCGTCGGTGGCCCGCCCGGGGCCCGTCGGCCGCCGCCGGGCGGCGGATCGGCGTGCGCCACGCGTGAGCGCGCGCCCGCGCGTCAGCGCGCGCCGTGCAGCAGCACCGGCAGTTGGTAGAGGTCGTTCTGGGTGACGTTGGGCCGGCGCCGCAGGGTCTCGTCGGGAACGGCGGGCGCCAGGCCGGGGAAGCGCTCGAAGAGTGCGGGCAGCGCCACCGCCGCCTCCAGCCGGGAGAGCGGCGCGCCCGGGCAGACGTGGGGCCCGTGCCCGAACGACATGTGCCGGATCGGGGTCGGCCGGGTGATGTCGAACTCGCGGGCGGTCGGCCCGTGTTGCTTCTCGTCCCAGCCGATCGCCACATAGGAGGTGATCAGGCCCTCGCCCTTGGGGATCACCGTGTCGCCCACCTCGATGTCCTCGGTGGCGAAGCGGATCAGCACGTGCGAGGTCGGCGAGGACCAGCGCAGCGTCTCCTCGATGACGGTCTCCCAGGGGATCTCGCCGTTCAGCACGAGCGCCTTCTGGTCGGGGTTCGAGAGCAGCCCGCGCACCGCGTTGTTGATCAGCGCGATGGTGGTCTCGTGACCCGCCGCGATCATCAGCTGGAGGGTGTTGGTGATCTCGTCATCCGTCATCCGCGCGCCCCCGTCGTCGGCGAGGATCAGCGCGCTGGTCAGGTCGTCGCCCGGGTTGGCGCGCTTCTCGTCGACGGTCCTGGCGAAGATGTCGTGCAGCTCGGCGATCATCTTCGGGACCCGCGCCGGCGGCGTCTGGGTGTTGAAGAACTCCTCGAAGAGCGAGCGGAGTTCGGGCTGGTCGGACTCCTTGATGCCCATCAGCTCGGAGACCACCGCCATCGGCAGCGGGTAGGCGAAGTGCGCCTTGAGGTCCACCGGTTCGCCGACCGGCTGGGCCTCAAGACCGGCCAGCAGCCGCGCCGTGATGCGCTCGACGCCCGGCCGCAGCAGCTGCACCCGGCGCGGGGTGAGCGCCTGCGCCACCTTGGCGCGCAGCCTGCGGTGTTCGGCGCCGTCCACGGTGAGCATGGAACGCGGCGGGGCGGCCAGCCCGATCAGCGGCCACTCCTGGGAGATCTCGCCGCGCTGCCAGGCGTTCCAGACGTTGATGTCCTTCACCAGCCGGGGGTCGTTCAGCAGCCTGCGGGCCTCGGCGTGGTGGGTGACCGCCAACACCGGGACGCCGCCCGGGAGTTCGACCCTGGCGATGGGCCCGGCCGCCAGCAGCGCCGCTCCCTCGCCCTCCAGGTCGCGTACCAGCGGGTCGAGCACGATGGTGTCGGCGCCTGGGGAGTCGGCGGTGTGGTGGACGGGACAGCTCATCTCTGGCCTCCAAGTGCGGGGGTCGGTGTGAAACGCACCGGCAGCGCGGTCATGCCCCGCAGCCAGGGTGAAGGCCGCCGGACGAGTGACGCCGGTGGTACGGACAGGTCCATGTCGGGCAGCCGATCGAGGATCACCTCGATTCCGCCCCTGGCGATGACTTCCGCGATTTCCATCGCTGGAAACGGGCAGCGGTGATCTCCGTGGCTGAAGGAGAAGAACGCGTTGTTGCCCCCGGTCAGCCCGCCGGACCCCCCGTGCTGATGGACCCGCACCTGCGGGTCGTCGTTGGCGCCCTGGAAGCCGAGCACCAACAGGTCGCCGGCCCTGATGTGCCGGTCGGCCAGCCGGGTGTCCCTGGTGGCCCACCGGCCGGCGATGATCTGGCTGGGCGTGTCCTCCCAGAGCACCTCCCGCATGGCCTCGGCCACGCTGTTGCGGCCGCCGAAGAACGAGGCGGCGAACCGGTCGTCGGTGAGCATCAGGCGCAGGGTGTTGCCGATCCAGTCCACCGTCGGCTGGTGGCCGGCGGCCGACATCACCATCAGGTCCTGCACCAACTCCTCGTCGGAGAAGCCCCGGGGGTTGGCCAGCATCCGGCTGGCCACGTCGGCCGCCGGCCGCACCCGGCGCGCCGCGAGCAACCTTCGCATGGAACCGAGCAGGTGTTGTTGCCCGGCGATCGCGTTCTCGCCGCCGTCGATCATGTCGTGGAGGGCCTGACCCACCGAGGGGCCCTCCTCGTCCGGGAAGCCGAAGATCTTGGCCAGCACCAGGATCGGCAGCAGCGTGGCGAAGTCCCCGATCAGCTCCGCCTCGCCCTGGCCGCAGATCCGGTCGATCAGCCCGTCGGCCAGCTGCTCGACGATCTTCCGCAGCTCGATCTGGTCCACGGCCTCCAGCGCGTCGTTGATCACCGCGACCCGCCGGGTGTGCGCCTCGCCCACGGTGTAGAGGATCGACGGCTGCTTGTGCCCGATCATCGGCAGCAGCGGCCAGTCGTCGGGGATGTTGTCCCACTGGTTCCACAGGTCCGAGTCCCGGCTGAACAGCTGGGAGTCGCTGAGGAGTTGGTGCAGCTCCCGGTAGCCGATCACCAGCCACGCCGGGACGTCGCCGGGCAGCACGATCGGCACGACCGCGCCGTGCCGCTGGCGCATCTCCCGGTACAGCGCGTGCGGGTCGGTGTGGAAGCGCTCGCCGCTGAGCGGCACGGCGTCCGGGGCCAGGCCGGGCACCGAACCCGCTGGCGACGACGAGGGGGAGGCGGGGGTGCTCACTTAGCTGCTCTCCTGGGCGGTGGACAGAGCGTGCAGGTGTTCCACGAGCGTGATCAGCACGTTCTTGCTGGACGGACGGGAGCGGGCGTCGCAGTCGATGAGCGGGACGTGTTCGGGCAGGTCCAGCGCGTCACGCACCTGCTCGTGCGTGTGGCGCGGCCCGCCGAAGTCGTTGCGCGCCACGATGAACGGGGTGCCGTGGTGTTCGAGGCGGTCGATCGCGTACCAGGAGTCGGCCAGCCGCCGGGTGTCCACCAGCACCACGGCGCCCAGGGTGCCGGCGAAGAGCCGGTCCCAGAGGAACCAGAAGCGCTCCTGACCCGGGGCGCCGAAGAGGTAGAGGACGGTGCGCTCGTTGAGCGCGATCCGGCCGAAGTCGAAGGCGACCGTGGTGGAGGTCTTGCCCTGGATCGCGGAGACGTCGTCGACCCGTTCCCCGGCGCGGGTCATCACCTCCTCGGTGTTCAGCGGCCTGATGTCGCTGACGGAACGCACCATGGTGGTCTTGCCCACGCCGAAGCCGCCGACGACCACGATCTTCAGACCGTTGTCGGCTGACCTGCCGAGTGGGGTGCGGGCGGCCGGGCGGTCAGAGGTTGCGGAGTCCAACGAGCACCTGCTCAAGGAGATTCGAGTCGGGTAGGTGTGCGGCCGCGCGGGCCGTCTGGGGGTGCCGGGCGGTGATCAGGCCCGAGTCGAGCAGGTCGCTCAGCAGGATGCGGACGACCGTGATCGGGAGCTTCAGCTCGGCCGAGATCTCCACCACGGCTGTCGGGTACTGGCACATCCGCAGGATGCGGATGTGCTCCGACTGCATCCCCGGCGACGGCTCCGACTCGCTCACCACCAGGGTGACCAGGTCGAAGGCGTCGGACGACGCCCGGCTGCGGCCCCGGGTCACGGTGTAGAGGCGGTCGGGGTCCTCGTCGCGCCCCGGGCGGCTCATGCGGTGTCGTTCCCTTCGCCGGGCCTGCGGGGCGCGGCGCTGAGGTACTCGCCGAGCTGCTCGACCAGCTCGTTCATGTTGTGCCCGATGACCCCGACGTCGGCGTGCTGGTCGGCGACGATGGCCAGATGGGCGCCGTCGCCGGCCTCCACGATGAAGAGGATGCCGCCGTAGAACTCGGTCATCGACTGGCGGACCCCGCCCGAGCCGTCGCCGAACTCGATGGAGGCGCCGTGCGAGAGGCTCTGGATGCCGGCGGCGATCGCGGCCAACTGGTCGGCCTGGTCCTCGGACAGCTCGGGGGTGCGACAGAGCTTGAGGCCGTCCCGGGACAGCACGAGCGCGTGCCGTGCTCCGGGGGTGCGGTCGAGCAGCCGCTCCAGCAGCCAGTTGAGCCGCTCGTCCGCCGTCGCTGAGAGGGAGGGGTGATGCCGGGTCCCGGCGGATGGTGTGGTCATGGGGTGTGTTCCTCCGGGTGGGACTCTTCTCGGGGGGAGGGTGCGGTCGGTTCACCGGCGGCCCGGTCCCGGCCCTGGAGGGCCTGGCGGAAGGCACCGAACCTGGCGGCGGACTCGGCCGGGGAGTGCGTGGGCGCGGGCCCGCTGTCGCGCTCGGCGCGGGCGCGCTCCTGCCGGTGGGCGGCGGCCAGGGTGCGGCCCCTGCGGCGCTTGGGCAGGCCGCTCTCGCCGAACTGCGGCAGCTCGTCGGTGGTGGAGGACTCGGCGGGGGCGTGCTCCCTGGTGGGCAGCGGCCGGTCGTCGGCCGCCACCGGCTCGGGGGCCGGCGGCGCCTCGACCGGCGCGGGCGCGGGGGCCGGCTCGGGTGCGGGCTCGGGCTTGGGCTCGGGCGCCTGGGCGGCCGGCACGGGGGTGGTGGCGGCCGCGAAGCCGAGGGGCTCGTCGGCGGCGCGGGGGCGGCTGAGCAGCTCCTGAGGGATCATCAGCAGCACGCCGGTGCCGCCCCTGGCCGAGGGACGGAAGCTGACCTTCAGCCCGTACTTGCGGGCCAGCACGCCGACGACGGCCAGGCCGAGCCGGGTGCCGGAGAGCGAGGCGAGGTCCAACGGCTCGTCGGAGACGGCGCGTTCGGCGCGGCGCAGCGCCACGTCGCTCATCACCAGGCCGCTGTCCTCGACGGTGATCACGACGCCGGCGGGAACCTCCTCGACATAGACGTGCACCTCGGCCGTCGGCGGCGAGAAGTTGGCGGCGTTGTCCAGGATCTCGGCGAGCGCGTGCATCACGCCCTCGGCGGCGTGGCCGGCGACGGCGACGTTCACCGTGGAGTGCGAGCGGACCCGCTGGTAGCCGCCGATCCGGCCCATGGCGCCCCGGATGATGCTCTCCATCACGATCGGCTTGGACCAACGCCGCCCGGAGCGGGCGCCGGTGAGCACCGCGATGCTGTCCGCGAGGCGGCCGGCCTGCGCGGTGCGGTGGTCGATCAGCAGCAGGTCGCCGAGGACGTCCTCGTCGGTGTGCCGATGTTCCATCTCGCGCAGCTCCGCCAACATGCTGAGGGTGAGGGCCTGGAGGCGGGCGCCGGCGCCGGCGCCGGCGGCGAGGGCCGCGGCCCTGCCGGCCTCGGCGCGGCCGACCTCCTCGGCCAGGGCGCGCAGCACGCGCTCCTCGGCGGCGTTCTCCGGCCGGCTGGCGCCGAGCGCGGTGGCGGTGGACGCGCCGCCGCGCAGCCGTTCGACGAGCGCCGTCACCTCGGTGTCGGCGAACTCGTCCAGGCGGCGCCTGTGGGCCGCCAACTCCTCTGTCAAGCGCCGCGTTTCGGCTCGGCCGTGGGCGGCCCACGGCACCGCGACGCAGAGGGCGAGCGCGCCCGCGCCGGCCCCCCAGGCCAGGGGGACCCGGACCGACTCGGGCGCCAGATAGACCGCGAGGGTCCAGGCCAGGCCGGTGGCGGCCAGGGTGATCAACAGGGCGAGCAGCATCTGACGCTTCGCCGGGCGCTTCGGCCTCCGGCGCTCCGGCCGGGTGTGCGCTGTCATGAAACGGGGACCTCGGGGGACGTCAGGGGGCGGTAATTCGCCAACACTATAGGGTGAGTTGACGAGCCGATTGGCGTCACGCCCATTGGAATTGCGTGTGCTTTCTGTGTGTTCTGACGCTCCGACACGCGAAAGCGGCCGGGAGAGGCCCGCGAGATCCCCGGGGTAACCCTGCGGAAATG
Organism: Streptomyces triticirhizae; assembly: GCF_003696235.1. Taxonomy (GTDB): domain Bacteria; phylum Actinomycetota; class Actinomycetes; order Streptomycetales; family Streptomycetaceae; genus Streptomyces; species Streptomyces triticirhizae. The sequence goes on from NZ_RFFJ01000060.1 coordinate 10,904, forward strand.
GTGCAGGCTGGGAGTTATGGAACGGCTGAGGCGAACGACGGGCCATCGCGGGAACAGCGGGCACGGCGAGGACGCGGGTAAGGGCGGGAACGGCGGGCGCGGGGCGGTCCCGGCCGAGGCGGCGGAGCTGGCAGCCGCGCTCGCCGCCCGGGTGCGGGGCGAGGTCGAACTCGACGCGGGCAGCCGGGCGTTGACCACCATGGACGCCTCCAACTACCGGCGGGTGCCGCTCGGCGTGGTGGCGCCCAGGGACGCCGAGGACGTGGCCGCCGCGCTGGCGGTGGCCCGCGAGCACGGCGTTCCGGTGGTGGCGCGGGGCGGCGGCACCAGCATCGCCGGGCAGGCCACGGGTCTCGGCCTGGTGCTGGACTTCACCCGCCACATGAACCGGGTCCGCTCCGTCGACCCCGAGTCCCGCACCGCCGTGGTGGAGCCGGGCGTGATCTGCGACACGCTGCGGTCCGCGGCGGCCCGGCACGGGCTGACGTTCGGCCCCGACCCGTCCACCCACAGCCGGTGCACGCTGGGCGGGATGATCGGCAACAACTCCTGCGGCTCGCACTCGGTCGCCTGGGGCACCACGGCCGACAACACCCGGCGGCTGACCGTGCTCACCTACCGGGGCGAGGAGGCGGAGCTGCGCCGGGGCGGGGCCGGCGTTCCCGAGCGGCTGCGGGCCGGCGTCGAGTCGCTGGTGGGCGGCGAACTGGCGACGCTGCGCACCGGGTTCCCCGACCTGCCGCGCCGGATCTCCGGCTACGCCCTGGACGAGCTGCTGCCGGAGCGCGGTCGGGACTGGGCGCGCGCGTTCACCGGCTCCGAGGGCACGTTGGGGGTGCTGACCGAGGCGGAGGTGGCGCTGGTGCCGCCGCCGGCGGCGCGGGCGTTGGCGGTGTTGGGCTATCCGCAGGAGAGCGCGGCCGCCGAGGCCGCCGCCGGGCTGCTGGCGCACGGGCCGCTGACCGTGGAGGGCATGGCCGCCGACCTGGTGGGCGGTCCGGCGGCCGGCGCGCTGCCGCGCGGCGGCGCCTGGCTCTTCGTCGAGGTCGGCGGTGCCGACCCCGGCGAGGCCAGGGCGGCGGCCGAGGCGATCGGCCGCGCCACGGCGGGCGAGACCACGGGCAGCGCGGTGCTGACCGATCCGCTGGAGCAGCGCGCGCTGTGGCGGGTCAGGGAGGACGCCTCGGGCACCGCGACCCGGCTGCCGGACGGCGGCGAGGCGTGGCCGGGCTGGGAGGACTGCGCGGTGCCGCCGGCCCGACTCGGCGCCTATCTGCGGGAGTTCCGCGGCCTGCTGCGGGACCACGGGCTGCGCGGGCTGCCCTACGGGCACTTCGGCGACGGCTGCATCCATGTGCGGATCGACTTCGACCTGCTGACCGAGCGGGGCGTGGCGCGGTTCCGGGAGTTCAGCGCCGAGCTGGCGGACCTGGTGGTGGCACACGGCGGCTCGCTCTCCGGGGAGCACGGCGACGGGCTGGCCCGCTCGGAGCTGCTGCCGAGGATGTACGGGCCCGAACTGGTCGGCCTCTTCGACCGGTTCAAGACGGTCTGGGACCCGGACGGCGGCCTCAACCCGGGCGTGCTGGCCCGGCCGGCGCCGCTGGACGCGAACCTGCGCTTCGTGGGGATGCCGACCCGGCCGCCCGTCGCGTTCTCCTATCCGGAGGACGGCGGGGACTTCTCGGCGGCGGTGCGGCGCTGCGTGGGCGTCGCCAAGTGCCGTGACGCGGGCAGCGGTTCGGGCGTGATGTGCCCCTCGTTCCGGGCGACGGGCCGGGAGGAGCACTCGACCAGGGGCCGGGCCAGGCTGCTCCACGAGATGCTGCTGGGCGAGGTCGTCACCGAGGGCTGGCGCTCGCCCGAGGTGCGGGACGCGCTGGACCTGTGCCTGTCCTGCAAGGGCTGCCGCAGCGACTGCCCGGTCGGCGTGGACATGGCCACCTACAAGGCGGAGTTCCTGCACCACCACTACGCGGGCCGCCGCCGCCCCGCCGCCCACTACGCGATGGGCCGGCTGCCCGCCTGGCTGCGGCTGGCGGCGGCGCTGCGGCTGGCGGGTCCCGCCAACGTGGCGGCGCGCGTGGGGCCGTTGGCGGCGCTGGCCAAGCGGCTGGGCGGGATCGCGCCGGAACGGGCCATCCCGCCGCTGGCGCGCGAGCCGTTGACCCGCTGGTGGGCGCGGCAGGGGCGGTCCGAGGGGGACGACCTGCTGCTGTTTCCGGACAGTTTCACCAACTACCTGGCGCCGGAGGCCGGTCGGGCCGCGATCCGGGTGTTCGACGACGCGGGGCTTCGGGTGCGGCTGCCGCGCGGCGCGGTCTGCTGCGGGCTGACGGAGATCTCCACCGGGCAGCTTGACCGGGCGCGGGCGGTGGGCCGCCGCACCCTGGACCGGCTGGCGGGCGAGATCGACGCCGGCCGGACGGTGTCCGTGCTGGAGCCGCCGTGCGCCGCCGCGCTCCGCACGGACCTGCCGGAGCTGCTGCCCGATGACCCGCGCGCCGCCCGACTCGCCGCGCTGGTACGGACGTTCGCCGAGACCCTGAACGAGCGCGCGCCCGCCTGGCGCCCGCCGACGATCGGCCGGCCGGTGGCCGGGCAGACCCACTGCCACCAGCACGCGGTGCTGGGCGACACCGCCGACCGGGCGCTGCGCGAGGCGGCGGGGCTCACCGGCCAGCTGTCGTCCGGCTGCTGCGGTCTCGCGGGGAACTTCGGCTTCGAGAAGGGGCACTTCGAGGTCTCGGTGGCCTGCGCCGAGGACCAGCTGCTGCCGTCGGTGCGGCAGGCGCCGGCGGAGACGGTGCTGGTGGCGGACGGCTACTCCTGCCGGCTGCAACTCGACCAGCTGGCCGGGGCGCGGGCGAAGCACTTCGCGGAGGTGCTGGCCGAACACCTTGGGAAGTAGCGGGGGTTCGCGCACCGTTCGCTCGCCGGGCGGTTCTTGAATTCTCAATTTTCCCCATGCGTCCGCGCGGGCCCACGTGCCGATATCCACCCGCCCCGTCCCGCGCGCGACTTATCCGGCGTGCGGTGGGCGCCCATTCACCGCCCCTTATCGGCGCCGTCCGAAGCGTTTTCCCGGGAACGGCCGGGACGCGCCGAACGGGAACGGTCCGCGCGCCGCACGCGCCCCCGCGCCCCGGCCGTTCCGTCGCGCGCCCCGACCCCGGCTCCACCTCCCCCGCCCGCCGCCCCCCAACTCCCGCCAGCCCGCGCCCCCAACCCCCGCCCACCCGCCTCGCGTTCACCCCGCTGAACGGGCACGGGCCCGGCCGGCGGGGGCGTTTCGCCCTGTCCGGACCCTTGACGCTCCCTTGGGGCACTTCTACAGTTGCCGCGTCTGTTCACCAGAATGGCCCATATTCAAATATGTGAATGGTCGGCTATGCGCATACGTGAGATCCACCTGACCCCCGTCGCCTTCCACGACCCGCCCCTCCTCAACGCGAGCGGCGTCCACGAGCCGTGGGCGCTGCGCACCGTCGTCGAGGTCGTCACCGACGAAGGGCTCAGCGGCCTGGGCGAGACCTATGGCGACCGCTCCCACCTGGAGCGCCTGCGCGCCGTCGCCCCCGCCCTCGTCGGGCTCGACGTGCACGCCCACCACGCGCAGTACGCCGCCGTCGCCGCCACCATCGGCGGCGACGTCTTCGTCGACCAGCACGGCCTGACCGGCGCCGGCAGCAACCAGAAGACCGTGGACGCCGTCTTCTCCCCGTTCGAGGTCGCCTGCCTCGACATCAGGGGCAGGGCCGCCGGGCTGCGCGTCGCCGACCTGCTCGGCGGCCCGGTGCGGGACGCCGTTCCCTACAGCGCCTACCTCTTCTACAAGTGGGCCGCCCACCCCGGCGCGGACGAGGACCGGTTCGGCGCCGCGCTGGACCCCGAGGGCATCGTCGCCCAGGCCCGACTCCTCATCGACGCGTACGGCTTCGGCTCCATCAAGCTCAAGGGCGGCGTCCTGCCGCCCGACGACGAGATCGAGGCCGTGCTCGCGCTGCGCGACGCGTTCCCCGAACTCCCGCTGCGCATCGACCCCAACGCCGCCTGGACGCCCGCCACCTCGATCCGCGTCGGCAAGGCCCTCGACGGCGTGCTGGAGTACCTGGAGGACCCGACCCCCGAGATCGCCGGCATGGCCAAGGTCGCGCCCGAGGTCCCGATGAGGCTGGCCACCAACATGTGCGTGGTCACCCACGCGCACCTGCCGCCCGCCATCGCCCAGGGCGCCATCGGCGTGCTCCTCACCGACCACCACTACTGGGGCGGCCTGCTGCGCTCCACCCAGGTCGCCGCGCTCTGCGACACGTTCGGCCTCGAACTGTCCATGCACTCCAACACCCACCTCGGCATCAGCCTCGCCGCCATGACCCACCTGGCCGCCGCCGTCCCCAACCTCACCCACGCCTGCGACACCCACACCCCCTGGCAGCAGGGCCAGGACGTCGTTCTCCCGGGCGCCCTCCGCTTCGTCGACGGCGCCGTGCCGCTCCCCGAGGCGCCCGGGCTCGGCGTCGAACTCGACCGGGACGCGCTGGCCGCGCTGCACGAGAACTACCTGCGCTGCGGCGTCGAACGCCGGGACGACACCGCCTACATGAGGCGCGCCGACCCGGCGTTCCAGCCCCGGCGCGCGCACTGGTGAGTCGGGCCACGGCCCGGCGCGCAGGCGGCGGGCCCGAACCCGGCCGCCGCCCCCACCTCCCCGCCCCCTCCCCTTAGGAGCCGCGATGTCCGCACTCGACTGGATCGTGGTCGCCGGCTACTTCCTCGTCGTGGTCGCCATCGGCTGGTGGTCCAAGCAACGCGTCCACACCGTGGCCGACTTCTTCACCGCGCGAGGCCGAATACCGTGGTGGCTCTCCGGCATCTCGCACCACATGTCGGGCTACAGCGCGGTGATGTTCGTGGCCTTCGCCGCCGTCGCCTACAACGACGGGATCACCGTCTACTTCTGGTGGCCGCTGACCATCGGCCTCGGCGTCGGCATCGGCGCGTTCCTCTTCGCCGCCCGCTGGAACCGGCTGCGCGCCAAGCACGACGTGAAGTCCCCGCTGGAGTACCTGGCCCGCCGCTACAACCTGCCCACCCAGCAGGTCCTCGCCTACAGCGGCGCCGCGCTCAAGGTCGTGGACATCGCCGCCAAGTGGGTCGCGATCTCCGTCCTGTTGAAGGGCTTCGCCGACATCCCGCTGGAGGTCGGCATCATCTTCACCGGCATCGCCACCATGGCCTACATGACGGTCGGCGGCCTGTGGGCCGACGTGCTGACCGACATGGGCCAGTTCGTGGTCCAGGCGGTCGCCGGCTTCGCGATGCTGGTCGCGGTGATGATCGAACTCGGCGCCGACTTCCCGTTCACCATGTGGGGCGACCTGCCCGACGGCCACGGCGACCCGGTCGCCGGCTCCGTCACCACCTGGCTGATCATCGCGTTCCTCTTCGTGAAGACCTTCGAGTACAACGGCGGCATGTGGAACCTGGCGCAGCGCTACATGGCCGCGCCCTCCGGCACCGAGGCCAGGCGCTCGGCGCTGCTGTCCTGCGGTCTCTGGCTGGTGTGGCCGCTGATCCTGTTCCTGCCGATGGTCGCCGCGCCGCTGATCGTGCCCGGGCTGACCGCCGGCGAGGAGTCCTATGTGGCGCTCTCCAAGGAGCTGTTGCCCGCCGGCCTGATCGGGCTGATGCTGGCCGGGTTCTTCTCCCACACCATGGCGATGGTGGCCTCCGACTCCAACGTGATCACCGCCGTCATCACCCGCGACATCGCGCCCGTGCTGGTGCCGAAGGTCCGCCGCCTCACCGAGCGCGCCCAGCTGACGTTCGCCCGCGTCACCACCGTGCTCTTCGTCAGCCTCAGCATGACGATCGCGATCACCACCAGGGGAGAGGGCTTCGTCCTCGACACCGTGGTACAACTCGTCGCCGCCACCATGGGGCCGATCTCCATCCCGCTGATGCTGGGGCTGCTGCCCTGGTTCCGCAGGATCGGCCCGACGGCGGCGATCGTCTCCTGGGCCGGCGGGCTGCTCGTCTGGTACGTGGTGCGCTACCAGATCGACGGCTCGACGGAGGCCGCGATCGTGGGCCTGCCGCTGCTGACCTCGCTGGTGCTCTACCTGGGCATCGGCTTCCTCAAGCCCGAAGGCACCGCCGAGAGCGAGGAGTTGGTGCTGTCCCTCAACACCGACCCCGACGACGACGGCTCCGAGGAACGGCCGGGCCGCAGCGAGGTCGCGGCCGGCTGACCCGTACCCGCCCGGGGTCTCCCGTCGCCTGCCGGGAGGGGAGACCCCGGGCGCCCGCCGGCCGCCGTCGCGAGGAGTGGACCCGGCCCGCCCGCGTCGCCTCAGGCCGGCCCGGGCGAGACCAGCCCCGTCGCGGTCAGCACCGTGTGGCCGCCCACCGAGACCTCCGACAGCCGGCCCTCCCGCCAGCGGGCCGACGCCTCGATCACGCTGGGCCGGCCCATCGCCACGCCCTGCTCCACCGTGAGCCGCACCTCGCCCGCCGGCTCGGCCGGCTCCCGCCCCGGCCGCGCGACCAGCCCCGCGACCAGCCCGGCCGCCGCCGAGCCGGTCGCCGGGTCCTCGGGCACGCCCATCGACGGCACGAAGCACCGCGCGTACACCCGCCCGCCGTCCGCCAACTCACCGGCGCCGACGTGGAGATCCTCCGCCCAGCCGCCCGCGAGGCCGGCCGCCCAGGCCGCCCGGTCCAGCGCCGCCCGGTCCACCGCGTCCCGCCCGGTCAGCAGCACATAGCAGAACCGCAGCCCCACCCCGCCGTACCAGCAGTCCAGCACCTCCCCCTCGGGCAGCGACAGCGCCGCAGCCACCGCCGCCCGCGCCGGCGGCTCCTCCGCGCGCAGATACGGCGAGGTCAGCGTCAGCCGCGCGAACGAGCCGGCCACCTCGACCGCCACCAGGCCGACGCCCTCCTCGAAGAGCACCCGCCCGCCGGTCGCCGCCGGGTCCAGCAGCCCCTGACCCACCAGCACCGCCGCCGCCCCGACCGTCGGGTGCCCGGCGAACGGCAACTCCCGCTCCGGCGTGAAGATCCGCAGCCTGGCGCTGTGCGCCGGGTCCTCGGGCGGCAGGACGAAGACCGACTCGGAGTAGTTGAACTCCCGCGCCAGCGCCTGGAGCTGGGCGTCGGTGAGGCCGTCGGCCTCCGGCAGCACCGCCAGCTGGTTGCCGCCGAAGGGGCGGTCGGTGAAGACGTCGGCGATGAGGAAGGCGCGCGCGTCGGCAAGTGTGCTCATCGCCCCACCCTACGAACCGGGCCCGCGAAACCCTCTCCCGCGCCGCCGATGAGTTTCCGCGCGGTCCCCGGTCTGCCCTGACAACAGGACAACAACCCCGGCAACTCGCCACCCACCCAGGGAGCTTCCGATGCGGTACATGGTTCAGATCTTCGCCAGGACCGCCACCTTCGACGCCGACATGGCCGCCTACAGCCCCGAGGACATGCGGGCCATGTTCACCTTCATGGAGACGCTCAACAAGGAGCTCCAGGAGCGCGGCGAGTGGGTCGAGGGCCAGGGCCTCGGCGGCCCGAGCGCCGTCACCACCGTCCGCGCCACCGACGGCGGGAAGCCCGAGGTCACCGAGGGCCCGCACGCCGTCACCGAGGACTTCCTCGCCGGCTACTGGGTGATCGACGTCGCCAGCCACGAGCGCGCCGTCGAGATCGCCCACCACATCTCCACCTGTCCCGGCCCCGGCGGCGCCCCCAGCAACGAGCCGGTCGAGCTGCACGCCATCCCGGCCGAGCCGCCGGCCTGACCGGGCGACGGGGGCGGGAGACCACGAGGGCCGGCCCGCCGGCGCGTCGTTCAGCCCGGGTAGCCGGCCACGGCACCCGGCTCGCGCGCCGGCGGACCGACATAGCGCGCGGAGGGGCGCACCAGCCGCCCCGTGCGCTTCTGCTCCAGAATGTGCGCCGACCAGCCGGCCGTCCTGGCACAGGTGAACATCGCCGTGAACATCTCGGCCGGCACCTCGGCGAAGTCCAGCACCACCGCCGCCCAGAACTCGACATTGGTCGCCAGCACCCGGTCCGGCCTCCGCTGGGCCAGCTCGGCCAGCGCCGCGCGCTCCAGCGCCTCCGCGACCTCGAAGCGCGGCGCCCCCAACTCCCGAGCGGTGCGCCGCAACACGCGGGCGCGCGGGTCCTCCGCCCGGTAGACCCGGTGGCCGAAGCCCATCAGCCGCTCGCCGGCGTCCAGCTTCCGCCGCACATAGCCCTCGGCGTCCCCGGTGCGTTCGATCTCCTCCAGCATCCCCAACACCCGCGACGGCGCCCCGCCGTGCAGCGGCCCCGACATCGCGCCCACCGCGCCCGACAGCGCGGCCGCGACGTCGGCGCCCGTCGAGGCGATCACCCGGGCGGTGAACGTCGAGGCGTTCATCCCGTGTTCGGCCGCCGAGATCCAGTAGGCGTCCAACGCCGCGACATGGCGCGGGTCGGGCTCGCCGCGCCAGCGCCGCAGGAACCGTTCGGTGATGGAGTCCGCCCGGTCGATCTCCCGCTGCGGCACCATCGGCAGCCCCGGGCCGCGCGCCGACTGCGCCACGAAGCTCAACGCCATCACCGCGGCCCGCGCCAGGTCGTCCCTGGCCCGCGCCGCGTCGATGTCCAGCAGCGGGCGCAGCCCCCACGCGGGGGAGAGCAGCGCCAACGCGGACTGCACGTCCACCCGGACGTCCCCCGAGCGCACCGGGATCGGGAACGGCTCGGCCGGCGGCAGCCCCGGCTCGAACGCGCCGTCCACCAGCAGGCCCCACACCTGGCCGAAGGACACCGTGCCCACCAGGTGTTCGATGTCCACGCCCCGGTAGCGCAACGAGCCGCCGTCCCGGTCGGGTTCGGCGATCTCCGTCTCGAAGGCGACGACCCCCTCAAGGCCGGGAACGAAGTCGGTCGACATCAGCGGCTCCTCGTGCGGCGGTCCTGCTGGCGCGGACTGTCTGGCGGCCACCTTAACCAGGCGTGTCCACCAGGAAGGGGGCGCGGGAACGAATCCCCGGCGTGGCCGCCACTGTCAGCCCCATGTTGCAAGATATGGGCCGTGTCCCACGCCGAGAACGCCGACCGTCCCCGCCGACCCCGCGCCGGGCGCGGCCCCCGCCCCCGTCGCGGCGCCCCGGCACCGCTCGCCGAGGCCCCCCGCGCCGAGGCCCCGACCCCGTCGATCGCGTCCACCCCGCCCGACGACGCCGCCCCGCGCCCCGACCTCGCGGCGATGCGCGTGCGCTACCGGGCGGCCGGGCTGGGCGAGGAGGAGCTGGCGGACCTGCCGATCGAGCAGTTCCGCCGCTGGTTCGACGACGCCGTCGCCAGCGGGCTCAACGAGCCCAACGCCATGGTGGTGGCCACGGCCGACGCGACGGGCGCGCCCAGCCAGCGCACCGTTCTCCTCAAGGGCTTCGACGAGCGGGGCTTCGTCTTCTTCAGCAACTACGCCTCCCGCAAGGGCCGCGAGATCGAGGCCAACCCGCGCGCCTCGCTGCTGTTCCCCTGGCACCCGATCGCCCGCCAGGTGATCGTCACCGGCACGGTGACCCGCACCGGCAGGGACGAGACGGTGGCGTACTTCCGCACCCGCCCGCACGGCTCGCAGCTGGGCGCCTGGGCCAGCGAGCAGTCGGCGCCCGTCGCCTCCCGCGCGGCGCTCGACGGGATGTACGCGGAGCTGGCCGCCCGTTACCCGGAGGGCGAGGACGTGCCGGCCCCGCCCAACTGGGGCGGCTACCGGGTCGCCCCGGAGACGGTCGAGTTCTGGCAGGGCCGGGCCAACCGGCTCCACGACCGGCTGCGCTACGTCCGCGCCGACGGCGGCTGGTCGGTCGAGCGGCTCTGCCCCTGAACCCGCTGAACCTGCCCCCGCCCTGCCCCTGAACGCAGAAAAACGATCCGCGAGCCTTTGGTCCCCTCGCCCCTGGGGGCTCGGGGAGCCGGCCGGACTTACCGGCGGCTCGCGGATCGGGTGACTGCCTGGGATTGGCCGGCGGCGCCGGCTTCGCCACGTGTCGTGTGAACCAGCGACCTAGGCCGCAGTCACCTCACGCGTCCGGTTGTCATACATTCGCCGAACCACCTCCCTTCTCGTGTACCCCAGACGTTAGGCGACGCCCCCGCCCGGCGCCAAGGGAATTTCGGCCCCCGTTCCGCACCCGTGCGCGGCCCGGGTCTCGGTGCGGCAACGAGATTGGTTGAAACCCTATGTGACGGACGTCACCGTGCAGTTGAATGGTTCGGCGCGCACGCGACCGGTGCCCACTCTCCTGTGCTGGGGGTACAGCAGGTGACCACACACTCCGAGGCAGCCCACTCCAAGGCGCTCCACTCCGAGGCCGCTCGTTCCGGCCACGCCGAGCACCCCGAACGTTCCGGTCCCACCGAACACCGCGATCTCGACGACGAGGCGCCCGCCCCGTTCCTGGTGTCCGACCAGCGGCTGCTGGCCGCGCTGCTCGACGGCATGGAGGCCGCCCTCCTCGCCCTCGACACCACCGGCCGGGTCACCCACTGGAACGAGCGCGCCACCCGGCTGCTGGGCTGGCCGGCGGCCCAGGCCGTCGGCCGCGAGGGCCTCGGCGGCTGGCTGGTCCGCGACGCGGACGCCGACGACATCACCCGCCGCCTGCTGTCCGTCCTGCGGACAGCGCCCGGCGGGCCGAACGGCCCCAGCCGCCAGACGCGGGAGATCCCCCTCTTCCGCGCGGACGGCTCCCGGGTCCTGATGCGCGCCACCACCACGGCCGTCCGCGACGCCGAGGGGCGGCCCGTCGGCGTCTACTGCGCCTTCGGCGAGGCGCTCGCCCAACTCGACCTGGAGCGCAACCTCGCCCTGAGCGACGCGCTGCTCGGCGACGCCCCCTTCGGGATGCTGCTCGTCGACCCCGACCTGCGCACCGTCGCGGTCAACGGCCGTGCGGCGTCGGCGCTTTCGGTCGCCCAGGTCGACATGCTGGGGGAGCCGCTGGCGGAGTTCATCACCGCCGGCCTCGACGAACTGGAGAGCGCGCTGGAGCACACCCTGGCCGGCCAGCCGCCCAGGGAGCCCGTCGAGCTGTGGCTGACCCTGCGCGACGACCAACTCGGCGCCGGCCCCGCCCCGTTCGGCGCGGGACCGACGGAGGAACGCCGCTGCCTGGTGAGCGGCTTCCTCCAACTCGGCTCCCCGGTCACCGGCGACCCGGTGCCGCTCGGCGTGGCCTGGGTCTTCCAGGACGCCACCCAGGCCAAGCGGGTCGGTCAGGGCGCGGCCAGGCAACGGTTCCGCGACAGCCAGCTCAGCCGCGCCGCCCGGGCGGCCGCCGACTGCGCCGACCCGCTGGACGCCGCCGTGCTGCACCTGCACTACGCGCTGCCCGGCTTCGCCGAACACGCGCTGCTCGACGTCACCGGCGAGGGCGGCGGGCTGGTCCGGATCGCCGAGAGCCCCGGCACCTTCGCCGGCCGGGAGAGCACGCGGGGGCTGGTCATCCGGTACCGCGCCGGGCACCCGGCCCTCCAGGCCGTGGACTGCGCGGTGCCGGTCCGCGCCACCGGAGGCGTCTCCCGGTCCGCCTGGGCGCAGGACCACCGCTGGCCGGCCGACGCGGAGCACGCGCTGTGCGTTCCGCTGCGCAGCAGGGGCCGGGTGCTGGGCGCCCTCACCTTCCTGCGCGGGGCCGGCCGCCGCCCGTTCGACCGCCTCGACGCCGCCTACGGCGAGGAGGTCGCCCTGCGCGTCGGCGCCGCCATCGACCTCTCCCGCCTCCTCGGCGGCTGCTGACCGGTCCGGACGCTCAGGCCCCGCGGCGCCGCCCGCGGCCGGCGAAGCCGCGCAGGGACCGCAGGAAGTCGATCTCCCGGAAGGCCGGCCAGTAGGCGTCGCAGAAGTACAGCTCCGAGTGGGCGCTCTGCCACAGCAGGAAGTTCGACATCCGCTGTTCGCCGCTGGTCCTGATGATGAGGTCGGGGTCGGGGTGGCCCGTGACATACAGGTGGCCGGCCAGATCCTCGGCGGTCAACTCGTCGGCCACCTCGCCCAGTTCCCGCCCGGCGGCGGCCCGCTCGTGCAGCAGGTCGCGCACGGCGTCCACCACCTCCTGCCGGCCGCCGTAGCCGATGGCCAACGTCAGGTGCGCGCCGGTCGGGCAGTCGCGGGTGGCCTCGACGGCCTCCTTCAGGGCACGCGCGGTGGAGTCGGGCAGGAGGTCGAGTGAGCCGGCGACATGCAGCCGCCAACGGGCGTCCGGGCGGGCGAGGTGCTCGGCGGCGACCCGCTCGATGATCCGCATGAGCGACGCGACCTCCGCCTCACCGCGCCCGGTGAGGTTCTCCGTGGAACAGACGAACACGGTGACGTGCCGGATCGCCAACGCCTCGCACCAGGAGAGGACCTCCTCGACATGGTCGGCGCCCCGCTGGTGGCCCAGGCCCGGGTGGGCGAGGCCCATCTGACGGGCCCAGCGCCGGTTGCCGTCCATGATCAACCCGATGTGTTCCGGCAACGGGCCCGCGGCGACCCGCCGGCGCAGCCGCCTGGTGTAGAGGGTGTAGAGGGGCGAGGAGGGACGCATGACGCTCTTCTTTCGGCCGGGTTGGTCGCGGGTCGCGGCACGGGGCCGCGCCCCGGCGGGGGGTCAGCGGCGCCAGAGGATCTGGTCGCTGTGTTCGCGGTAGACGCGCTCGTTCCACGCGCCGCCGCCGTCCACGTTGGCCGAGCGGAGCAGCGGCGGTTCGATGCCGCGTTCCGCGAGGCGGCCGGCGGCCTCCGCGAAGACCGCCTGGAGCAGCGCGCACGTCACCACCGTGGAGGCCGGGGCGAAGGGTGCCCCGATGCCCTCGCTGGTGAGCGTCGCGTCGCCGATCGGGATGGCGCTGTCGAGGACGAGGTCGCAGTGGTCCTTGAGGAACGTCCCCGAGGGGTGGCGGGAAGCGGTGCCGGTGGCGTAGCCGACGGAGGTGACGCCGAGCACGGTCAGCCCCCGTTCCCGCGCGTGCTGGGCCAGCTCGATCGGCAGGGTGTTCCGGCCGGAGAGCGAGATCACGATGAGCAGGTCGCCGGGGGCCGCCGGGCTGTTGTCGAGGGTGGCGGGAGCCAGCCCGCTGACCCGTTCCAGCGCGCTGCCCAGGGTGGCCGGGGAGACGTCGACGCCGGTGGTGCCGGGGATGGCCAGAAGATTGACCAGGGCCATCCCCCCTGCCCGGTAGACTAGGTCCTGGGCGGGGAGTGCCGAGTGTCCGGCGCCGCTGGCGAACACCTTGCCGCCGCCGCTCACCGTGTTGGCGATCAGTGTGGCGGCCTCGGCGATGTTCCCCGCCTCCTGGTCTCTGACCCGGCACAGCAGCTCGATCGCGGCATCGAAGAACTGGTGGGCGAGGGTTTCTTCGCGCATCTGCGGGCGTCCCTTGCTGTGTAGGCCGGCGGCGGTCCGGGGCTTGGTCAAGGCACACCGTAATGGTCCAGACCAGTTCGGTGTCAATATGTGCGCTGGGTCGCCCGCGGCCGGGTCCGTTGTCGGCGCAGTGCGTCAGAATTGCAACAGGGCCACCGCACGAGAAATCGAGGGGCACTTATGTCCGGACTGATCGACACCACCGAGATGTACCTCCGCACCATTCTGGAGCTGGAGGAAGAAGGGGTGGTTCCGATGCGTGCCCGCATCGCCGAGCGGCTTGAGCAGAGCGGCCCCACGGTGAGCCAGACGGTGGCCAGGATGGAGCGGGACGGCCTGCTCACCATCGCCGGCGACCGGCATCTGGAGCTGACCGAGGAGGGGCGCCGGCTGGCCCAGCGGGTGATGCGCAAGCACAGGCTCGCCGAGTGTCTGCTGGTCGACGTGATCGGCCTGGAGTGGGAGCAGGTGCACGCCGAGGCGTGCCGTTGGGAGCACGTGATGAGCGACGCCGTGGAGCGGCGGGTGCTGGAGCTGCTGAACCACCCGACGGAGTCCCCCTACGGGAACCCGATCCCCGGCCTTGAGGAGCTGGGGGAGAAGGGCGCGCCCGATCCGTTCCTCGCCGAGGGCGTGGTGGCGCTCTCGGAGCTGGACGTGGACGGCGGCAAGACCGTGATCGTTCGGCGGATCGGGGAGCCCGTGCAGACGGACGCCCAGGTGATGCACACGCTGCGGCGGGCGGGCGTGCAGCCCGGCGCCTCGGTGAGCGTGACCTCGGCCGGGGCCGGCGCCGTCCAGGTGGGCAGTGGCGGCGAGTCGGCCGAGCTGGAGCAGCAGGTCGCGATGCACGTCTTCGTCGCCAAGGCCTGAGCCGGGGCCCGAGCCGGGGCGGCTGGCGGAGCGCGCACGCGGCGCGGAGAGCGCGTCGAACGGGCGCGGGGACCTGAGGGTTCCCGCGCCCGTTCCGTGTGTCCGCGCACCCTCCCGGGCCCCGCCACCGTTCGAACGGCCCCTGCCGCGCGGCCCGTTGCGTCAACTCTGGTCAACTCCCTCGCTCCATCGGGTGAGATGCCCTCGACACCGGCCATGCTCGAATACCTGTTCGGTATTCTGGGGTGGCGATGACCGGGAGACGGGAAGGAGGGGCGGGCCGATGGGGCGAGCGATCGAGGTGCGAGGGTTCGGCGAACTGCCGTTGGTGGCGCGGGAGTTCGGGCGAGGTCCGGGGGGCAGGCCGGGGGCCCTGTTGCTGCACGGGCTGATGGGGCACGCGGGGCACTGGGAGGAGACGGGGCGCTGGCTCGCCTCGCGGTTCCGGGCCGTCGCGCTGGACCAGCGGGGGCACGGCCGCAGTGGCAAGCCGCCGGGCGGTCCGTTCGACGGGGCGGCCTTCGTCGCGGACGCGGAGGCGGTGGTGGAGCGGCTCGGCCTGGCGCCGGTGCTGCTGGTCGGGCACGGCATGGGGGCGCTCACGGCCTGGCGGCTGGCGGCCCGCCGGCCGGATCTGGTGCGGGCGCTGGTGATCTGCGAGATGCGGGCCTCCGCGATCGGCGCCGAGGCGCAGCGCCGCTGGCGGCGCTGGTTGGGCTCCTGGCCGCTGCCGTTCTCCTCGGTCGAGGAGGTCCGCGCCTGGTTCGGCGAGCGCGATCCTTCGCTCAACGCCCCGCAGCCGGCCCGGGGTTGGTTCTTCGGGGAGGTGATGGCGCGGCGGCCGGACGGCTGGCGGCCGGTCTTCAGCCGGGACCAGATCCGGGAGATCAGGGAGGGCTTCGCGCACGACGCGCACTGGGAGGAGTTGGCGGAGGTCTCCTGCCCCACGCTGGTGG
The DNA here is from genome assembly GCF_003696235.1 of Streptomyces triticirhizae. Taxonomy (GTDB): domain Bacteria; phylum Actinomycetota; class Actinomycetes; order Streptomycetales; family Streptomycetaceae; genus Streptomyces; species Streptomyces triticirhizae. The sequence continues at coordinate 26,133 of NZ_RFFJ01000060.1, forward strand.
TGCGCGGCGTGGACGGCGAGTTGGGGCGGGCGGAGGCGCGGGAGATGGTGCGGGCGCTGCCCCGTGGCCGGTACGCGGATGCGCCGGGAGCTGGGCACTTGCCGCAAAGGGAGCGGCCGACCGCATGGCGGGAGACTCTCCGGCATTTCGTCGAGGGCGCGTTGATAACGTGACCCCTGGTGCCGACGTGGGTTGGTGCCTCTTGATGATCCTTTCACTCTCTCACCGGGGGGCCCGATGAGTCTCATAACCCGACGCACCCGTGTGGCCGCGGCCGCCATGGCCACGGCCGCGATGGTCGCGCTGGCCGGCTGTTCCAGCGACGACAGCAACGAGGAGGAGAACTCCTCCACCGAGTCCGAAAGCCCCGCCGAGGAGCAGCCGGGCGACGACGAGGAGACCGGTGGTGACGCCTTCGGCGGCGCCTCGGCCGACGAGATCGCCGACCAGGCCTTCGACGCCCTGATGGGCGCCGACTCCCTCCGCATGGTTGGCGACATCGACCAGGCCGGCGAGCAGATGGGGATCGACCTCCACCTCAGCCGCGACGGCGACTGCGCGGGCTCCATCTCGATGAGTTCGCAAGGTTCCTTCGAGATCATCAAGCTGGGCGACGAGGCGTGGCTGCGCCCCGACACCCAGTTCTGGCAGACCGCCGCCGGCATCTCCGACCAGGAGATCCTCGGCCAGCTCGACGGGTTCTTCCTCTACGGCCCCGCCAACGAGGAGCCGATGAACTCGTCCGTCGAGTCGTGCAACCTGGAGTCCTTCCTCTCCGAGATGGGCCCGGGCGCCTCCGCCACCGGGATGACGCTGGGCGACCCGACCGAGGTCGACGGCACCCCCGTCGTCACGCTCAACGAGGGCGAGGACGCCACCATCCTGGTCGCCAGCGAGGGCGAGCCGTTCCCCCTCCGCATCGAGAACCGGGACGCCACCACCGGGGCCGGCACGATCGACTTCAGCGCGTTCAACGAGCCGGTGCCGAGCGACCGGCCGTCGGACGCCGAGGTCATCACCATCGAGGACCTCCAGTCCGGCGCGTTCCTGGGCTGACGCCGCCCGGTCAGGGCGCCGCCCGCTCACGGGCCCGAAGCGGCCGGCCCGCCCCCGCGGTCGGGGGCGGGCCGGCCGTCGTCGTCTCCGGGGCGGCGGTCAGCCGGCCGGGTCAGGCCCTGGTCACCGCCGCGAGGATCTCCGGCAGGGTGGCCGCCGTGCGGCGGGCCGCCAGCACCAGCGCCAGCCAGCACAGGCCCCCGCCCCAGACGAGCCCCACCGGCGGCAGCAACCAGCCGGCGGGCTCGCCGTGCAACGCGTTCGCCAACAGCCAGACCGGCACCGTCAACACGCCCCCGACCACCATCCCGAGCAGGATGCCGCCCCAGGCCAGCCCGCCCTGCCCCGGCGCGGCGTTCTTCATCGCGCCCTCCTGTGGGATCGAGTACGGCAGCCAGGCCGTGGTCACCGCGCCCAGCGCCAACAGCGCGCCCATCAGCGCCAGACAGAGCCCCAGGCCGGTCGGCAGCGACTCCCAGTCGTCGAAGAGCGCCGCCGTCCCCAGCACCACCACCAGCAGCAGCGGCAGCCCCAGCAGGCAGATCGCCAGGGTCCTGGCCCGCAGCTCGACGAAAGCGTCCCTCGGCGACTGGATGGTCTGCGCCACCAGCCAGAAGGCGCTGTAGTCGCCGCCGAACTGGTTGTACATCAACAGCCCCAGCATCCCGGCGGCCCAGCAGGCCAGATAGACGCTGCCCTGGCCCTGGAGGCCGAACACCACCGGCAGCAGCAGCGCCATGCCGAGCGAGGTGGCCCAGCTCATCTTGGCCTTGGGGTCGCGCCAGGCGTGCCGCAGCACCCGCACGATCACCGTGCCGGTGCGGCCGGTCGGCAGCCAGCCGGTCAACCCCCGCTCGCGGCCGGCGCGTTCGCGCCCGGCGGCGTCCGGCGCCGGCTGGAGGGTCGAGGCGTCGGGCGCGGTGAGCAACGCGGTCAGGGTGCGCCGCCACCACAGCAACAGCAGCACCCAGGAGGCGGCGGTCGCGGCCAGCGCCAGCGCGGCCCACGCCGTCGAGCCCTCGTCCGCCAGCCGCACCGCCCGCGCGGCGGTGGCCGGCGGCAGCCAACCCAGCACGTCGGCCATGGTGCGCATCGGCGCCAGGCTGCCGTCCTCGTCGGTCATCCGGCTCAGCCCCAGGTTGAGCCCCTGGAGGCCGAACGCCACCACAAGACCGCTCAGCACGGCCAGGTCGCGGCCCCTGCGGCTGGTCAACAGCCGGGCGTTGGCGGTGGCCAGGGCCCGGGTGAGGGTGACGCAGAAGAGCAACGTCAGCGGCGCCGCGACCACGGCGGCCAGCGCCGCCGCCCCGCCGTGCACCGCCACCAGCATCGAGCCGAGCACCAGCAGCAGCGTGAACAGCGGCCCGGCGCCGACCAGTCCGCTGGTCAGCTGCGCGACCAGCAGCGGGCCCGGGCGCAGCGGCAGCATCGCCAGGCGGCCCGGGTCCAGGGTCTCGTCCACCCCGATGAACAGCGGCAGGAACATCCAGCCGAGGGCGATCATCGCCACCAGCACCACGCCGGTGTCGGGCCCGTACTCGTTGCCGCGCAGCGCCAGCATCCCCAACAGCCCCAGGGCGCCGAAGAGAACGGCCAGCACGAGGGTGCCGACGAACGCGGTGGACCGGCCCGACGACTGCCGCATCCCGTTCCGCAGCAGCGCCAGCTTGAGCCGGACGAAGACGCCGGTGATGGCGCCCGTGGACAGCGCGGCGGGACGCCGGGCGGTCGGCTCGGCCGCGCTCATCCGGCGCCGCCCAGCCAGTCGAGCCGGGTGCCGGCTGGGTTGCCCTGGGCGCCGACGAGTTCGAGGAACGCGTGGTGCAGCGACTCGGCGTCCCCGCGCACCTCGGCGGTCGGCCCGTGCGCCCTGATGCGGCCCGCCGCCATCACCGCGACCCAGTCGCAGAGCGACTCGACCAGCTCCATCACATGGCTGGAGAAGACGACGGTGGCGCCCGACGCGATATAGCGCTCCAGCACGCCCCTGATGACCTGCGCGGAGACCGGGTCCACGCCCTCGAACGGCTCGTCAAGGAAGAGCACTTCCGGGTTGTGGAGCAGCGCGGTGGCCAGGCCGATCTTCTTGCGCATCCCGGTCGAGTAGTCGACGACCAGCTTGTGTTGCGCGGTCGACAGGTCGAGGACGTCGAGCAGTTGGTCGCCGCGGCGTTCCAGCTCGGCCGGGTCCAGGCCGCGCATCCGGCCCATGTAGGTGAGCAGCTCCCGCCCGGAGAGCCGCTCGAAGAGCCGCAGGCCCTCGGGCAGCACCCCGATCCTGGCCTTGATGTCGACCGGGTCCCGCCAGACGTCCCGGCCGACCACCTCGACCGTGCCGGAGTCGGGCCTCAGCAGTCCGGTGAGCATCGACAGGGTGGTGGTCTTGCCGGCGCCGTTGGGCCCCACCAGGCCGACGAAGTGGCCGGCCGGCAGGTCGAGATCAACCCCGGAGACGGCCACCTGCTCCCCGAAGCTCTTCCACAGCCCGCGCACCCGCACCGCGACCCGACGCTCCGCGTTCACGGGCGCCTCGGACGGCGCGGGTGGCGCGGTCCCCGATATGGGGACTTCGGGGGCCGTGGGCGAGAGGTCCTTTTCCCCGTTGTCAGTCATGCCGCACACCTTATAGACCCGGTTGGAACGGTCGGTTCCGCTCCGCGGGGGCGGCCGTGGCCGCCGCGCACGCGGCGCCGGACCGGCGCGTATGGCGCGCGATCAGCGCGCGGCACTGGGCAACGCGCCCCCGCCCCCGAGGGGCCGCGCGCCCCCGCG